>JAWOHL010000104.1:0-37034 GCA_046485185.1 Candidatus Fermentibacteraceae bacterium
GGAAGCGCCCGGGCCGTTGTGTACAGGGGAGAGAACTGGCTGTACATGTCGAAGGCCGGGTCGGGCATCGCGAGATCGATGTTGGCCTTGAAGAAGCTCTTAATGGTTCCGATGTCGGACCAGTACCCTCTGAACGGGAATGATGTCATGCGATAGCGGCCAAGCGCGCAGGGAATGATCTCTTTGCCGAAATCGTCGTGCCCCGGGTTCTGGGTGAGAAGTTCGTTGAGCACCTTCGGTTTGAACAGGTAGATCCCCATGCTGCCCAGAAAAGGCTGGTCATCGGGCACCCACTCCGATGAGCTTTCGAGTCCCGCAAGCCTGTCGGGGGACGGTTTCTCGTGAAAGCCCATTATCTCACCCCGGGAGTCGACCTGAATGATGCCGAGCCCTGAAGCTTCGTCATGGGGAACGGGCTTCGAAGCGATGCAGATATCCGATGAGGTCTCGCTGAAGTGGCTTATGAAATCGAGAAAATTCATCCGGTAGAGCTGGTCGCCGGAAAGGATGAGAACAAGGTCCGGCTGAAGGGACAGGATGTGTATCATGCTCTTGCGAACCGCGTCCGCGGTTCCCTGGAACCACGAGACGCTCTCGTAGGTCTGTTCAGCCGCCAGGATGGACACGAAACCGTTGGTGAACCTGTCGAACCTGTAGGTCTGGGCGATGTGGCGGTTGAGGCTTTCGCTGTTGTACTGGCTGAGGACGAGTATCTGTCTTATCCCGTCGTTGACGCAGTTGGATATCGGTATGTCTATGAGCCTGTACTTCCCGCCAATGGGAACGGCAGGTTTGCATCGAAGCTTGGTCAGAGGGAACAACCTGGTTCCCCGGCCACCACCCAGGATCACGGCAACTACATTCCTCATTAAGGTTCCCCCTCAGGTTTTCAAGCCGCATCCGCGATTATTTCCCAAACACCACGGAAGTCAACCCGAACAAAACCCCGGTTGGGGTTCACTGCAGGACATACCTTGACAATGTTAAAGCTGCACTTATGTTTTGTTAAGGAATGGAGGTGCAAAAAGTGGATATTGGTGAAGTCAGGTGCCCATCCTGCAAAAAGCTCATGACACCCGTTAAACTGACCTGCGCGGAGTGCGCCATTTCAGTGGCGGGATCATTCACCGCATCGCCCCTGGCGCAACTTCCGCCGGAAGACCAGGCGATAGCCATGGTGTTCATTCGAAGCTACGGGTCGATCAAGCAACTGCAGGACACACTGGGAGTCAGTTACCCCACAGCAAGGGCCAGGCTGGACAGGCTGGTCAACTCACTTAACCGGACCATGGAGGCCGATGTGAACCCGGATCAGACGCTGAACAGGCTCTCAAAGGGCGAGATCTCCTTCGATGAAGCCCTGAGGTCTCTGTGATGCCGGCGCTTCTTCTTCTTCTCCGGTTCGGGAAGATGCCCTTTCCCATCCCGGTACTGTGGTTCCCGGTCTGGCTGCTGCTTCTGCCCGTTGCTCTTCTGGCACAGACGGCGGGTTCGGTGGCTTCGCTGTTCTGTCGGGACAGAAGCTCGACCCTGGCCAGGCTGTCGGGATCGATGGCATTGTGGAGCATCCTTCCCGGGCTTCACGGCCTTGAGGTGAACGTGAGTTCCAGCGAAGAAAGTCTGATGTTCAGGTTCATTTAGCAGATAAAAAGGAGGCAAGGAGATGAACGAAGCGAGAATGAAGATCCTCGAGATGCTCAGCAAGGGCAAGATTTCGGTGGAAGAGGCTTCAGCCCTTCTCGAGAAGGTTATAGTACGTGAACAGGCGCCCGAGGCCGAACCCGTGAGCGAAGAGAACGGAAGCGCTCCGGTCAGGAAGAAAGTGCCCAAGTACCTCAGGGTTGTGGTGGACAGCTCAGACGGCGACAAAGTGAACGTGAGGGTTCCCATGAGCCTCATCCGTACCGGTCTGAAGCTCAGTTCACTTATGCCGGCGGACGCCGCCGAGGCCGTTTCGGAGAAGGGCATAGACCTTTCGGCCCTTAAGGACCTCGACGGCGAGGAGCTGGTGGAGGCGCTCCGCGAACTCACCGTTGATGTGGACAGCGCCGACGGCGACAAAGTGAGGATCTTCACAGAATAGAACGGGGTCGGAATGAAAATCGCCCTTGCCGGCTTTCCCCGGTGCGGCCGCTCGACGCTGTTTCATGCCCTGGCAGGTTCGTCCAGGGCCGATACGGCAAAACCTCTCACGGTAAAAGTGCCGGACCCCAGGGTCGATTTCCTTGCTGAGCACTGGCACCCGAAAAGCGTTGTGAACGCCACGGTTTCCTTCAGCGATCTGCCCTCCCCCGCTTTCGGGGTCAAGGGCATGGCCCTATTGCGGGAAGCATCTGCAGTGGTGCTGGTGCTCGACAACCATTCAACCGGAAACCTCGAGGAAAACCTTCGCAACGCCGAAGCGGAACTCATCCTGGGCGACCTTGCGATACTTGAGAAACGCAGGGACAGGCTAAGGAAGGAAAGCAAGTCCGGCTCCAGGGAGTTCGTGCTGATAGACAGGGCACTCACTCTGCTTTCCGAAGAAGTGCCGCTCAGGAAGGCCGGTTTTTCGAGGCACGAGCGGACCGAACTCTCCCCGTACTCCCCGGCATCCCTGAAACCCCTGATGGTGGTTTCCAACCGCTCGGGCCAGGGAATCGAGGACGAAACCGGCGCCAGGAAGGCCGCCGAGGCTGCGGGAGCCGCATTCCTCACCATCGATGCCGGTATTGAACTGGAACTCTGCGAACTGCCCGAAGATGAGCGATCCGAGTTCCTGGCCGACCTGGGCTACAGCGAGTCGGGGCTTTCCCGGATAATCCGGTCGGCCTACTCGCTGCTGGACCTTGTCAGTTTCCTCACCATGGGCCCCGACGAGGTGAGGGCATGGCCCATCCCGGCGGGAAGTACCGCTCTGGAAGCCGCCGGGACCATCCATTCCGACCTTGCCCGGGGGTTCATCAGGGCTCAGGTGATCCCCTACGCCGTTTTCCGTGAGACCCCGGACGAGACCGCTCTGAAGAAAAAGGGCGCGGTGGGACTGGAAGGAAAAGACTACATGGTGAAGGATGGCGACATACTGGAGATCAGGTTCTCGGTCTAGCTTCGTTCGTCCTGTTTATTATGCTGGCCACCTCGGCGGCGGCCAGAAAGATCACGCAAAGCCAGTAAAGCCAGAGAAGCGTCGCCATGACCCCGATGAACGACCCGTAAACGAACCCCCAGCTGGGCCTGGAGATCGACCACATGTAAAGGCTGGTTCCCGCGGTGGTGAACAGTGTGCACGCAAAGGCAGTGGGAATGGCCAGTTTGAGCGGGATCCTCCTGTTGGGCCCGGCCCAGTACAGCAGGAAGAACACAAGAAAAGCGAAGGAGAAGCTCAGC
Source organism: Candidatus Fermentibacteraceae bacterium (assembly GCA_046485185.1). Taxonomy (GTDB): domain Bacteria; phylum Fermentibacterota; class Fermentibacteria; order Fermentibacterales; family JCC-6; genus UBA6080. The sequence goes on from JAWOHL010000104.1 coordinate 3,367, forward strand.
ACCCTGCCCAGAAAGCCGGTCAGGGCCGGGCCCACCAGGGGTGTTCCGGCTATGACCCTTCCCGCGCCCGACTCGACCGCGACCCTTGCGCCAACCGTTGACAGAACGGCAAGCACGAAGCAGATAGCCACCAGCAGTGCAAGGACGAAATCGTAGAGCTTCCCCAGAACCATATGCCTTCCGGGAGCGCTGAAGATCCGGTCGAGTGCGGTGCGTATTGTGCCGAAGAGCCTGCTCACCATCCAGAGCAGCGTGAAGAACCCGATGAAACCGACCGCAGTGCTCTGGTGCTGCACGGCGCCCTGAAAGTCGAGGATCACGCTCTCCGCAACGAATGGCTTCAGTTCGGACAGCCAGTTAAGGAAGCCTTCGCGGAGGGTGGAATCACCCATCGCGACACTGCTGCTCACCGCGAATATGAGAACAGCCAGGGGGATAGCCGTGACAAGGATATTGAACGCGACCGCCGCGGCGCTGAAGTATATGCTGTGATGGTCCCAGCTGTTGTAAAGCGTTTTGAAGAACCAGCGGAAACCGGTGCCGAAGCTTCTCAGGCCTCTCCGCAGATCACTCCACCGTGACGCTTTTGGCAAGGTTTCTCGGTTTGTCGACATCACATCCTCTGGCCACAGCCACATAGTACGCCAGCAGTTGCAGCGGGATGACGGTTAGCAGGGGCGTGAGCTGGTCGGCGACCGCCGGGACTTCGATGACCCACTGGGCGTAACTGCGGATCTCGACGTCTCCCTCGGTGGCGACCACCAGGATCCTTCCCTTTCTGGCCTTTACTTCCTGAATGTTGCTCATGATCTTGTCGTACGCCGCATCCCGGGCTGCTATCACAGCCACGGGCATCAGGTCGTCGATCAGGGCGATGGGGCCGTGCTTCATTTCCGCGGCCGGATAGCCCTCGGCGTGGATGTAGCTTATCTCTTTGAGCTTGAGCGCCCCTTCGAGGGCTACGGGATAGTTGACCCCCCTGCCCAGGTAAAGAAAGTTGGACGCGTAGGTGAATTCACGAGCAAGGCTCTGGATCTCCCCGGCCCTCCCAAGAATGGTCTCGACCTTGTCCGGAACCTCGCGGATACTGTTCGCGAGGGACAGCCCTTCCGCAAGGCTGATGCATCCCCGGGCCCTGCCCAGAGCGAGGCCGATCAGCGACAGTATCATCACCTGACTGGTGAAGGCCTTGGTGGACGCCACTCCTATCTCGGGTCCGGCGTGGATGTACACTCCGGCGCTGGTCTCCCGGGCTATGGTGGAACCCACGACATTCACTATGCCGTAGCACGCCGCGCCCTTTTCCCGAGCCAGTTTGAGGGCTGCCAGGGTGTCGGCGGTTTCGCCGCTCTGGCTTATGACGAACACCACTGTTCCCTCACCTATCACGGGATCCCGGTAACGGAACTCGCTGGCATACTCGACGTCAACGGGTATGCGCGACATGGATTCAAGAACGTACTTGCCGATAAGCGCCGCGTGCCATGAGGTCCCGCAGGCCGTGATTATGATGCGCTTTATCCCCTGCATGTCTTCGGGGGTCATGTTCAGACCGCCCAGGTGCGCGGTGCCCTCGGTCATGTCAAGCCTTCCCCTGAAGGCGTTTCTGAGTGACTCGGGCTGGGAGTGGATCTCTTTCAGCATGTAGTGGGGAAAACCATCCTTCTCGATCTCGGAAAGGTCCCAGTCCACATGGGTCATGCGGTCGCGGATCATCCTGGGGTCGCTGCCGTGGCTGTGAACACCCCTGGTGGTTATCTCGACGAGTTCGCCCTCTTCGAGGTACACCACGTCACGCGTGTGGGCCACTATGGCCGCCACATCACTTGCCACGATGTTTTCGCCGTCACCGATCCCCACCACGAGAGGGCTGCCGTACCTGGCCGCCACGAGTGTGGAAGGCTGGTCCGCGCTGACCACCGCGATACCGTAGGCTCCCCGGACGCTTGTGAGGGCTTTCTTAACGGCGGTTAGAAGGTCTCCGGTGGCCTTCATCTCACGACCGATCAGCTTGGTCAGCACCTCGGTGTCGGTTTCGGACTGGAACACCTCACCCAGGGCTTCGAGCTTCCCCTTGAGGCTCTTGTAGTTCTCGATTATGCCGTTGTGGACAAGGGCGATACGGCCCGACGAGTCGGTATGGGGATGGGCGTTTTCAATTGAAGGTTCGCCGTGGGTCGCCCACCTGGTGTGCGCGATGCCCGACGTGGCGGCCCTGCCTTCGCCCGGGTCGAGCGAGGCCAGCTCCGAAACCCTGCCCACGCACTTCCTAATGACCAGGGAATCGTTGTATTGAAGGGCGTAACCGGCGGAATCGTACCCCCGGTACTCAAGCCTTCTGAGGCCGCAGAGCAGGATTTCAAGCGCGGGCCTTGTACCAACATATCCCACTATTCCGCACATGAGCACACCTTTCGGAAAAAGGCTGTAGAGGCTTCGAGCGGCCCGGGGGTCGAACTCTCGCCGATGAAGCGGACCGCCGGCTCTGTTCCGCTGGGTCTTATATGAAACCAGCCCCACTGCTTACGGTACCATAACCCATCCCGGCGGTCGGTGGGGGGGCCGAACTCTCTCTCGAAAAGACGGGCGGCACTTTCGAAGTCACCGGAATGGGCAGCCTTGGTTTTGATGGAGAAGAACCTTGGAAAGGTCTCCGCCCAGCCGGAAAGGCTCATCCCGGGGTTTTCCCGCAGGAACGACACCACCATGGCCATGGCCACGGCGCTGTCCCGTCCCGAATGGCAGAGCGGGTAGATCACCCCGCCGTTGCCCTCGCCCCCCAGACCGGAACCCAGCCTTTCCATCTCCTCCACCACGTTGACCTCTCCCACCGGGCTGCGGTAAACGGTGCAGCCATGACGGCCTGCAGCCTCTTCCGAAAGCATCGAGGTGGAAAGGTTGACAACGACCGGTCCGGGTGTGTGGCGAAGGATGTGGTCGAATGCCAGGGCAAGGGTGTACTCTTCACCGATCAGCACGCCGTGGTCGGCCACGAGGGCCAGCCTGTCGCCGTCGGGGTCGAACCCGAAACCAGCGTCGGCGCCGGACAACGCCACCGCCCGCGCAAGTTCAGAAAGGCTTTCGACAGTGGGTTCGGCCACCCTGGGGAACTCCCCCCCCGGTGTCATGGAGGGGTTGATCATAGTCCACTCCACACCCATCGCGTCCATCAGGGCGGGAGCCAGCGACGCGGCTGTACCCCCCGTCACGTCAAGAACTACCCTCAGCGGTCTTCCCGTGGCTCTCACCACGGGCAGGGAGATCACCTTTTTCACATGCCTTTCCACCGAACCGGGAAGGAGCTGTGGAAGCCCGCAGGAATCGGATCCGCAGAAGTGCCTGGGCGCGCCGAGAATCGCCATGAGCCTCTCCCGGGCCGCGGCCCGCAGGAATACCCCGTCGGAACCCACCAGTTTGAGGGCGTTCCAGCAGCCCGGGTTGTGGCTGCTCGTGACGGCTATCCCCCCCGCGACACCGGATGCCATTGCCTCCAGTTGGACCGTTGGGGTCGGCACTACTCCAAGAAGAACCGGTGAGCACCCAACCGACATGAGCCCCGCGCATACGGCGGCTTCCACCGCCGGGCCGCTCCGGCGGGTGTCCCGGCCCACCACCACGGGACCGGCACCCACGAGCTCGCCGAACGCAGCGGCGTAACCCATGGCGTCCGAAACGGTGAAACTGCGACCGAAGACCCCGCGGATCCCGGATCCGCTGACTATGGGATTCTCACGCATGTGTTTCCTTCTGAGGCGGGAATGGAGCCGGCGAACGGAGTCGAACCGTTGACCTGCGCATTACGAGTGCGCTGCTCTGCCAACTGAGCTACGCCGGCCCCGAAAGGGTTCGTAATTCTAAGCCGGAGGAACTTACCGGTCAACGCCAGACCGAGTTTCCGCCCCCGGCCAGTGATACGGAAAGCCCAAGAAAGTACCCTTTGAACCCAAGATCGGTTTCGGCGGCCGGAAAGATGTAGCTGGCCTGGCCATCGCGGGTCACATTGTCGGTTTTCAGGTCCATCCATACGGAACGGTACTGAAGCCTGCAGGAGAGTGGACCCCACAAGGAGATCTCGCTTCCCGCGGTGAAACCGTACCCCACGCTGCCTCCCGAAGCTTCCATGAAGCTTCCGAAGTCATCGGTTCCCGAGTAGTCCCCCCAGCAGCCTGAGACTCCGGGGCCCGCGAAAACCGAGAGCCCTTCCACCGGGCTCACCATGGCCACCGGAAATGCCCACAGAAGAACGGCTTCGATCTCGCCATCCCATCCCCGCACGCCTTCCTTTCGAAACCAGGCTCCACCCAGGAACAGGTCAACTGGAAGAGGCGAAGCCAGCGTAACCTCTCCCCCAAGGGAGAGCCCCGGGGTCTTGAACCTTTCCCGGTAGAACCCCTCGGAGGGATCGAGGCTGCCGAAAGAAGGGCCGAAAGACACCTCAAGGCCGCCGGAAAGCCCCGATGACAAAAACAGAAGAAGCGCCGCCAGGCAGCTCATGGAATGATCCTCCCGGTAGTTGTGAACCCGGTTCTGAACCGATCAGACTTCCCTCGGGTCCGTTATCACACCTGTCACAGCGGCTGCCGCCGCGGTCTCGGGGCTGGTCAGGCACACCCGGGTTTCCCCGTTGTCCGACCGTTCTCTCGAGCCCGACCCCGAGGTCGAGATGCACAACTCCCCGGGAGCAAGGACATCAGACCAACGGGAAATACCGCAACCGGGCGGAAGAACCGATGCCCCGGCAAGAACGAACTCTTCGATCAGGCCGTTGCGCAGAGCCTTGAGGTAAACGTCACGGGAGGCTGGACACACGAAAAGGCGTACCGCTGGAGCCGTCTTCCTGCCCCTCATGACATCTGCGGCGGCCTGAAGGTCTTCGGTTCCACCGTTTTCACAGAATCCCAGTAAAACCACATCCACACGCTTGCCCGCGAGATCCCCGACCGGTAATGGAGCGGTTCGGGAACCGACAGGGGCTATCATGGGTGTAACCGAATCCAGATCGTACCGTTCGACGCCCGCGAACACAGCGTCGGAATCGCTCCACAGGGCCCACCGGCAGATGGAATGCGAACACAGGAAGTCTTCGGTCGTGCCGTCGGCGGGGAATACCGTGATCGACGCGCCAAGGTCAACGCCGGCCCCGGCAAGGGTCATCCGTTCGTAGATCCGCAGGCCGCTGATGGCGCTTCCGTGAAACTCAACGGCTTTGCCCGCCACATCGCGGGTGCCAGCGAGCACAGCCAGGGCGAGGTCTCTGGAGCTCACCCTTTCCCGAAGCCCTCCCGTCAGCTGGATGTCCACGGTTTCGGGTACTACGACCTTCAGTGTTCCGGTGCGCCACGCTTCCGCCGCTTCCGGAATCGTTATTCGAAATGCCGCGCAGTTGAAGGCGCCATGTGTGCTCGTGCGTCCGTCCGTACCACCCAGGATGCTGCCCGGAAGCGCGAGGAAGCTCTCGGCGAGAACCTGCTGGCAGGCCCCTGAACCAGGCTCGTACAGGTTCCTTACTCCCGTTGACGCAGCGAACCGGCGAATCTCACCGTGTTCCGCCGCTTCGGCGCCCACCGGAGGCACAGCGCCGTCCAGGACCATGAAGAGCCTCTCCGGGTGTTTCACCGCTGCCTCGGGGTTGCTTTTGCGAAACTCGTCCAGCACCTTTCCGGTATCACTGTATGTCACCAGGAGGTCGGGTTCGATTGAAACGTCATCCCCCTCGGATACGGGATGACCCGCGGCTCTTCCCAGTATTTTCAGGGCAAAGGTCTCTCCCATGGCGATCCTTTCCGTGAACCGTGTCAACATGGATAGTATGAAGCCCGGTCAGGGTTCCTCGCAACCCGCATCATCCCCCGGCGCAGTCACTCCCATGACGGGAGTTCGGACAGACCACGGGGGGAAAGCCCGTACACTCCCCTCTCCCGCCTTTCGAACCAGCCGTACACGTTGCGGTAGAGAATGGCGAGGGCATCGGGCATGCCCAGGGCTTTGGACACGGCGGACGCTCGGGAGGGTCCGTTTTCCCTCAGGAACAGCGCGGCCGAAACCGCCTTCCTCCTGTAGAAGGTCATTACTCCCCGGCGGCGGCTGCATCCGCCGGGGTTGGGGTCTCCCGTGAGGGCCGCGTGTTCGCGGAGAAGCCGTCCCCTCTGCCTGCTGTTGCTTCGGGGTTCGTATCGGCAGGGATCCAGCTCGGGCTGAACCGCACCCGTGGAAGGGTCAACGAGAAGCAGCCCCAGGCCCAGCATTCGCAGAAGCTTGAGCAAACCGCGCCGGTCCGACTTCCAGATGCTTGCCGTCCGAGGGACGGCAATGTACACACCGTCCGTGAAGGCCAGCCTGTCAACTGCCTGCAGGATGAGGCGGAGGTTAAGAAGAAGCTTCAGTTCCACGGCCAGAACCATGCCGTCACGAACGGCCAGAACGTCGCAGGGACCCACCTCGCCCCTTACGGAGTACCCCTGACCCTCGAGGAAGCCGCGAACAGGCCCGTAAAGATCGGTTTCCTTCATGCCGGTATCCTACTGAACCCCGGGAACAATGCCAGGGTGATCAAGGTAAATACAGTGCCGCGGGAGGGTCTTCGGTGGGTTTCTCAAGGATTAACGGCACGAACCCTTTAAGAGACCTTGTCCGGAGCCTGTTGTTCCGGTTTGTTACCGATGGCTCACCCGCGGTTCCCCATAACCCTGAAGACACCCCAGAAAACCGGCACAGTGATGTTTTCCGTAAATGATCCCCCCCGGGCGCCGAGTTGAAGCTTCAGAAACTCACTGTCCGGGGCTTCCCACAGTGGCCTGACCTCCCCCGTCTCAACAGCTTCGTAACCTGCCGCCCTGAACGTCTCCCCAAGCACGGAGCCGAACACCGGGTCGAAACCTTCCTCCCGAAGCGAAGCGGCCAGGTCGGAAACAACAGGTGCACCCCGGGGGTTCGCGTATGAGAACTCACCCGCCACTGCGTACAGCCCGCCTTCGCCCAGAGCTCTCCTGACCCTTCTCAGGTAGGTCACCGGTTCTCTCAACTGGTATAGGAAGAACGAGCTGATGTAGATATCGGCACTGGGGGTGTACTTTGTGGCGTCACCCCTTACAAAGACACAACCCGCGGGGAGCCCGGGTCTTTCCACGGTGTCGATGCAGGTGATCCGTGCCGATGTCAGTGATAGAAGCTCGCGGGTGAGAAGACCGGTTCCGCAGCCCGGTTCCACAATGCGAGAAACCCTTCTCAGGGGAAGCAGTGAGAACACATGGCGCCTCGTCCCGCGCAGGTTCATGAACTGACGCTCAAGAACCGGGGCTGGTGTGCGGGGGCTCATTCCCTTATGTGCTCGAGCCCGAGATCCAGAAGCTTCTGTACGTGATGGTCGGCCAGGCTGTAGTGGATGTGCCGCCCCTCCCTGCGTCTGCTGACCAGCCCCGAAAGCCTCAGTTTCTTCATCTGATGGGACACAGCGGAAACAGAGAGACCCATTTCAGCCGCCAGCTCGCAGACGCAGCGGCTTCCCGCGTTAAGGTGGAGAAGAATGGCGAGGCGCGTGGGGTCAGAGGCCTGGAAGAACAGGTCGCCCATGGCTTCGATCTCCCTGAAGGTAACGCCCTCAGGAGTCGCAACCACAAGAACTCCCGCCGATGCTTGCCTCGTAGCCTTCGGCCCTGACCGCAGCAAGGGCGGCACAGGCGCTGAAACCGTCACCCGGCTCGATCAGGGCTTTCCCCGGATCGAGAACGACCTTCACCGCCCGGACTCCCGCAAGCTTTGCAAGGGCCTCTTCCACGTGTCTCACGCAGTTGCCGCAGGTCATCCCGATGACCTTCATCTCCACCGTAGCGTTACCTGAATGGGCAGTCATTGTCCTCACCCGTCCCTTCAGCGTTTTGAATGCATGAAACCCCAGAGCGCCGTAGAACACACCCGCGGCGATGTTCTTCCAGAGCGGGACACCACCGATATGATGTTCACCGGAAACCCTGACACCGGGGATGGAAACACTGTTCAGCAAAAGCCCCGCCGCAAGGCTCACGACTATCAGGGTAATAAGATAGCTCAGGAAGGCGTTCCTTCCCAGTGCCTTTCTTACGGCTCCGATGGTCGCAAAGTTGGTGGCTGGACCCGCCATGAGGAACACAAGCGCAGCGCCCACGGGAAACCCGGCGTACACCATGGCCGCCGCCACGGGCACCGAAGAGACCGAGCACACGTAGAGAGGAATGCCGACGGCCAGGGCGGCCAGAAGACCGAGAGGGCCGTTCAGGGCAGCATGGTCCGCAAGGCTTCCGGGAGGAACGAAAGTGAATATCAGGGCACTCACCGCCACGCCGGCGAGCAGGAAGGCCCATATGTCACCCAGTATTGTGTTGAACGAGTACCTGAAGGCACGGATCAGCGCGGGCCCGCGTTCGGTTGGAACGCATGTGGGCCTGGACACCTGCTCTGCCGAGTCATCACGGGAATGGTCAACCAGCGTGCCGCTCACAACTCCGGCAATGAGGGCGGCTATCATTTTCGCCAATGCAACGGGCCACCCCAGCATGCCCCATGTGGCCGCAATGGAGTCGACCCCGGTCTGGGGGGTGCTGGCGAGGAATGATACGGTTGCTCCCCGGCTCGCGCCGTCTTTTTTAAGGGCCAGGGCCGCGGGAAGAACGCCGCACGAGCAGAGCGGCAGCGGCACACCGAGAGCTGCAGCCTTGAAAGTGCTTGCGAACCCCGGTTTGCCCAGGTGACGAGAAATGGCTTCCCTTTTTACAAGAACGTGAAGAACTCCCGCCACCAGAAGCCCGAGGAACAGTGAGGGGGCGAGTTCGACTGCTGTGGACCACATGGAGTTAAGAAATGTGGTGAACATATTTACATCCTATTCTTGAGCAAACGTGCAAGTGTAATATAGGTGAAGCAGTACAAAGCGCAACCCTCAGAATCCGAGAAGGGTTTCCAGCGTGGGAAGCTCGGTGAACTGGCTGGCGGCGAACACCCCGTAAAAGACGAGCAGCCCGACCGCCTCCATCCTGTTCAATCTGAGACCGCTTGTGACGAAGAGCTGGATGACCACGGCGGCCAATATCAGAAAGGGCATGGCGAACCTGCTCAGCGCCGGGGCCACAGGGATCGGCGCGATGAAGCAGCAGATGCCCAGGACCACCAGCTGGGTGAAGATGTTCGAGGCGTAGACCTCGCCGATGGTGACGTCCGCCTTGTGTTTCACGGTTGCGGACAGGCTGATGGCGAGTTCGGGAAGGCTTGTGCCGAAGGCGAACACGACCACGCCCAGGGCCACGGCCGGGATTCCGGCGGCCTGCCCGAGCTCGGTCCCCGAGTCCAGGGCGACCTTGGAACCACCGATCACGGCAGCTATCCCCACAACTATCAGCGCAGTCGCCCGAAGAACGACTGGTCTGCCGCCGCGGGCATCCTTCTCCACGGGGTCCACCCCCTCCCGGGCCGAGCGGAGGACACTGATCATGTAAGGTACATAGGTCAGAAGAAGTATCAGCCCGTCGGAGCGGCTGAGAACACCGTCCATGGAGAGCGCAAGCACCAGCGCTGAGCACAGGATCATCCAGCTCGACTCACGGGTCTGCACCTCCCGGCGGATCTCGATCGGCCGTATCAGGGCGCAGACGGCGGTCACCAGCGTAAGGGTGACGAAGTTCGAACCGATGATGTTGCCCAGCGAGATGTCACCCGCCCCCCGGGCGATGGCGAAGGCGGACACCGTCAGTTCCGGGAGGCTCGAGAGCACGCTTAAGCCAAGCACCGTGACCACGAGTTCCTTGACACCCAGTTCCCTGGCGAGTGGACCGATGCTTCGAATGATCAGCTCGGAACCGCCCCAGAGCACGCCGATACCGAGTGCAAGCAGAACGATGGAACCCGCCACTAACGTGATCCTCCGGGTTTTAACGTGATGTTTACGGTGTATTCCCCAGATCCCGCCATTGAGTAAACCCTGACCTGGTACTCGCCGGGTCCCGCGATGGTGTATGAGAGGGAAGTCTCTTCAGAGTACTCCTGGTCCCACTCCGCAAGGGGCGCACCCGTTGCAGTCTCCACCAGCTTCAAAAGGACTGGGAAGTCGGCCGACAGGAGTTCGACGTTCACCCTGTCCCACCTTTCCCCCTGGAATGTGTGAACCGTGTAGTGGAAGTTCATGTGGTTCGAATCGACCGGGCTCTCAGCCGTCAGGACCCCGGTTGCCTCGATGGTCACCGGTGCGGGTTCACCCTGTCCGCAGGCGACAAGGGTGGCGCACAGGATAAAAAGCGTCCGAACCTTCGTCTCCGGTTTCATTTCACGCCCCCGGTTTCTTTTGTTTCGACCCCGCATGTCGCACTCACCATAAAAGACATCTTCACCACGAGTGCCACTGTGGAAAAACCCTCAGCCCATCCTGTCCAGCAGATGCTGAAGCCATGCGAGGAAAGGCTCGTCATCCGGGCGGCGCCTCACTGCGGTGTAGTCATCGATGACCGACTCGCCCCGCAGCCTGTCCTTCATTCTCGACGCGGCTGAGCCTTCGATGACCCGCAGCAGGATGGCTTTCAGTTTTGACGCCGATTCCGGGTTCAGTTCTCCCGCCCGCATCCGGTTGAACAGGTCGGCGCCTTCGAGAAGGGTTTCGTAGGCCTCCATGCCCTTGATCCTGGATTCTTCCGTCATGAAGTTCCTGCCGATACCCGGCATCTCATCGCAGGAACAGCTCGCAAGTCTTTCCAGGGCGTCCCTCGTGAACGCGATGACCTCGTCCGACAAAGGTCCGGTGTCTACCGGAGTGTGCACGGCCATTGACCGGCTTCCGTGCTTCCAGGCGTTTCGGACAAGGGCGTACAGGTTGTCGTACAGCATCCATCCCGGGAAGATCTGGTTGTACCCCTCGGGTACTCCCTGTGGGCGCCGGATCGGCAGCGCTATCAGGGAGAAGGGAAAGGAGACCTTCTGGGGCAAAGCGGTGAGGCCCGTGGCCAGGATCGAATGGGGGCTGCGGGTGTAATCGGCCGGGAACTTGATGCACGTGCCCAGCCCGATGAAGAAACCCTCTCCCAGGCGAAGCTCCTGGTCGGGAAGGCGGGAAGTGTGGTTGCTGCCCGCGTTGGCTCCGTAACCAACGTTGCCTTTGCCGGCGGGCCACAGGGTTGCTATAAGAAGTGACTGATGGTGCATCCCGGTCAGGGGACCCGTCAGGGAAGCGGTCATCTCGCCCTCACCCAGAACGCTGTCGGCACCGAGAAAGGACCTGTTCAGCATGCCGTGTCTTTCCACGACCGAGCCCTCGCCCACTATGGAGTCGGTCACGAGCGCCATCGTGTCCGCCCTCGCCCTCCACTGCAGAACGCTTCCGTGAACCTGGGCGTGGTTCATGACCATGCCGTCGGGCATTATCAGGCTTCCCCTCACGGGGCCGGGGCAAGAGAGTACCGCTCCCCGCATCAGAACTGTTTCTTCAACCAGTGATGCGCTGGTGACCGTTGCAGCGGGGCCGATAACCCCGCAGACGGTCAGGGACTTCATCCTGCTCGAAACACCCTCCACTTCGTGCCTTCCCGCGCCCGAAGCGAGATGGAAGGCTTCGAGGTGATCCATGGTGGGGACGATTGGAACCCTTCTGAAGCCGGTTTCCTCGCCAAGGTCCATTTCGGAACCCAGAAAGGCCGGCTTCCCGCTCCAGGTCAACACCCCGCAATTCTCGAGCACCGAGCCTTCCAGAACCGCATAGCCCCTCACCAGAGCGCAGGATCTTATCACAACGGGACCCATGATCGTGCAATCCTCGAGAACAGCGCCACAGATCTCGCCTGAAGGCAGGTGCACCCTGCACTCCCCCCTGAAAACCGTATCGGTCATCAGGGAAGGGTCGGTCTCACTGGAAAAGAACACTTTGTCCCAGCTTCGGGATGAGCAACCCGAATCTGCGAGACGTTTCACCGTTTTCGGGTCAACCGGCGAGCAGTCGAAAACGGGAACGGTCCTGAAGAAACCTTCCGGTTCGTGAAGCATGTTCAGGCAAGGCTTTCGAGAAGGTTCACGAGCATTCCCATGAATGCCTGAACGGATGATATCCTGACCCTTTCGCCCGGAATGTGCACATCCCTTATGTCGGGACCCATGCTTATCATGTCCATGCCGCCAACCCTCTTGCCGATTATGCCGCACTCCAGCCCGGCGTGAATCGCCACGACCTCGGGATCGGACCCGTAGTATTCCCTGCACGCCTTTTCGGCATGGGCCAGAAGTGGGGAATCCGGGTCGGGCGTCCAGCCCGGGTAGCCTTCGCAGGCTTCATGCGAACAGCCCGAGAGCCTGGCTGTGGAGATGATCCTTTCGACCAGGGCGTCACGGGATGAATCGATGGAACTCCTGACGCTTATCGTAACCTCGGCCGTCTTTTCATCGGTACGCGCTATGGCGAGGTTGCAGGATGTCTGGACAAGCCCGGGGATCGATCCGCTCATGGCCGCCACACCGTGAGGAAGGGCGAGCAATAGGTCGAGCAGCCCGGTGGAACAGCTTCCGGTCAAGACCGCACGCGGGGATGAGGGTATGGCGGAGATGACGATTCCCTTCTCGATGCCGGCGAATTCGCCCCCTATCTCTTCCGCGATCTCCAGAAGCGCGGCGGGGGGAACCTCACCCGCCACCAGCACCTGCGCGTCTCGGGGGATTGCGTTGTGCTTCGAGCCCCCCGAAAACCCGGCGACCCTCAGACCGAGTTGCCGGCAGACCCTTGCGGCAACACTTATGGCGTTGGCCCTGCCCCGGTTTATCTCCATTCCCGAATGCCCGCCGGCAAGGCCCCCAACTGTCAGCCTGGAGACCGGAACAGCCCCTGACTCCCATTCGAGAGCCTTCGTGACGATTACATCACGGCCGCCCGCGCAACCGATACAGATGCTGTTCTCCTCCTCGGAATCAAGGTTAATGAGCCTTCTGTGTGCAAGCCATTCCGGGGGGAAGACCCTGGCGCCCAGAAGCCCTCTCTCCTCGTCAACCGTGAACAGGCATTCAAGGGGGGGAAGGGTTGAGAGGGGAGATTCCAGCATGGCCAGCATTATGGCAACGCCCATCCCGTTGTCGGCCCCGAGTGTTGTGCCGACGGCGGTCACCCAGCCGTCGCGGAGTTCGGGCGTCACGCCGTCGACGGCCGGGTCGGCGGGGCAGCCTGGAAGCCGGTCCGCCACGATGTCGGTGTGGGCCTGAAGCACGACCCCGCTTCCAGTGCCGGGTCTTCGAACAAGCACATTGCTCACCCCGTCACGCTTCCAGTCGAGCCCCAGACCTTTGGCGACTCCCACGATGTAATCGGCCGCCGCACATTCAGAACCGCTGGGCCTGGGAATGGAAAGAAGTGCCCCGAAGTGTTTCCATACCGCTGACGGTTCCAGCCCGAAGAGTGCACCTGTCATAACGCCTCCCCCCTGGTCATGCGAAGAAAATAGCCAAGGAACAAAGCTCCCGCATCCCTTTCCGGGGCGGAGGCGAGAACGCTGTCGATGTTCAACCCGTGCTTCACGAACAGGCTGCCGTCGAGAAGGAACTGCGCGTTCCCGGTTCGGGCGGAGAACTCGGGGTGAAACTGGGTGCCCAGAAGGCCCCTGCCCCGGTCGAGGAACGCCTGGATCCCGGAAACCGCGCTTCGGGAAAGGATAGCCGCGCCCCGGGGAATGCGGGTGACTTCATCGTAGTGCGACTGCCAGACGATCTCGCTTTCGAGGGTTCCGGGCAGCCCGGGTGGAAGGATCTGGACCGGAAGCCACCCTATCTCGGGGCCGAGGGGAGCCCTTCTGACGGCCTGCGGGCCCATCAGTGAAAGGCAGATGAGCTGATGGCCGTAGCAGATCCCCATCTGGGGAACACTGGAGCGAACGCATGACTGAACCAGACGGCAGGCGTGCCCGGTGAAACTCTGCTCAACGGTTATGGACAGGGCGCTTCCGGTGTGGATGATCCCGGAGTACCCTTTCGGATCCACTTCAGGGAAGGGAGCGGCAGGGGATACCCGTGCGACTTCGCTGGGGCAGCAGAGCCTTACGCCGATAGTGCCCCCTGAAAGACCGTCTACGGAGTAATCAATGATCAGGACCGGTTTCAAGACCTCTCCACTCCTGTGAACGCCTTAACATACAATGCTGAAGCCGGGCTATAATAACCACCATGAGAGCCACCCTGTCACGTTTTTTCAGAAGGACCCACAGGTTCCCGGGAATTGCCCTCCGGGACAGGCGCCGTCATCTCGTTGTCCGAATGGACACGACCAACCACTGCAATCTCAGGTGCTTCATGTGCCCCATGCGCTTCGCCGACACCGACCCTGAACGGAAGTGGCTGCACATGGATCATGAACTTTTCGCAAAGATCAGACGGCAGGTGTTTCCCCTGGCTTCCATGGTCAGTATTTCCTGCGGCGCCGAGCCCTTCTGCAATCCCCGGATCGGTTCTCACCTCAAAGCGCTTTGTGAGTCAGGCGTACCCGCCAGGGAGATGGTGACAAACGGAACCCTTCTTGACCGTGAAAAGATCGCCCTCCTGCTTCAGTACCCCCCAACCACGCTGTTCGTGTCCATCGACGGGGCTCGTCCGGAAACCCACGCCGCCATACGGGGCGGGGCGGACCTTGAAAGGATAATTGAGAACCTCGAAACTCTGGTCAGGATCAGGGGGAAAAGGCATTTCCCCATGCTCGCCTTCAGCACGACCCTCCAGAAGGCCAACCTCGCCGAGATCCCCGAGCTTGTAGAGCTGGCGGCCCGGGTGGGGGCGCGCGCACTGGGGCTGGTTCCGCTCGTGCCCTACAAGGGGCTGGGCACTCTCGACAGCGTTGTCGACCCCGGCTCCGAACCGGCTTCGGCCATCATCAAAGAAGCAGGGGTCATTGCGGGAAGGCTCGGGATATCCCTCGAAGTGGCGTGCGGAGAGGCCAGAGAGGCTGAGTGCCCCTACCTTGCCAAGACGGTGTACCTGGCCCCTGACGGGGCGGTTTTCCCGTGTCCGTACTGGAACACCGGGAACCCGATAGGCAACCTCACGGAAGAGGATTTCGGCCCCGTATGGAGGCGCAGGTACGACGCGATCACAGAAAGCACGTGCAGGGACTGTCCCGAGGTCAACTCCCGACGCAGTGAGATCACCAAAGACCATTGAGAAGGGCTTCAGGGAAACGAGGTCATCCCCATGAAGCTCTCGGCCAGCCACAGGTCGTCCTCCTGGACGAAAACCGCCTGCTGTCCCATTTGGATCCCCGCGGTGTTCTCGAACGTGAGAAAGGCCTCGGCCCGTCTTCCCTGAACACGAATTGAATCGACCGTCATGGTGAACGGCGTGTACCTTCCGAACATCATGGGAAGCTCGATGGTCTGGGTGAGGTATTCGACGGTGGTCCAGTCCCTTATGTCTCCGCTCTCGGCCTGGTAACCCGCGGTCCGCAGCCTGAGCAGGACCGACTCGTCGTTTCGCCTGATACCTTCGCGGATCGACTGGAAGGTAAGATCGACCTGAAGCATGGCTGTTTCGGAGTAAAGGGCTGCTGCGTCCTCCCCCCTGGCTTCCTGCAGGGCTGCGAAGAATGATTCGACAGTTGTCTGAACAGCCAGTTCTTCTTCCGACTGTCCGAAAACCGCAGCGCACGATGTAAGAAGCATTACTGAAAGCACCGCCTTCAAGGGGCACCCCCTCTACGGGTTGCTTCTTGCGCTACAGATATAGACGGTGGGAGGGGTCGAGGCAACCCCTATCCCTCCAGGTTTTCACCCCACACTGAGATGGTGTTGAGCAGAACCTCCAGCGACTTTTCAAGCCCCTGTACCGCAAGCCACTCCCTGCGTGAGTGGAACAATCCCCCGCCTGTGGGCAGGTTGACCGTCGGCACTCCCATGAAACTCAGCCGCGACCCGTCGGTTCCACCCCTGATACTGGTTTCCCGGGGAACGACACCTGCCCTCTCCGTACCCAGCATGGCGTAATCGACCAGCCTTCTGTCGGCCCTCAGCGTTTCCCTTGGGTTCGAATACTGGTTCTTGATCTCCATCTCGATGACCGCCCTGTAATGCTTCTCCGACAGGAAACGGTGAAGCGAGTGCATCCGGTGAACCCTTGCAGCAAGCCCTTCGGTGGTGAAATCCCTGATTATCATCTGTACGGTTGCGGCTTCGGTGTCCCCCGAAACTTCCATCGGGTACTCGAAGCCCTCTTCCCCCGAGCTGTTCTCGGGCATCTCTTCCGGTTTGAGCATCGAGATGAGCTCGGCTGCTATCCTCACGGGATTCACGAGCCTGCCGCATGCGCTGCCCGGGTGAACCTCGATCCCGGTTATCCTCCAGTCAGCCCTGCACGCGTTGAAAGTGGCGCTGTCCACTGAACCCGGCTGCTCGCCGTCGATCGTGTACGCAAAATCGGCGCCGAACTTTGCGGTACTGAAGTTATCCATTCCACGGCCGATCTCTTCGTCGGCAGTGAACGCAACCACTATCCCGGGCCGTTTCATCTCCGGGTTCTCCATCATCCGGCGGACGGCCTCCATGATGATCGCAATACCCGCCTTGTCGTCGGCGCCCAGAAGGGTAGTTCCATCCGAGGTGATGATGGCGCCGCCCTTGTAAATCTCCATCTGCGGGCACTCACGGGGATCCAGAACCACTCCCTCGGTTATGTGGACCGGCGAGCCGTCCCAATCCCCGTGAACGATCGGCCTGACCCCGTGGCCGGAAACGGCGGGAGCGGTGTCAACGTGCGCGATGAGTCCGATCGTCACGCCTCCCATGCCTCCGGGCAAAGATCCGTACACGACCCCTCCCTGGTCAAGGTGAACCCTCTCTACGCCCATCTCGAGAAGCTCATCTCTGAGCAGGGAGAGAAGGTCGGTCTGCCCCGGCGTGGACGGAACCGAAAAACTCGAGGGATCGCTTCGGGTGTCCAGCTCTGCGTATCTGACGAAACGGCGCGCTAACTCGTTCATCACTTTCCTCCCATTGATCACGATGCGTTCGAAGCCAAGCAATCACTATAATACGACCTGCGCAACGGGAGAGAAAAATGAAAACCTTCCTTACACTGACAGATACAGCCAAGTGCCTCGGGATGAGCCTGCAGGAGGCCTCCCGTGAAATCGGCAGGGCCGGCCTCGAAACCGTGCAGTTCCAGGGCCAGAAATGCTACCTGAGGTCGGACATCCTTGACTGGCTGACCCGTGAGTTCGGAAGCCTCGCCGCCGACCGTCTCGCCCTGGCCGAGCAGTCAAACGCCGAAACCGCCGGTATCGACTCCAAGGCGCTGCTCATGACCGAGATGCTTTCCGGCAACATCGTAGTGCCTGAAAGGGTCGGTACCCGAAGCAGCATGCTCAGGCTCATGGCGTCCGAAGCGTGCGGAACGGGAGCGCTTTACGACGAATCGGCGCTGCTCGAACAGATCATCCTGCGAGAAGATGCCGCATCTACAGCTCTCAGGTGCGGCGCAGCGCTTGTGCACCCCCTCGACGTAAGGAAGCTCTTCGTTGAACACAGCCTGCTCATGCTTTTCCGACCGCCTCATCCGCTGCCGTTCGGAGAGGAGACCGGACGGCTGACTTCGCTTTTCTTCCTTCTCGTCTTCCCTTCCGCGAACGAGCACCTGCACATGCTGGCCAGGCTGAACAGAATGCTCAGGTTGCCGGGTTTCGTTGACGACCTTCTTTCTGCCGGAGGGCCGGCGGAAATGCTTGACATAGTGAAGGAACGCGAGCGAGAGCTTCGCGAACCATTGAGGAAGGGGGATTCCCGTTGAGTTCCTTTTCAGGCAGAAGCATCATCTCCCTGAGGGACATGTCGGTTTCAGAGCTCTGGCGGATAGTGGAGGCCTCGGGGGAGGTTAAATCGGGAAAGCACCCCGGTCTTCTTTCGGGACTCGGGGTGGCTTCACTCTTCTTCGAGCCGTCGACCCGCACCAGGCTAAGTTTTGAATCCGCTGTACTGAAGGGAGGCGGAACCGTTTTCGGCTTCGCCGATCCCGGTTCATCATCCCAGAAAAAGGGCGAATCTTTCGCGGACAGCGTAAGAACAGTCACGGGGTACTGCGATGCCATGGTCATAAGGCATCCTGTCGAGGGTGCCGCCAGACTGGCTTCCGAGCTGTCATCGGTCCCTGTCATAAACGCGGGTGACGGATCGAACCAGCACCCGACCCAGACGTTCCTCGACCTCTTCACCATCTTCGAAAGCGTTGGAAGGCTGGAAGGCCTCTGTGTGGGTCTCATGGGCGACCTCAAGTACGGCCGCACCGTCCACTCCCTCGCCCACGCAATGGCCCTTTTCGGTGCCAGGATGGTTTTCATCTCACCGTCTTCACTGGCCATGCCTCCCCATGTTCTCACCGAACTCACCGAGTCGGGAGTTTCTTTCAGAACAGTCTCCTCTCCCGAAGAAGCGCAGGATTCAGAAATGGACGTCCTGTACGTCACCAGGATCCAGAAGGAGCGTTTCGGAGACCCGCAGGAGTACGAAAGCGTAGCCCACAGTTACAGGGTCACACGGGAAACCGTGGCTGTTCTGGGTGACTCGATCAGGATCATGCACCCGCTGCCAAGGGTGGACGAGATCGCCGAAGAGGTCGATTCCCTTCCAAACGCCATCTACTTCCGCCAGGCCCACAACGGGATCCCCACCCGTCAGGCGCTGCTCGGGCTGGTTACCGGAGGAATCTCATGAGCGACAGGGTTTACAAGGTTTACGCCATCGAAAACGGAACCGTGATAGACCACATTCCCACCCCCATGGCGCTGAAGGTCGTGGAGATACTTGGCATAGGCAGCGGCGGGGTGTTCACCATCGGAGTGGGGTTCCAGTCCAAACGGCTTCCGGGAGGGAAGGACATCCTCAAGATCGAGAACAGGGTCCTCTCCCGCAACGAGACCGACATGATCTCCCTCATCGCGCCTAACGCCACCATCAACATCATCAGGGAGGGCAGGGTTCAGGAAAAGCGGCGCATTTCCCTCCCCGAATCCATCACCGGTGTCATGTTGTGTCCCAACCCCAACTGCGCCACGAATATGCTGGGCGCTCAACGAAAATTCCGCCTCGAGAACCGCAGCCAGGTGACGTACAGGTGCCAGTACTGCGAAAGGGTCACAGGCATTGTAAGCGAAAACCTGGTCAGCCCCGAGAGATGAGCGCCAGAACTTCCCTGCCGTGGCTGCTGTGCTTCGGGGTGGCGGTTTCTCTCTCACTGCTCTGGTTCGGGTCGGTTCCCCTGTTCGGTGACGAGATAGGATACGGCTACTCCGCCGCCAGCTGGATCGCCCGCAACTCCCTCGCCCTGGTTCCGGCCGGCGCCGGCAGGGGCGAGATGGGCCAGGGTCATCCCGCCATGTTCCTCTGGTTCTGGGCGCTGCTGATGCGTGTTTTCGGCGACAGCCTCGCGACGGCCCGGATACTGCCCACCATTGCTGCCGGTTTCGGGCTTCTTGGGACATGGCGGCTGGGAAAGGAACTCTCCGGCTCGGACAGAGTGGGGGTCATGGCCGCACTCGGCCTTCTGGCAAGCCCGCTGTTCCTCGCCCAGGCGTTCCGAGCCCTTCCGGACACCGCCCACATGGCAGCCATAGCGTGGGCAACCGTTTTCTACATCCGGGGCAGGCGACTTCAGTCCGCACTGCTGATCGTTCTTGCCACGATTTTCCGGCAGCCCGGGATCATTCTCGCGCCGGCCTTTTTTCTGGCGGACCTTCTACGTACCAGAAAAGCACGATGGGGTCAGCTGATATGGCTGTTACCCCTGGCGGTGCCGCTGGTCAACGGCCTGATGCACCTCTCCGTGAACGGGTTTTTCATTTTTCCGCAATACCTCGCGGAAGGCTCACCTGATCTCCCGGCGAACTGGATCGCCGACCGGATCCGGTTGTTCGCCGGACACCTCGTCGGCGAGGATTTCCGCTGGTTCCCGATCTCGGCCGCCCTGGCGTTCTCCTTTTACAGGGCGGGACGCAAACCCGGCCTCGGGTTCATGGCTGCGCTGGCTCTGCCGGCTTTGCTGTACCCGCCTTCAAGGCTCGCGGTTACCGCAGGTTTCCTTCTGCTTTCCGGTGTGCTGGTCCTTTTAAGAAAACGCCCACCCAGGGCGGCGGTGACCGCCCAGATCCTCTTCATAGGCATGATCGTTGCCTTCCACGTTCTACTGGTGGCCGTGGGACGCGATCACTACCTTAACCTGTTCCGCTACATACTGGGAACCTATCCCCCGTTGATGGCTCTGCTTGCAACCGCTCTCCAGAAGGCGGGGAAAACGGTTTCATCGTTCATCTGGATTCTCTTCTGCGTGGCTTCGGCAACCTGCATCACAGCGGTCAGGCATCCCTGGCAGCCCGACGCCACCGTAGCCGGTCTTCTGGAGGCACGTGCGGTGCGCTCCGCTCTGGCATCGGTTGAAAACCCGGTCTACCCCGACGGGAGGATCGGAAGCATTCCAGCCCTTGGTTACGTTGACGAACCACAGAGAACCGAACGACACGATGTCATAAACCTTGTTCTCATAACGGCAGACAGTCACAACAGCCGGGCACTTCTGCCCGAGGGGTACGTTTTCACCGGCAACACGAGCTACAGGTGGGGGCTCGGAGGGCTGTCGGTCACCGCCCACGAGGCCCGCCTGCGGTGAGATGCACCCTTCTTCACCCGCCAAGACCCGGTTCGACCAACACCGTTCCGCCCATCGGCCTGCTGGTCCTTGCGGCAGTGCTCGAAGAACGCGGGCATGAGGTCATCCTGCTGGACGCCGCTCTCACGGGGATCACCGGGTCCCAACTGGTGCGGGCAGTTCGGGAATCGGTGCCCGAAGCCCTTCTGATAACTGCTTTCTCAAGCGATGTCTCGGTTCTGCGAAGGGAACTTCCGAAGCTGAGGCACGCCCTTGGGCCGGTCCCCTTCCTGCTGGGAGGGCCACACGCGTCCTGCCGGGGAACGGCATCCTTCGACGACCTCCCCGAGGTGGACACCATCTTCCTGGGTGAGGCCGAAGAGACGCTTCCTCTATACCTCTCCGGGGCAGCCCAAAGGATATCCGGAGTGGTGAGCAGGACCGATCAGTGGCAGACCGAACCTGTCCACCTCGATGATCTGTCACTCCTTCCCACTCCGGCATGGCATCACGCACCGCCTGAAAGGTACAAAGGGCTTCCCAACGGCGTTGTCCTGAAGAAGCTCCCCTTTGCCCCCATAATCACCACAAGGGGGTGTCCGTACCTGTGCACGTTCTGCGCCGGGTTCCGTATCACCGGCAGAAAGATAAGGCACAGGCCGCTTTCCAGGGTCTGGGACGAGATCGAGCTTCTCGTGAACCGCTTCGGGGTTCGAGAGGTCCACATCGAGGATGACAACTTCACCTTCGATGTCGATTACGCGAAACAGTTCTGCCGGGAAGCCCTGAAAAGGAACCTTCCGGTGTGTTTTTCGACACCCAACGGCGTAAGGCTGGACAGTCTCGACGACGAACTGCTTGACCTTATGAAGCGGGCCGGTTGGTACGTGGTCCACTGCGGCATCGAGTCAGGGTCTGACAGGGTTCTCAGGTCGGTCCGCAAGGCCCTTTCCACATCCATCACAGCCGAAAAGATAGCCATGATAAAAAAGCATGGTCTGCCGGTGGCTGGGTACTTCATTATCGGACTGCCCGGAGAGACCAGGGAAGACATTGAAAAAACCATCTCCTTCTCCGTCTCGTCGGGGCTTGATTGGGCGCAGTTCGCGAACTTCCTTCCCATACCCGGCTCCGAAGCGGGGGCAAAGTGGTTTGGCGACTGCGAGAAGCCGGAACTCGTCTGGAGAGTCTTCCACAACACGAGCTGCCCCGCCCCTCCTTCCGGTCTGTCCGCCCGGGAGGTGCTAAGGCTCCAGAGAAAGGCCTTTCTGCGTTTCTACCTCAGGGGTAGACAGCTTATGAGCGTACTGAAGCAACTCACAAGACCCGGAGTCCTGCCTTTCATGGCCAGGAGGTTCTTTGCATACCTGCACCTGCGCCCTGCCGCGGTTGACCCCCATTCCCGGCTGAAGTAGCTTCGAAGCATGATACAAGGCAAATCCGTAACCCTTGTGATACCCGCCCACAATGAAGAGGAGGGGTTGCCCTGCGTTCTGCGGGCGGTGCCCGACTGCGTCGACGAGGTCGTGGTGGTTGACAACTGCTCCACCGACAACACTGCGCAGGTCGCCAGGGGGTTCGGATGCACCGTGGTTTACCAGCCGGAAAAGGGGTACGGAAGCGCGTACATGGCCGGTTTTGCGGCTGTCAGAACTGCTTTGGTGACAACAGCCGATGCCGACGGGACTTATCCGGTCAACATGATACCCGATCTGGCCCAGGTCCTTCTCAATGACGACCTCCATTTCATCAGCGCCCGCCGGCGTCCCGATGACCACGCCGGAACCATGAACAGCACTCTTCGATTCGCGGGAAACTTCGTTCTGTCAGCTGCCACGGTAGTGCTCTTCCAGCGGATGATCCTTGACAGCCAGTCCGGAATGTGGGTTTTCAGAAGGGATATCCTTGATGGCATCACCCTCACCAGCCGTGGAATGGCGTTGTCCGAGGAGTTCAAGATCAGGGCCTGGACAAAGCCGGGGCTCCGCTGCCGCGAGGTGAACATCCCCTTCAGCTATTCCGAACGCATGGGCAAACCCAAACTCAACCTGTGGAGGGACGGCGCAAGGAACCTTCTCTTCCTGTTTGCCCTGAGGTTCGGCATTCCCATGACAAAGGCCTGACACAGAGGGCCGGGCACCGGGATTGAAACAAGTGAAGGGGCGGGCAAAAAGCCCGCCCCTTCTGCGTTACCGCCTGTCAGATCAAGCTCAGTTGAGTACCGTCAGTCTGTGGGCTGCGATGCCGTCAGGGCCGGTCATGACCACGGCGTACACACCCGCGGGAAGGCCGCCGATTATGGCGGAGTAGCTTCCCTGCTGGACCTCGCCGTCATGCAGGACCCTTACCGCTCTGCCGGCGGAGTCGAACAGCGTCACATTCACGGAACCACCGGCCGGGACGCTCCAGGAAACCGTGAAGGCTCCGCTGGCAGGGTTGCCCTGTGGCAGCCAGATCAGCCTTCCGTCGACGGGTTCGAGAGACCCTTCCCCGACGCTGTAGGGATCCCAGATCACCGATATGTCCTTCAGTGAAGGCGTGATGTTGGGGTTCGATGTTGAAAGCTCGGCCTGGTACTGAATGAACCGGCCGCCCTGTGCAACTACCTGCGCCAGGCTTCCCCCGGTGGTCAGCCAGGTGCTCCAGGGACCCATATCGCTGGAAGAGTAGGAGGTTCTCAGCCTGATCTTGATGATGGTACCGGTGGGTGTGATCTGGCTCCACTGGACGTAGTCCCACCTGTTGTTATTGGGTTCGGGAGGGTTCACGTCGAGGATGGACGAGGTCATGATGGCGGGGGTGTTGAAACCGCCGATACGCCACCAGCTCACCTTGTTGCCGGTTTCGGCGCATCCTATCACGTCGGGTACGCCATCGCCGTTCATGTCGCCCACCGAGACACCCCTGGCGCCCGCGAAGTAAGTTGACACGTCGTAGCGCACCCAGGGCTGGCTGAGTTTCAGGAAGTTCTTGAACCAGTAAATCCTGTTGGCGTCGCGACAGGCCACTATCACATCCGGTGAGCCGTCGCCGTCCATGTCGGCCGCATCGATGGAGCGCAGCCCGGGGGCTGTCCCGTCGATGGTGTTCATGGTCCAGGTTGAACCGCTGACGTGGTTGTACCAGCGGAGGCTGCCGTTCCCCGAACCGCTGCCCACAACGATGTCGAGCTTGCCGTCGTCGTTCACGTCGGCAAGGGATACTGCCCTGGCGCCCGTGAATGTTCCCACCTCGTGCTGTGCCCAGCTGAAGCCCCATGGGTTCTGGGAGAAGTAGGCCACAACCCTTCCGGTGCTGAAGCTCACCGCCACCACGTCGGGGTGGCCGTCGTTGTTGAGGTCGCCCACGTCGCAGGCGTAACCGCCGAGGAGTGCGCCGTCGATGTAGTTGATGGCCCATGTGTTGCCGGAGTTGGTGTTCCTCCACCAGACCACGTCGCCGCTTTCGTAGGACACGCCGACAACGTCCATGTTGCCGTCTCCGTCCATGTCGGCGCAATTGATCTGACGGGCGTCGAAGTTCTGCGCGACGGTGATGGGCATGGACCACGCGCCGCCCCCGCCGTTGTTCTTGAACCAGACTACCTTGTTCTGATCGGCGCTGGATGCCACGATGTCTCGAAGGCCGTCGTCGTTAATGTCGCCCACCGCCACGAACTGCGCCTGGCTGAGGGTGCCGACCGTCTGGTGGGACCATGTCGTGCCCAGACCGTTGGTGTTGCGGGCCCAGTGGACGGTACCTGCGCCGTAGCTGCAGTACGCCACGTCGACGTCGCCGTCAATGTCCATGTCGTTGGCTACAACGTAGTAGGGGGATGTGACCGGTGTTGCGATGATATTCTCGCTGCGGTTCACTATGAGCTTCAACTGCCCAGGTTCAGTGTCCCAGTCCATGGCGTCACTGATATAGAACCTGTCACCCCAAGTGGAAACGGGGCCGTAAATGCCGGGGCCGCCGCTCCAGTCTGTCTGAGTGGCGCTTTCTGCGTAAGCCATTGCTGCGCAGAGCATCAAAGTCAGAATGATTGTACTTCTCATAATCCCCAATCCCTTCAGTTTTGGGTACACAACCGCGGAAAACAACTAATCCTTTTGGGGAACACTGTCAATACCCTTTGGCAAAGCAATTCATGGTTTATGAAAATACCTGTCCCTCTCGCTGAAAACACAACCGCAGTAGGGCTGCCTGTACAGGCCGAGTTTCCTTGATATGTGTACGGAATCCCTGTAACGGGGACGACAATCGATGTAGACAAAGTCCACTCCGTGACGATGTCCCGCCTCCGCTCCGGCCCGGAGTATCAGTTCCTGATCCTGATAGGGGCTTACCGACAGAGTTGTTCCAAAAACCGTGAAACCCGTCTCTGAAGCTCGTCGCGCGGTTGCTTCGAGCCTCTCCCCGAAACACAGGGCGCAGCGCGGAGTTCCCGACAGAAGCATTGCCACGTTTTCCTCGAGTGGATAACTGCCGTCGGTGATGACCGGCATACCCTGCAGGGCGGCCCACTCCTCGAGGGTGCGCAGCCTTCTCTGAAACTCGGTATAAGGATGTATATTGGGGTTGTGAAAGTAGAGGGTGGGGTCGTGTCCCGCCCCGGCGTACTCCTCCACCGTGACTGTCGCGCACGGAGCGCAGCACGCGTGGAGCAGCAGGCTGCTTTTCACAGAAGAAGCCTCTCGTCAGGCGGCCCCGGATACCCCAGATGCCTGCAGGCCTTTGCCGTGGCAACCCTTCCCCTGCTTGTGCGGTTGAGGAAACCCTCGGCCAGAAGGAAAGGTTCAACCATGTCGATCAGGGTGTCCCGCTCTTCGTTCAGAGTTGCCGCGATCGCGCTGACTCCGACCGGACCGCCGTTGTACTGCCGGATCACGGCCAGCAGATATCTTCTGTCCAGCGGGTCGAGGCCGGCCTCGTCAACCCCGTTCAGATCCATGGCCTCGAGGCTTGTCAACTCGTCCACCCTGTCCCTCCGGGCGACCTGGGCGTAGTCCCGGATCCTCCGAAGAAGCCTGTTGGCGATCCTTGGTGTTCCCCTGGCCCTCATGGCAATGGCTCTGGAAGCTTCAGTGGTGAGTGGAATGCCCAGGATCGATGCTGATCTGCCAACGATCGTGCAAAGGTCATCCACGGTGTAGAACTCGAGATGAAGCGACAGGCCGAAACGGTCCCGCAATGGACCCGTGAGAAGCCCTGCGCGGGTCGTGGCGCCTACCACCGTGAAACGGGAGAGTTCCAGCCGTACCGAACGGGCGTGCGGACCGGGTTCGATAATGAAATCAATCCCGAAATCCTCCATGCCGGGGTACAGGTACTCCTCGACAATCCTCGGGAGCCTGTGGATCTCGTCGATGAACAGAACAGTGCCCTGCCTTAGATTGGTCAGAATGCCCACCAGATCAGCCGCCCTCTCCAGGGCCGGGCCGGAGGTGACCACTATCTCGCAGTTCATCTCCGCGGCGATTACATGGGCCATGGTGGTTTTTCCCAGCCCCGGGGGACCGTGGAGCAGGATATGGTCAAGGGGCTCGTTTCTCTCCAGGGCGGCCTGTACCGCCACCCGCAGGTTTTCAACGACCATGCCCTGTCCTATGTATTCACAGAACCTCACGGGCCTCAGGCTGGCGAACTCCCTCTCCTCGCCGGGGGCCGCGTCTCCCGTTACTATGGACTCCCTCATCCGGCGCTCCCGCTTCTGATCCTCATCCTCATGCAGGCCCGAAGAATGTCCTGGGTGCCCGCCGAGTCTCCGGTTTCCAAGACCGCCCTGGAAACAAGAAGTGCGGCCTGGTCACCGGGAATTCCCAGCTGTTTCAGAACCAGCAGGACCTCGGTTCTGCTGCCCCTGCAGGTATCATCACCCTTGAAGTCGGGGGCGGTGGCGGCCATGACCTCCTGAAGCTTGGCAATAATCTGTTTTGCCCGGGTGGCGCCGATTCCCGGAAGAGCCTTCAGAAAGGCCAGATCTCCCCTTGAAATGGCTGCCGCAACGTCACGGGGTGGATGGCAGAGCGCTCTGGCGGCTGCCCTGACCCCCACACCCGAGACGGATATGAAGCTTCTGAAGAAGGTCCGGTCTGATACGCAGGGGAAAGCAACTGCAAGGGGAAGTATCCGATTGCCTTCGCTTGAGAGCTGAAAATGGGTGAACACCCTTACGCTCTCGCCCATCTGAAGGTCCGGCAGAAAGTAGCCCGGAACCAGGAGCTCGAGGGTGAGCGATCCGATGTCCAGGAGAAGAACGCCGTCCTCGGTGGATTCAACGGTTCCCCGCACCGCGTCAAGCATCGTCTGCCTCCTCGCAGTAGGCTATGGCCGCTGCCAGGGCGTCGCTCACATCGAGGGGGCTGATGGGGCCGGTTATTCCCAGGAGCCTGCATACCATGCCGTTCACCTGTTCCTTCCCCGCGTTTCCCCTTCCCGTGACCGCCCTTTTTATGTGGGTGGAAGGAATGGAGCTGACCGGGATGTCACGCTGGGCGGCGGCAAGGCACAGTACACCCCTGGCGTGGGCCATTATGATGGCTGTCCGGGGGTGCCTGTAGTGGCTGTACACCTCTTCGATGGCCATCGCCTGCGGTTTGTGGGTGTCCATTATCTCACCCATGTCGTGATGCAGTTCACGAAGCCTGTCGGGAAGCGTCCCCCCGGCCCCGGGCCTCACGATTCCAGCGTCCACGAGTTTCATCACTCCTCCCGAAAGAACCAGAACCCCGTAGCCTGTGGTGTTGAGGCCTGGATCCACCCCAAGAACGATGGTGCGCTCAGGCAATCAGTCCGCCTGCTCGAAATTCGAGTACACGGCCTGAATGTCCTCATTCTCCTCCAGAGCGTTCAACAGCCTGATGTTCTGCTCGGCCTCCCGGCCGGAAAGCGCCACGGTGTTGGCGGGAACTTTCACGATCTCGGCCGAGTCGACCTTGACCCCTGCCGTCTCGAGGGCGTCCTTGACCCTGAAAACGTCTTCGGGGGAGCTCGAGAGCACCAGCAGACCGTCCTCGAGATACACGTCTTCGAGTCCGGCTTCCATGCCCGCTTCCATCACCTGTTCCTCGGTGCATGCGGAGGCATCCACGGTGAGCTGTCCCTGTTTGGTGAACAGGTACGCAACGCTGTTCCGGGAGCCCAGACTTCCGCCCCCCTTGGACAGCGTGTGTCTGACCTCGGCTGCGGAACGGTTCCGGTTGTCGGTGAGGACTTCGATAAGTATCGCCACTCCGCCGGGACCGTAGGCTTCGTAGGTAATCTCCTCGTAGGTGATGCCTTCGAGCTCACCCGTTCCCCTTTTGATGGCCCGATCGATGTTGTCGTTGGGCATGTTCTGGCTTTTGGCGGTGTCGATGGCAACACGCAGACGGGGATTCATGTCGACGTCGCCGCCGCCCTCACGGGCAGCCACGGAAATCTCCTTCACAAGACGGCTGAAGATCTTACCCCTCTCGGCGTCGGCCTTGCCCTTCTTGTGCTTTATGGTGCTCCATTTATTGTGACCGGACATTCTCTCTCCTCTTCGTGAATCGTTGCTTCATGGCATGGATTTTAGAAACTGAAACACCCCGGGTCAACGGTGTGGCTCACTATGAAACGCAATTACCCTCTCCAGGTCCGGCATGTTCCTTCTGTAAAAGGAAACACCCGGCCCGGGCAAGAAAACGGTCTCCTCCCGCAACAGCGCCGGCAGAACCATAAGAGAAGTGAATCTCACGCTGACCGATAGCCTTACATCGGCAAGCCAGTCGGGCGCCGAGGCCTCCTGCCCCGTGCAGACACCCCTGGTCAGCTCCGGAACCTCGTCAGGCGAGGAGAAGACACCCGCGAGCCTGGGCCACCCAGCATCCACTTCCGGGGGCAATGACGGGACGGCGGCGCTCAGTCTGACAGCGATGTCGAAAAGCCCGTTAACGGAGAAGGCAGGGATCACGAGCTTTCTTTCGCCCGAGTAACCGCCGGTCTCCCTCAGGCCGCTCTCAGTGGCGGGTGAGAACCATCTGCCCCGCTCTACCCCCACCTGGTGAATCTCCCGACGGGTGGTACGGCTTTCAACGGTAACACCGGCTTCCACTAACCAGAACGGGAGAGGGAGAGCGTCATCGCTGCGGGATACCCTTACCGAAGACTGAAGCCTTGACAATCCATCCCTCCCGATACCCCATGCCGTTCCGCACCCCTGGCAAAGGAAGGATGAGTCGGTGGAAAGACCAAAAAGAGGAGCATGACAGGTCCCGCAGGCAAGCACGGTCATCCGTTCAGACATGTTTTCCGCCAAGGAACCTTCCCCCGTGAAACCTGAATGCCTTTCCCGCAGCCGAAGCGACAGCCAGCGCTCCGAAAACCATCAACACCCTCAGCACGGGCGGAACAATGGAGAACACGTGAACCAGAAGCGGAAGAACAGAGGCGCTGAGAGCACCGGCAGCGGTGACAAGCATCCTGCTCTTCCTGACATCAGCGGGAAACCGCCCGCTCAGAACGGTTCCGGTCCTGCCGTCCACAACCGTGCCGAACCTCCTCTGGAAAGCAGTGAAACCCACAATCCAGAGCGGGTAGTATACCAGCCTTTCCCGCCTCCCCGTTACACACAGGTGAAGGGTTCTCTGTTCAAGGCCTGTCCCCGCTCCCCGCGAGTACCTTTCCACGATCCCGGCTGCCTCTTCCCCGGCTTCCTCGAGGTCAACCACCGGATCGACCACGATACCTGCGGGAAGGTTGGCTGTGTCGAAAACCTGAAGACCGTCGGGTAAACGGCCTTTGCCCAGCTCCATTCCGGCAAGCGCCATCTGGGATTTTTCGCCAAGTGACGGGATTCCCAGCGGTTCGAGCCTGGCTGCGCTGACTGTCAGGTCAAGGTCGAGGCTTACCCTCTGTTCAACTGCCTCGGAGCCCGTACGCTGTTTGACAAGCCTGCTGATGATCACGGGCTGGGACCCGTCACCCGAAGGGTCCATCTCCGTCTCCATCTCCCTCTCCGCATACACTCCCCTGGTGCCCAGAACAAACCCGTCCACCCTGCAGGTGATGCTCCAGAAAGGCACATAGTAGAGAACCGCCGTGGTAACGGCCGATCCTTCGGGAAGTGACCTGGTCACTTCTTTCAGTCTGTCCCTCACGGCTCTGACCGCCCCCGTTTTTCCGATCCGGTCTTCCGAGATGTACCTTCTGACACCCCAGGGAAGCAGCAGCCTGTTGCCGCAGTGCCGGCAGACCGTGTTGGTGTCGCCGTCGGCCACCGACAGAAGCCCGGCGCAGCCCGGGCAGGAGAGCGTCAAAAGTGCCTGACTCATTCTCCGGTCCTCCTGCGCTCGATGAAGGTTGCAACCCAGTACCCGGCCGGCGCGGAGAGAAGCACCGCCAACACCGGTGAGACCGGGCGCACGGAAAGGTAAATGATCAGGGAGGGAAGAAGAGCGGCAAGGAGCGAACGGACGAAAATCCCGCCAAAGTTCGTAGTCCCGGAGCTGACCGGTTCACCCTGGCCCGGCACTTTACCCGAGACCCCGTCGAGAAGCATGCCCTCGCCTGTCCCGGTGATCGTGACCGAATAGAAAGGGTGGTAAACAAGCCTCCCCTCGAGGCACTCGGAGGGGACGGTCCCTCCCCGGGGGTCGCCGCCTTCCGGCCAGGGTCTCAACTCCCCCGAGGGGGGGACATAATCATCCAGGGAGGGGTAGGGCTGGCTGAAGGATCTTCCGAGCTGAGAGCCGTTGAGCACGTAGGGAAACCACATCAGAGAGGGCGGCAGGATATCACCCGGAGGAAAAAGCCTGGCCACCTGCTCCTGATCCAGGGCGGGTTCGTGGAAAAAAACGCCACCCTCCCATGAATACCGTGACAGAGCCCCGCACCAGGAGCACCGCGCCAGTAAGCCCGGCCCCCGAATGTCCAGAACGCCTCCGCATTGAGTGCACTCGACCCTCATTCCGGTTTACCGCCGCACAGGGAGGTTCCACCGCGAACAAGCTCCATTGTCCTCTCGAGCCACATGCGCTTCCACTCCATAAGCTTCTCCGACTCGGTCTTCACATCAACCCGGTCGATCAGGGCGGGAAGGTCGTCGCCGGGTCTCGCGGTCACGGACAGGAAACCCCATCCCGTAAGCCCCCTGGCGCTGTGCTGGACCAGCACGTTCGGAATGCCCAGGGATGCCGCGAGACCCGAACCGTGCACCCTGGGGCCCACCACAAGGTCGCATGCGTCGAAAATGGCCTCGTAGTCTTCCGCCAGAGCACTGTACCTTGTGTCTGCGTCCGGGAACGCCCGTCTTGCGGCAATGAAATCGGCGCATGTGTGACAGATCACAACGCAGGTGTGCTCATCCATTATCCTGCGGTACTGCGCAAGCAGATATTCGTAAGTTGCTGTGTTGACACTGTTGAACCTCTGGGTGCAGTTCTGGAAAACCAGCCCCACAACCCCCGGAGCCGTTCTGAGCCTCTGGGTTCGGGAGGCGAAAAGCGCCGTGCACGGCAGAAGGTGGGGATCGTAATCCTTGAGGGCGCACTCAGCCGCCTTGTCCCTCACCGTGACCAGTTCGCACGAGTTCTCGAGAACGGCACGCAGAAGGTGGTGATCCCTGCCGTTTACGCTGAAGGTCCCCCCCGACCCGGCGCCTACTGCAAGGAAGGCGCAGGGCACCCGGTTCTCGATGACGAACCGGAAAAGCGCCTCCATCCTGCCGCCGATGCGCCATTCCGGCGAACCGGCGATTACAAGGTAGTCGACCGCGGCCGGGTCGTCGAGATAGAAGGAGTTGTCTGAATGCCAGCTCCTTCTGAAAAGCAGCCTTTTGGAACGCCTGTTGGGTGTGATCATGGGGTGTCTGTTGTAAAGAAGGCGGTTGTACTTCACTCCCAGCGCATCCAATACGTTCAGCACTCCGAAGAGGATGAGTTCGTCGCCCGGATTGAACTGCCTGGTGGCTGAAAAGAGGATGTTCCTCAGTTTCTCTCCTTCATCATCTCCGCCAGGGCATTCACCACATCCCCGGCGCTTATTGAGTCCATGGTCCCGTCGCGCGAGACCACAGCTTCGAACGCCACCCTGCAAGGCTTCCAGAGCGTCAGTTTCTCACGGGAAATGTACATCGCCACAACCGGGACACCAAGGGCGTCAGCCATGTGGACCATGGCAGTGTCCGGCGTCACCAGAACATCCATTCGAGAAAGCCCGGCGCAGACTTCCAGTATGTCGGACGAAGGCTTCGCGGCCAATACCCTCCCACCGGGGAACCTCTCCGCAAGCTGCGCGCCCCTCGGGTCGGAAGGTGGTGTGAACGCATGCACCGTGATCCCGGGGAACCGCTCGAGCATCATTTGAACGGCTTCGGTCCATTTTTCAAGGGTCCATTCCCTGTAAGCGTCTCCCGCGGGCAGGTTCACCCCGATCCTTCTACCCCCCCCGGAAGGCTCGCAGGGTGCAGCTCCGGCAACGCCTTCCCCCGGGAAAAGCAGTGGGCGGATATCCCTGCCTTCGAGGCTTCCGCCAAGCACTTCGAGGATCGATACCGTCTCCTCCAGCATGGTCCTTTTCGCACCACCCCAGATACTGCGTCGGATATTCACGTTGTAGAAATGGTCAAGGCTGTCTTCAGTGGCGACACGGACCCTGACGGCCCTCCGGGGAGCGCTGAGCCGGGCGATTACGGCTCCGGTGAAGGAGGGGTAGAAAACAAGGTTCACGACCGCATCGAACCGGTGGCGTCTCAGGGAGCGCAAAAGCCCGGGAAGCTCCAGTGGCTTCTTCTTGCGAAAAACGCTTATCCCGTCGACATTCGGGTCGTTCCGGATCACGCAGCAGTTGGAAGGCGACGCCAGCACGTGGACCCTGATGCCGGGAAACTCCTCCTTCACCAGCCTGAATAGACCGGTGCTTATCACCATATCCCCCAGCCTGTCGTAGCGAAGGAACAGAACCGAACGCGCCCCCGAAAGGTCTGCGCCCCGCATTGGACGGGCATTGACAAGCAGCCGGAGAAAGGCTGAAAAAAGCCTCTTCGATGCCTTCTCCGCCTCCTTCAGCGGGCTTTTTATGGAAGTACCGTCATTCGTGCGGTCCGCACACCCGAGGGCCCGGCGAGCCTGACGAAGTAGATGCCGGCCCTCATCCCGGAAACATCCAGGGGAATGTTCGCATTACCTGCCACAATGCCCGGCGTCAGGTCTTCCACCACCCTTCCCGCCACATCCAGCAGAACCAGCGACACCCCATCGGTTGAGCCAAGGCATACCGGGACGATGGCGGTGGTTCTGACAGGGCTCGGGGTGACCAACCCAAGAAGGAAGGAGTCCCCGACCAGGATTAGAGACGTCTCTTCCACCCCCACGCCCACCACCTGGGCGTGTACCGGGTCGGCGGGCCAGCCCGGCCCGAACGAGTCGTCGACCGCCCACGCCCTGAACCAGTAATCTCCAAGGGGAAGGCCGCTGACCGTGTGCTGGGAAGAGCCGAGTCCGTCGGCCTGAATGGTGTTGGCCTCCCACACCTCCACCTTGATGTCGTCTATGTAAAGGGCGCAGCTCCCCGCCGGGCCGTAGCTCTCCCATCTGAAGGAAAGTGTCTTGCCCTGCCATTCATCGAGCTCGTGGATGTTCAGGCGCCAGTTCATGTCGTTGCGGCCGAATGTCTGAAGGTAGTACCAGTTCGCGCCGCCGTCGGGGCTGTAGCTGAAAGCCCCCTGGTAGCTCTCCGGAACGATGTTCTGCATGCTCCAGAAGCTGATCCGTCCCCCCCCGCCCGGAGGGATCGTAACGGTCTGCTGCCAGGTCATGGCACCCGTTCCGTTGGACCGGTAGCACTGACCGGGGCTGTGGTACTGGGCGCCGGTCATTATCCAGTTCACCTTGTCGAAGGGGCCCGAATCTCCGGTATCGTTCAGGGGAACCTGGTAGCTCGCAAGACGTTGAAGGGCGTAGGAAGAGGCGTTGGCGGCATCGCTCCAGTCCACGGTGAAACTGCCTGAGACCATGCCGATCTCTTCCATCACGGGAACGCCGGGCACCTCGGGGTCGTAGGGGCGCCCCGCGAGGCACGCCGTCACGAGGTAGCTTCTGAGGTTCCTGCGGGACAGTCTTACCACCTCG
>JAWOHL010000095.1:0-8233 GCA_046485185.1 Candidatus Fermentibacteraceae bacterium
GCCCGCATCTCGGGGGCGCCCGACTTCCCCCGGTTCTCCTTCGTTCACGCCCTGAACATCAGGGCCACGGTGCGCAAGCTGGCCAGGGAGCTTTCCCTCGGGTTCGAAGAGATAAGGTGCGTGGCGTGCCATCTGGGTGGCGGCTACTCGATAGCTCCCGTACTGGGCGGAAGGATAATCGACAGCGACAACAGGATGGAGGGGGCGCCCTTCACCCCGGAAAGGGCTGGCGGCATACCTCCCATTCCCCTGCTCGAGGCCTGTTTCTCAGGGCGCTACACCCGCGACCAGCTCTACAGGAAGCTGTACGGCGCCGGCGGCGTTTACGCCTACCTGGGAACCAAGAACATCAGGGAGATGGTTCGCAGGGCGGAATCCGGCGACGCCTTCGCGGCCTTCATCTACGATGCAATGATCTACCAGATCGTGAAGGAGATAGGGGCCATGGCCTCGGTGCTGGATTTCGACCTGCACGGGATCGTGGTCACAGGGGGCGTGGCGAACGCCGGGCACCTCTCCGCCGAGATCGTGCGCAAGTGCGGAAGGGTGGCCCCCGTTTACCTGTACCCGGGCGAGAACGAGAACGAGGCCATCGCATCAAGCATCCAGAGGGTGCTTCGGGGAACCGAGGCGCCCCTCTTCTGGCCGGCGTGCATACTGTCCGAACGGGAGATCGACCCGCTCCATCAGTTCAGGGACTCGCAGGGAATGTTCAGCCCGGTCACCGGGTGATCTTTATCTTGGAGGAAAGATGAGCATCAGGAACTTTCAGGAGTTGATCAGCGCCGTCTCGGGGCTTTCCCCGGTGCCCGTTGCCGTGGCCGGCGCCGCGGATGACCGTGTCATGGCCAGCCTCAGGGAAGGGCACGAACTGGGGTTCATCGGCAAGTGCTTCCTCACCGGCCCAGAGGACCCTGTGGAAAAGGCCGTTGCCCTCTCGGGAGACGACCCTTCGATGTACGAGATCATCCCCGCGGCCAACGACCAGCAGATGAGCGCCCTTGCGGTGAGGGCCGTGCGGGAAGACGGCGCGCTCATCCTGGTGAAGGGCAGTGTGAAGTCCGAGGCTTACATAAAGGCTATCCTCGATTCGGAGAACGGCATAAGGGCCTCGTCGGTCCTCTCCAACCTGAGCCTTTTCGAGATGCCCTCTTACCCGAAGCTTCTGGCCATAACAGACAACGCCATCCTCATCCTTCCCACCCTTCAGGAGAAGGCGGCGGTCATCGAGAACACAAGGCCCCTCTGGAACGCACTGGGTGTGAAGCCCGTTCTTGTCGCGGCCCTGGCAGCCGTCGAGACGGTGAACCCCAAGATGCAGGCAACCGTTGACGCGGCCGCCCTTTCGGTGATGTCCCTCAGGGGGCAGCTCAAGGGTTTTACGGTCGAGGGGCCGCTGGGTTACGACGCCTTGATCTCGGCAGAATGCGCGGCGACCAAGGGCCTGTCCGGCTCAGTCGTCTGCGGGGCGCCCGACATGATACTGGCCCCCAACCTCGAGACCGCGAACTCCCTGGCCAAAAGCTACAAGTTCCACGGCGGGGCCTCCTGGGGCGGGCTGGTATTCGGGGCAAGGGTGCCGGCGGTGCTCAACTCCCGTTCCGACGACGGCAGGAACCGTTTGAACTCAATGGCTATGGCAAGGGCCATAGCCGAAGGCAGAACACTTTAACAGTACTGAACGTTCGTTTTTAACATAGCAAGGCGGGCCAAATGAATATCTATGCCATTATCATCCTTGGCTATTTCGTGCTGGTGGTGGGCATGGGCCTTCTCACCCGGAAAGTCGCCAGCAAATCCGCGAGCGACTACCTTATTGCGGGAAGGAACCTCGGCACCATGGTGTGCGCCGTGGTTGTTGCTGCTGAATGGCTTGGAGGGATGAGCACAATAGGGGTCAGCGAGAGGGCGTTCAACACCCTTTCACTTCAGCCGATCTTCTACAACATCTCAACGGCCATAGGCATGGTGGTTATCGGGTTCACAGTGGCGGCCCACTACCGCCGGAAAGACGTGCACACGGTCAGCGAGATGATCGAGACCCTCTTCGGAAGCCAGGCCCGCTCCATAAGCGCCGTGGCCTTCCTCATCGCCTACATCACCCTTGCGTACGTGCAGCTCCAGACCTGCGCCAGCGTCATGGCACCCCTGTTCGGGGTCAGCTGGAACTGGGCCGTTGTGATCTCCGCGGGCCTCATAATGGTTTACACCTACCTGGGCGGCATGCACGCCCTGGCCATCACCGGCATCCTCTACCTGGTCACAATGTTCCTGGGACTCGGGATAGCTTTCGTAATCGGTCTGGGCAAGGTCGGGGGCTTCTCGGGGCTGTCCGATACACTGATCTCTCTCGGCGCCCCCCAAAACCTTTACAACCCCTTCAGTGCAGGCACCAACGCCGCCATTGCCCTTCTTGTCGGAGGGCTTCTGGGCGGCATGGCTGCCCAGGCCAGCATTCAGCCCGTGTTCGCTGCCCGTGACGTGAAAACGGCCCGCAAGGCATCAATGCTCGCGGGCCTCATCGTTGCGCCATTTGGCGTAATGACCGCTTTCCTGGGCCTTTACGCCCGAACCGGGCTTTTCATCCCCGAGGGCGTTGAGGTCACTGCCAAGACAGCGCTTCCAACCCTTCTTCAGACCCCCGCCTTCATCCCCCCCGTGCTGGGCGGGCTTGCCCTGGCGGGCGTGCTTGCGGCCATCCTGTCTACCGTGGGTCCCGTGAACTTCGCCGTGGTGACGATAGCCGCGAAGGACATCTACCACGGTATCATCAACAAGAAGGCCGATGACGCGAAGATCATATCCACGGCCCGCAAACTCGTGGTGCTCGTGAGTGTCCTCACGGTTCCCATGGCCATCTTCCTCAAGGGCGCGGTGCTCGACACGGCTTACATCTCCTACGCCATCAGGGCCATCGGGGCCATCGTGATAGTCACGGGCCTCTATTCACGGAAACTGGTCACCCCCCTTGGCGTGAAGCTCTCGTTCATCATCGGAACCGTCGCGGTATTCGTCACGATGCTTGCCCAGCAGCGTGGATGGTTCGAGATCGACAAGACTTACGGCGCAGTGATAACCACACTGGTCGTCATCGTTCTCTCCTCGTTGGGGGACAGGCTGTTCCGGAGGAAGGCGTGACATGGAGAAGCAAACTGCCTTCATAGACGGTTCCAGGCTCATGATCGAGGCGGCGGTGCAGGCAGGCGCCGAAGTGTTCGTGGGCTACCCCATAACCCCGGCGAACCTTCTCTACGCCTACTCCAGCCGGCGCTTTCCCATGGTCCTGCCCGCGCCTGACGAGATCACCACTCTTCAGTGGATGAGCGGTTTTTCCGCCGCGGGCCGGTTCCCCGTCACCGCAACCTCGTACCCCGGCCTGGCCCTGATGATAGAGTCCATCGGAATGGCCTTCATGATGGAGCTTCCCATGGTCGTCATGCTGGTCCAGAGGCTCGGCCCCGCCACCGGCACCGCCACGTGCGGCGCCCAGGGTGATCTGTCGCTTCTGCACGGCATCAACTCGGGCGGGCAGCCCATACCCACGCTCTGCCCCTCCAGCCTCGACGACTGCTACATCCTTTCCACCGAGGCGGTCAGGCTTGCCATAAGGCTCCGCTGCCCGGTATTTCTCCTTTCCTCAAAGGAGATGGTGATGACCCTTCAGAGCTACGACCTTTCGAGGCTCGAGCCCGTTGAGAGGGTTCCCAGGGAGTTTTACTCGGGTTCGGAAGCCTACCTGCCCTACGCAGCAGGCGCCGACGGGGTGCCGCCGTTCCTGCCCGTTGGCGATACCGTGCATCAGGTGAGGTTCACCGCCAGCACCCACGAGATGAACGCCAGCCTTCAGCACTCCACCCCCGAAGCCCTGGAGAACACCAGAAGGCTCCGTTTCAAGACGGAACACAACCTTCACGAGTACACCCTTTACGAGTACGACAAGCGTGAATCGGACATCCTGATCTTCTCTTTCGGCATCACTGCCGCAGCGGCACGGGAAGCCGCGGCATCGCTTGAGAAACGGGGAAGACCGGTCTCCCTCCTCGTGGCAAAGACCCTGTTCCCCGTTCCCACCGAGTACCTCCGGATCATGGAAGGGTACTCAAGGGTGATAATCGCCGAGGAGAACCAGGGAGGTCAGTACAGGGAGATCCTGTTCGGGAAAAACGGGAGGAATGGTGTGTCAGGGGTGAACGGTATCGGAAGGCTCATATCCCCCAATGAGATAGAAGCGGAGGTGGAGAAATGAGCCAGGGCTTCCTTTCCACCGAAAACCTTCCGTTCTGCGCGGGCTGCGGCCACGGGCTTTTGGCAAGGGGCATCGAAAAGGCCCTTCAAAGGCTTGACCACCTGACACCGCTGGACCTTGTCGTGGTTACCGACATCGGCTGCATAGGCATAATCGACAAGCAGTTCAACGCCCACACGGTGCACGGCCTCCACGGAAGGTCGGTGGCCCTCGCCACCGGGATATCCATGGGGCTCTCGAACCCCGAAAAGAAGATACTGGTGCTCCTGGGCGACGGCGGCGCGACCATCGGGCTTCACCACATCATCGAGGCCGCCCACCGGAACATCGACATGACGGTCATTGTGCACAACAACATGCTCTACGGTATGACGGGAGGGCAGCCATCGGGTCTGACCCCCTGCGGTTTCAAGACGTCCACGATGCCCGAGGGCAGGCCCGACAGCGGCATGGACCTTGTGAAGATGGTCCACGGCATCGGCGCAGCATACGCCCGCAGGATAATCGCGGCGGGCGACGTGACCGACGCGCTGGAAGAGGCGCTCAGGGTCAGGGGTTTCTCCCTGATCGAGGCCGTCGAGCTCTGCCCCAGCTACGGCGTCAAGTTCAACCCGGGCCGCAAGCTGCCCGAGATCACCGAGGGCGCCGGGCTGGCCCCCGTCCTGCTCCGCAACGAGTCTGCCGAACCCTTCCACCCCACGGTGCGCCAGAACACCGAGAGCCTTCTGAAGGATGTCCCCACCCCCGCTGTCGAATTCGGCCACAAACTCTCGGGGAAGGTTTCCATCATCCTGGCAGGGTCGGCTGGCGAAGGGGTGCAGTCAACGGCCGAGCTTCTGGCCCAGGCGGCCATCTCGTGCGGCCTCCACGTGACCAAAAAGGGCAGCTACCCAGTCACTGTGGGGGTGGGTTTCTCACTGGCCGAGGTTATCATTTCCACCGAAGAGATACACTACACGGGCATCACGTGCATCGATGCCGCGCTGGTGACCTCGGTCGAGGGGCGCGACAAGGCCCTTGCAAGGCTTGAAAAGATGAACTCAGGCACGATCTTCATCGATTCGGAGCTCAAGGTACCCGGGACAGGCGCGGAAACGGTCATCAGGGACTACAGGGCGCCCCTCGGCGCAAGGAGCGCTTCGCTTCTCTGCGCGGCGCACTTTGTGAAGAGATCGGGCTTCATGCCCCTCGAGGCCCTTCTGAAGGCACTATCGTCGTCGAGGGCCGGCAAGGCCGTTGACACGGGTAAACTCGAACAGGCTGTTGAAGAACTTGAGATGGAAGGCGGAGCGAAGTGAAGGGCTGTCCCACCCAGAACGTCACATGGAGGGAACTGACCATAGGCAGACCCGAGAGGGAAGCCCTCAACCGGCACAGAGGCGCAACCGTCTGGCTCACCGGCCTTTCGGGAAGCGGCAAATCCACGATAGCAGACCTCCTTGCGGCAAGACTGCACTCGGAGGGGGTTCACACAGCGGTTCTGGATGGCGACAACATCCGCCACGGGCTCAACTGCGACCTGGGCTTCAGCCCCGAGGCCCGCACCGAGAACATCAGAAGGATAGCCGAGGTGGCCAAGCTTCTCACAAGCTTCGGCATAATCAACATGGTTGCGTTCATAAGCCCCTACTCGTCGGACAGGGACAGTGCCAGAGGCATCCAGGACAAGGGGGACTTCATCGAGGTTTTCGTCCACGCCCCCCTCGAGGTGGCGGAGGAACGTGACCCCAAGGGGCTTTACAAGAAAGCAAGGCTCGGGCTGATCAAGGAGTTCACGGGCATCGACGCGCCCTACGAGGTGCCCGTCAATCCCGAGCTGGTGCTGCACACCCACCTCGAGACCCCTGAGGAATCAGTTGAGGCTGTGGTAGTTCATCTCAGGAGAGCGGGCATCCTGAAGGAGGAGTAGGGCATGTTCCCCGAGGGCCAGGGCTTCGGGTCCCGCCTGGTGAGGTTTTTGAAGGTGTCGCTCACGCCCGGCGAGAAGCGCGCCTTCAGGCTTCACATGACAAGCCAGGCCCTGGGGGCCGTTGCATCGGGCGTGGTGCTCAACCACGACTACATTGCCGGCAATGGCCTGGGCGCATCGGTCACCCAGATCACCATCCTTGCCATGATCTGGCCCGTGAGCAACCTGTTCAGCGTTCTGGCGAGCCACTGGCTCGACAGCACCAACAGCCACTTCAGGGCCATGCTTGTCGGAACAGCCATGAGGCTTTCAGTCGCCTTCATGCTCTTCTCATCCAGCGTGAACACAATGCTTTTGCTGCTCCTTCTCTTCTTCGGCTCCAACAGCGTCGTTATCCCCGGCATGAACGCCGCGTTCAGGCACCGCTACAGGAAGGGCAACAGGGGAGTCCTCTTCGGCTGGGGAATGAGCCTTTTCAACCTGATAAGCCTTCCGGCAAGCATCCTGGTGGGGGCACTCCTCGACGCGGATTTCTCGTTCTACCGCTGGCTGTTCTTCGCCGAAGGGATTTTCGGCGCCGGGCAGGCCCTTTTCATGGCATTCATGGTGAGGGGCCTCAGGAACACCGGACAGGAGCAGTCGGCATCGATCAAAGAGATGCTGAAGGGGCTGAAAACCATCTTCAAGGCAGACCGGGAGTTCGTTCTGTTCGAGAGCTTCTTCATGCTCTACGGTTTCGGTTTCATGGGGATACAGCCCGCCATCCCCTTCTTCGCCCGTGACGTTCTGCACCTGTCGTACGAGCAGTACGCCACCGCAAAGGGGGTCCTTGGCCAGATAGGGCTGGTGTTCCTCGGACCCCTTCTGGGCGCCGGCCTCGAGAGGATAAGGCCGTTCCGCTTCACGGGGCACATGTGCCTGATACTTGCGGGTTACCCGCTGCTTCTGGTGGCGTCGAGCCTTTTCCCGGCCCAGGGTGTTGTTCTCTTCTACAGCGCATGGCTTTTGTACACCGCGGGAATGGCAGGTGTCCAGGTCTCCTGGAACATGAGCAGCATGCACTTCGCCCCTGAAGGCAAGGCCGCCACCTACCAGGGTTTCCATGTCACGGCCACCGCCCTCAGGGGCTTCATCGCACCGGTCCTGGGAAGCGCGGTGATGCAGATCGCGAGCTACACCGCCAACTTCGCCATGTCCGCCGGGTTCTTCCTTCTGGCGGGCATCCTCTTCCTGCGCCACAGCGCAGTAAGAAGGAAGACCCTCGCCCCGGCAACTCCCTGAGCGCAATCGCCTGAGCCTTTCTCATGCTCCCGGGGTCAGGTGCAAAAAACCTCTCACGTACGAAACCGGCAGTTTTCGTTACCACATCGGGGTCAGACCGGAAAGAAATGTTACCGGTTCGGTTGACTCCCGATGGTTGGATATGCATCGAAGCAGTGCAACACATGGATTACACTGGCTGTCCTTGCCCCTCGTCAGGGAAGCGAGATGAATCGGCTCATTCGAAGTGTTCCCTCTCTCATGACTGACTTCTCAATCACGGGTTGTATAGTCTTACTGGTAAGATGATAGACCCAAAGGATTGGAATGCCCATGAACACGGTAGCTACAACGAAAATGTCATCCAGGGGCCAAATCGTTATCCCCGAGGAGATAAGGGATGCACTCCATCTGAAGGCGGGGACGAGGTTCGTTGTCTTTGGTGAGGGTGATGTTGTAGTTCTGAAGACAATTTCACCTCCCTCTCCAACCGAGTTCAAAGAGATGATTCTCAAGGCACACGAAGCAGCCTGTGAAGCAGGGATGACATCTGACGATGTTGAGAAGGCTATAAGTGAAGTGTGATCGAAAAATGCGGGTCGTAATTGACACGAATGTCTTCATCTCAGCTTCCTTTCATGGAGAAAACCGGTGATGTTTCCTTCCAGGACTTGATCAAGGCAAAAACCTGTCAGGTTAAACAGGTTCTCAAAGCCATAGAGGTTGCGCGAAGAAGATGTCCCTGGGGAATGACCTTTACACATACCGGGTAACCCGGTCGGAAGAAGACCGGGAGTATGTTGGTCTTTGTACTGAGT
>JAWOHL010000062.1:0-31060 GCA_046485185.1 Candidatus Fermentibacteraceae bacterium
GCCGGGGCAGCCGGCATAGCCGTCGTCTCCGCCATCATGTCCGCCCCCGACCCCGGCCTGGCCGCCCGACATTTGGGGGACACCATACTAAACTATTCGCAAAAACGGCCCTGAATTCTTTAAGAATATTAAGGTACGGTTTTACGGAGCATGGAAACTAAAGCGGTTGTTTGGATATTCTTAAAGAAATAATCAACTTTGATAAGAATAGTTTAGTACGGTGTCCCCCAAATGTCGGGCGGCCAGGCCGGGGTCGGGGGCGGACATGATGGCGGAGACGACGGCTATGCCGGCTGCCCCGGCATCAAGGACACTGCGGGCGTTCGAGATGTTCATGCCTCCGATGGCAACCAGCGGCAGGGGGGTTGCGCCGGCCAGAAGCCTGACCCCTGAAAGGCCCAGGGGTTCGCGTGGGTCAGGCTTCGTGGGTGTGTTAAAAACTATGTTTGCCGCCAGGTAGTCGGCCCCCTCCTTCCAGGCGGCCACCGCTTCGTCAGGCGTTCTCACCGAGGCTCCGATGAGCGCTTCCGGTCCCATGAGCCTGCGGGCGGTCGCCACCGGCATGTCGTCGGCGCCCAGGTGCACGCCGTGGGCACCGGAGGCCATAGCCACATCGACCCTGTCATTCACAACGAAAAGGGTGTGATGATCGTTCGAAAGCCGGACCAGGGCTTTCGCCTGCTCGAGGAGGTCACGTGTGGACGCGGTCTTGTCACGGAGTTGAAGAAAACCCACACCTGCGGCCAGGGCCTTTTCGCAGACTGCTAGTACGCCGCATGGTCCGCACAGCACGGGGTCGGTGACCAGGTAAAGCCTGAGCGAGTCTCGAAGTCCTGTTCTCACGGGCCGGTTTCCAGACGGACAGAGTTCCAGGGCAGGGAATCGGGGTCCGCCAGGGCGTCGATGAAGAGGGGAACGAAGCTTCCGGGGCCGGATGCCCTTCCGCCTGCCGCTTCCCCGGCGAGAGCGTAGAGGACAAGCCCGGCCAGGGTCGCTTCGAACGGGGGTATCCCTGCCGCAGCGAAACACGCGACCGCTGTTGTGGCGCCGCAGCCGGTTCCGGTCACCCTGCCCATGATCCGGTGTCCGTTCGAGCACCGTGCCCATCGGATTCCGTCGGTGATGAAGTCTTCGGTACCCGTCACAGCGATCACGGAGCCCGTTTTACGGGCATACTCCTGAAGGAATGATTCCCGGCCGGCGCTGCTGTCCAGCGAGTCAACGCCCCTCACGGCACCCTGAGCCCCCGCAAGGCCAAGCACCTCGCCGGCGTTGCCGCGGATCACGGTTATCTTCAGCTCTCTTGTTAACTCGAGGCCCACCCTGGTGCGGAAGGTAGTTGCGCCCACACCCACCGGGTCGAAGACAATGGGAATTCCCAGCCGCTCAGCTTCGGCTCCCGCGGCCTTCATGCTCCGTACCAGTTCAGGGTTCAGGGTACCGATGTTGAGAATGAGGGCGCCCGCATGGGCAACCATCTCCGGAGACTCGAGAATGCACGGCGCCATCACCGGGGATGCTCCCAGAGCAAGGGTGATATTCGCGGTGAGGTTGTTCACAACGTCGTTTGTGATGTGGTGAACCAGCGGACGGCGTTCCCGGACCAGCCCCGCGAGTCCGGGAAAATCGGGCAGTGTTTTCATTGGTGGCCTTTCAGCGCTGTGCGGCAGGATTTCCTTCCGCGGATACTAATCCGTTCAAGTTCCAGGGGTATGTTCTCAGGCCCCGGGGGGCCACCCCCAATCCTTATCCTGGGTGTAAACTATGGGGTTATATTCTAAGCGTCCAGGCATGTCAGGCCTCCCTGAAGGCCACCCAGCCAGACCACAACTTCAGGGAGGACTGCCATGATCATCGTTTCACTCTACCTTTTTGTTCTTCTTGCCCTGGGATGGTTTGCCCGGAAGGGCGCCGGCAGGGGGGATGAAGCCTACTTCCTGGCTTCAAGAAAACTTTCCCCGGTAGTGACGCTTCTCACCCTCTCCGCAACCAATTTCAGTGCATTCACCGTGTTCGGCTTCAGCGGACAGGGGTACGCGACCGGATTCCAGTACTACCCTCAGATGGCGCTGGGAACAGGCCTGATGGCGACCATGTTCATCGTTCTGGGGCTGCCGGTGCA
This sequence comes from Candidatus Fermentibacteraceae bacterium, assembly GCA_046485185.1. GTDB lineage: Bacteria > Fermentibacterota > Fermentibacteria > Fermentibacterales > JCC-6 > UBA6080. The sequence continues at coordinate 2,123 of JAWOHL010000062.1, forward strand.
TGGTCTGGGAAGCGCCCGCAGGCTCGTGAGCCCGTCGGAGGTGCTGACGACCCGCTACGGAGGGAGGGCCGTTGGAACGGCGTCGTTCGCTGTCATGGCCGCCCTCACACTTCCCTACCTGGCCATGCAGCCCATGGCCGCCGGGTACGCTCTGGAAAGTCTTTTCGGGATACCTTACGCCACCGGGGCATCCCTTACCGTTCTTGTAATGGTCCTTTACACGTTCCGGTCCGGCCTGCGCGGCGTGGCCCTCACCGACTGCTTTCAGGGGCTTCTCATGCCGCTTCTCATGGGTGTTGTGCTTCTGGCGCTGCTTGCCCGGGGCGGCGGGGCAACGCTTTTTGGAGAACTGGCGGCAACCCGCCCCGACCTTTTCACCAGAAGCCAGGCTTACTCGCCGGGGATATGGCTGGGATACATGCTTTTGTGGGTATGGGCCGACCCCATGTTCCCACAACTCTTCCAGCGGTTCTTCGCCTCGACTGGACGCGGGGCGCTGGCCCTTTCGGCCAGGGTGTACCCGCTTGTCACGGGTGTTCTGTTCCTGATGCCTGTCACTCTGGGAGTGATCGCCAGGCACTGGATCCCGGAGCTTCCGGAGGGGGTGGGAGTAGACCGCATCCTGCCCCTGCTGCTGGCCCGGGCGTGCCCGGGGGTTCTGGAGTCGCTGCTTTTAACCGCGGGGCTGGCGGCACTCATGTCCACCATGGACTCGCAGCTTCTCACGCTCTCATCCATGTTCACCAGGGACGTATGGGAGCCCCTCTCCGGTGAAAAGGCTCCCCGTTGGGCTGGCAAGGCGCTGGTTCTGGTGCTGGCGGCCGGTGGGCTTCTTCTGTCGTTCCGGCCTCCCGAGTCATTCCTTGTCCTTGCACGGGAGACCTTCACAGGACTCGCCGCGTTGTTCCCGGTCTACCTTGGCACCCTTTACTGGAAGAAAGCATCCGGCGTCGGAGCTTTCTCGGGGATCATCGCCGGGGTGGTGCTCACGGCGCTTTTTCACCTGGGAGTTCTGAAAACCGCTTTCACCCTTCCTGTTGTTTTCGTGGTGGCGGGCGCGGCCATAGCGTTTGTCTCTGCGAGCCTTCTTTTCCCGGACGGGTCCGCACGGCTTGTGAAGTCGCAGTTTCCCTTCAGGCGTCTTGTGTTTCCCGGCATCATCATGCTTCTGGGCTGGGGGCTGAGCCTGCCCTTTCTTCCCGAGGGGCTTTTCCTTCATCTGCCCTGGTGGGTCTGGGCATCACTGGCGCTGTGCGTCGCCGCCTCTTTTTCCATGGCGGGGCTTGGCTTGTGGACACCGAAACTTTCCGGGGGAATAGTTTCCCATCCCGTGCATGGAGGTCGAGATGCCCTTTGCCGCAGTTCTTCTGATGCTCCTTCCCCCGGAGGTGACCACAGCCGCTGAACAGGCGCTTCTGCCCCTGGGAATGACGCCGTCCACCATGAACTTCGAAAGGCACTGGTCTACCACGGTAGCCATGCCCGATTCACTGGTCCTGTCCGTCCTCGCAGACGTATGGCTGCTGCCGGTCGTGGCGTTCGACCGCATGGACGAGTGTCGCGCATACACACAGCCCTCCGGGCCGGGTGGCGGCTTCGATGAACTGCTTGAGTTCCTCCGGGCTGAGAACCGGAGGTTCGAGACCGTGGCGGAGGGGCTGGGAGCTGAGCTTGCCGATTCTCTCTCCCTTGTCCTCGGGTCGCTCTGGGCCGAGACGGACACGGTCCTTCCCGACATGGAGTGGGGGGCGGTTTTCTCGTGCCGGGGCCGTGCCGTGCCGTGGGAATACTCCGAGATGCACCCCGAGAGCCTTTCGGCTCTGCTTCAGAAGTGGCCCGGAACCCCTGCTCCTCCCGTTTCCGACATCATAGCCCTGGCTGTGTCGGCACCGGACCGGTGGCTCGACACTCCCCGCATTACCGCAGACCTTCCGGGCATGGAGGGCGATGTGGTCGCATGGTCGCTCGAAGGCCCGGTCACCTGGGTCGTGGGGGGAACCGGCCCCAACAGGTACCTGAGTGACTGCCCCTTCGCCCTCATCGTGGACCTGGGCGGGGATGACTTCTACGGACCTGGCGTGGGAGGTGTGGTGGGCACTGCCGGGCGCGGGTTTGTGACCATGGTGGTAGACCGGGCCGGCAACGACACGTGGGAATCGGGGGACTGTCCGGTGGCGCAGGGAGGCGCTGTTCTGGGCTTCGCGTGCGTGGTGGACATGGAGGGTGACGACACTTACAGGGCTTCTGGCATGTCACAGGGCAGCGGTATGCTGGGCCATGGCATCCTGGCTGACCTTGCAGGCGACGACATCTATCAGGCCACGATTCACGCCCAGGGGGCCGGGACACTGGGAAGCGGCCTTCTCATTGATGTTTATGGTGACGATATGCGCAGGGTCGCCTCGTACGGCCAGGGCTTCGGCGGACCCCAAGGGCAGGGCGAACTTGTGGACGGCGGAGGCCACGACGTTTACATGGCGGGGTTCAGCTTTCCCCACGAACCGCTTCTTCCCAGGGACAACAGGGCGATGAGCCAGGGCTTCGGAATGGGGCTCAGACCCTTCATCGCCGGAGGCATCGGAGCGCTGCTGGACTGCGGAGAAGGCAACGACACGTACAGGGCGGAGGTTTTCGGCCAGGGTTGCTCGTACTGGTACGCCCTTGGTATCCTTGTGGACGAGGGGGGACAGGACGTCTACTCGGCGGCGCAGTACTCTCAGGGCACTGGCATCCACCTCTCTGCCGGGGTGCTTCTGGATCTTTCCGGCGACGACCAGTTCGTTTCCAGGAACGGTCCGGCACAGGGCAGCGCCCACGACCTTTCCACGGGTTTCCTTTTTGACGGTGAAGGAAGCGACATTTTCGTCACCGACGGCGGCCAGGGTCTTGCCCTCACCAACTCGGCCGCCGTCTTTGCCGACATGGGCGGAAACGACCTGTTCGCGGTAAGAAACCTCGGACAGGGACAGGCCACCTGGGCCAGGGGCTCCTCGGGAAGCGGCCTGTTTCTTTCCATGGCCGACGCCGACCGGTACCTGGGGGCGGGAAGGGACTCCACCGCCTGGGGCGAAGAGTACTCCGCCGGGGTCGACCTCCTGTCAGTTTCACAGGTTGACCCGGAATTTATCGAGCCCGTCGGCGAACCGGCGTCACTCGACCTCGACTCGCTTTTCAGCGTGGCCTCTGAATGGGGCGTGGGAGGCAACGCGGAAAGGGTCACGGCACACCTTGACGAGATGGTGGCCCGCGGGGATGAAGCTGTCGCCTACGTTCTGACGGAACACCTTGATTCGTGGGACGGCCTCGAACACAGGGCCATCACGGCGGTACTCAAGGGCAACAAGGACACTTCCCTCGCCTCGCTTCTGGCCCTTCTGGAGGGGGGGGAGCTTTCGGGCAGGCGGTTCTCCAACACGGTGTCATGGCTGGGCGAGGTGGGGATTGACGAGGCAAGACCTGCAATAGAGGGTCTTCTTTCAGACACCCTGCCCACCGGAAGGACGGTGACTGTGATAAGGGCGCTTGGGAACATCGGCTCGGAAGCTTCGGTTCCCGTTCTGCTTCCTTTCGCCGGTCGGGATAACAGCCTTGTGAGAAGGGAGACTGCTGTAAGTCTTGGTTTAATAGGTTCGCAGTCGGCCCAGTCCGTACTGGAAACCCTTTCAGAAGACCCGGAACTGGATGTTCTCAGCGCGGCGCGTCGTGCGCTTGAACTCCTGGGTGAAAAAGGGGATGATTGACAAAATGATAAAATTAGGTATCATGCTAACATGGGAAGCGTGCGCTTCCATCTCCAGAGAAAGGGGAAAACGTGAAAAAGCTTCTTGTTTCCGCATTGGCACTCGGCATCATCGTTATGTCGGGTTGCGCCGGGGATGACCCCGAAGGCCCTGAAGGCAACCTTCCTATCGTCCAGGACCTTGCCATTGGCGCCGCCAGCGCCGGTAACAGCATCGTTCTTACCTGGTCCACTGTTCAGGATGTAGACGGCTACAGGGTTTACTTCCGCGAGACCTCGGGCGGCACCTGGGGCGAAGTGGGCGACGTCGCCACAACCACCTTCACCCACACCGCCAACGTTGCAGGGTACTACACCGTTCTGGCCTACGACGGCAACAACACCTCCGAGGAATACGCAAACCCGATCAATACCCTGCCCAACATCATCACCACGACCTACACCATCTACGACAACTACGCTCCCGCAGACTACCACAGCGGCTTCATATTCGGCCCCACGGGCGGTCAGACCGGTTTCGCCAGCGAGACCAGCTTCAAGCAGGACATCTACGCCTACGACCTCAGCAAGGGCGACTCCGAGGTCTGGCTCTTCTCCGGCGCCTATGGCCAGTTCGGCAACGGCAACCCCACATACATGGCCGACCCCGCGGGCACATACGGTTACTGCAACCAGTATGGAACAGGCCAGTGGTACGAGAGCTACCAGCTCTACTCTTCCGACAGCGCCGTCTTCTGCGCCCTTCCGTTCTCCGGCGGCGACGTCATCTATGTGAAGATGTTCTCTCTCTCCATCGCCCCCGAATCCCAGAGCCAGAACGGCACCATGGTCAGCTTCCAGTACGAATACCAGGCCATGGACAACATCACCGTCTTCACCAGCAACTACTAAAAACTCCGTGATCTTCACCGGGGGGGGCTTCGGCTCCCCCCGTTTGTTTGGAGGATTTCGCACATGCTACACGTAATGCTTGGCTCCCTGGTTCTCCTGGGTCAGCCCCTCATCCTCCAGAACCCCGACACACTGGTAACTCCCTCCACAGGGCTTCCCGCCGGGGTGGCCGGAGCCGTCTCACGGGCGGCTGAATTGGACGGGGCCGTGTGGGGGATAGGGGTTGTCGACCTCCGCGGCGGCGACAACGTTACCCGCAACCTTTCCCGGCGTTTCAGGATCGACATCCCCTCGCTTCCCCTGGCTGCAATGGGGATAGAGCTCTCCAACTCAGGCGAGATACCGCTTGACAGCATGATTGGAAGGAACGAGAGGTTCTGGGAGAGGCTTCACTGGGCCCAGCAGGGCGGCAGGGGCATGTGCGCGGCGGCAATCTGGAGCATCCGCGAGACACGCATTGCCGAGTGGCTGGGCGCGGAAGGCTTCACGGGCACCGTTGTCAACGGTGTTTACCTCGACACCCCCATACCCTACGAACCCGACCCGAACCACATCACAGTTGAAGATGCCCTGGGCTTCCTCGACATAGTCTACCGGAACCTCGAGAACAGGAACGCCCGGCAAATCGGCGACAACCCGCCTCTCTCCCAGGCCAACCGTGAAACCCTGGGAGCATCCAACATGCTCTACGGCTGGCTAGATGAGACAGGTTCCTCCAGGCATATATTCCTGATAGTCAGGAAGCCTTCCGGGGAAGACTATGGCATAGTGATCCTCACCGAGAATCTGTGCTGCCCCGGGAAGGCCGACCTGGCTCTCAGCTTGATCTGGGATTCACTCAAGAACTGAACAGGGAGGAACCATGGCAATCAACCTCAGGGGCAAAAGCCTGCTCACTCTTCTGGATCTGAGCCCCGAGCAGATCCGTTACCTGCTGGATGTTTCACACAATCTCAAGGCTGAAAGAACCGGTTTCCAGGTGTACCAGCGCTTCCAGGGCAAGACCCTGGCCATGCTCTTCGAAAAGCGCTCCACTCGCACCCGCTGCGCCTTCGAGACCGCCTTCGGCGAGGAGGGCGGGCACCCGGTCTTCCTTTCCAGCGCCGACATTCAGCTCGGCGTCAAGGAGAGCATCGAAGACACCGCCAGGGTTCTGGGGCGCATGTTCGACGCGATAATGTTCCGCGGGTTCAGCCAGGAGATGGTGGAAGCGCTCGACGACTACTCGGGCGTGCCGGTCTACAACGCCCTGACCGACATGTACCACCCCACCCAGGTCCTGGCCGACCTGATGACCATCGAGGAGCACACCGGCGAGCTTCCCGGGCTTTCCCTGGTCTACGCCGGCGACGGCCGCAACAACATGGCGAACAGCCTGATGATCGGCTGCGCCAAGATGGGGCTGGACTGCACCATCCTGGCCCCGAAAGAGCTTCAGCCCGAGGGCGGGCTTATTGAACGGGTGCGGGGCGTGGCGGCCGACAGCGGCTGCGAGATCAGGATCACCGACAAGCTCACCGAGGCCATCCCCGGCGCCGATGTGATCTACACCGACGTGTGGGCCAGCATGGGCGAGGAGGAAAAGGCCAAGGAGAGGATCAAACTGCTCACCCCCTACCAGGTGAACCAGGAGATGCTGGACATGGCCGGGAACGACGTTCTCTTCATGCACTGCCTTCCGGCTGTGAAGGGTCAGGAGGTCACCTACGACGTGATCGAGGGCCCGAACTCCGTGGTATGGGACGAGGCCGAGAACAGGAAGCACACCATCAAGGCCCTCATGGTGGCCACCCTTCTCTAGCTTCCCGGAAACGGCCGGTTACCGATGAAGGCTTCGCCGGGCGACGTCACGGTTGTCACCGTGGCTGCCAACAGCGGCGAAGCCCTTCTTCACTGGAGGGACGCCTGGACCCCGTCGGGGTGCCGCCTTCTTGTGGCGGACAACGGCTCGTCAGACGGAAGCCCCGAGAAGTCGGGCATTCCCGTGATCCAGACCGGTGGCAATCTGGGGTTCGGGCACGGGGTGAACACCGCGGCCCGGGCGTGCGACACCCGCCTGATACTCGTCACCAACCCCGACACCGTTCCCGAAACCCCCGGTTCACTCGAGGCCCTTCTGGATTTCCACAGCGCGCGGACACTTTCCGGAGCGGTACTGCTGGACGGCTCGGGGAGGCGAACCGCTTCAGGCGGGCGATGGCCCACGGTTCCGTGGGTCGCGGCCCAGGTTTTCCGAAGTGCCAAACCCCTCTGGAACGGATCACCGCCGAACTGGATCCAGGGCGCCCTCATCCTTGCGGAAAGGTCGCTTTTTCTGGAACAGCTCGGTGGTTTTCACAGGGACTACCCCCTTTACTTCGAGGATGTGGACCTTTGTGCCAGGGCGCAGTCGCAATCGATTGAGACCCGTTTCTGCGAAGGCGCGCGGTTCGTTCACAGGGAGGGAACCGGTGCTCCGCCCTCAGGCGCGGTGAGGTTTGCGTGCTTTCACTGGGGGATGTGGAAGTGGTTCGACCTTAACCGGCCGGGCTCCTCCGATGCGGTGCGCCGGCTTGTCATACTGAAGTGTCTGGTCCGGATGGGCGTTCTTTCCGGGTCTTCGCCCAAACGGAAAGGTTACACTGCGGCACTCTCCGCCCTCAGAAGCCGGGTCGCTCCGAAGCTGCCGCTTCTTTGAGAACCTGAAGCAGCTGCTCAGCCGTATTTCTCCAGGTGAACCGCGCCGCCCACGCCTGACCCGCCCTGCCCATTCTTTTCAGTTCCGCAGGCGATCGCAGCAGCGAATCGAGTTTTTTGAGAAGGTCATACTGCTTTTCGGGATCGAAACAGACCACTGCGTCACCCCCCACCTCAGGCAGCGAAGCCGTGCCCGGAGAGAGAACCGGAGTTCCGCACTTCATGGCCTCCACCACCGATGTGCCGAGGTCCTCGAACCGAGAGGGCAGAACGAAAAGCGCGGCCTGCATGTAAAGCCTTTTCAGGTCGCTCTTCGAAACGCCCCTGAGCATTCGCACCCGCGAGAAAGCCTCGGGGGGGACATCTGCCCTCAGTTTCTCGAGGGCTTTGGTCTTCCAGGCGGACTCGCCCGTAATCACCAGCAGATGGTCGCGGTTATCGGTGCAGGCGAAGGCCCTGATGAGTGCGGGCAGGTTATTCCCGGGTTCGAATGAGCCCATGGTGAGTATGAACGGTTCACTGACTCCCAGTCTTTGCAGAACCTCTTCCCGGTCGCCGGGCATGGTTTTGGAGAGAGCGTCTGCCATATTGACGACCTTCCGGGTCTTGTCCGCCGTGAAGGGGAAGGCTTCGAGCACCCTTTGCATTGTGTGGGCCGAGACCGTGACAAGGGCCGTGCACCGGCGAAGGCTCGCGGAAAAGAACAGACGGTTCGTCAGGTAGTGGATCGTGAGAACCGAGGGGGTCCTGGTGTTCAATGGGGTCACGTTATCAAAACCCCAGAAAACATCGATTTTGTGCTTGCGAAGCAATCCGGGCAGGACGAGGTGAAGCCAGGCTGAACCCGGCAATCCTCTGATCCCCGGATAAGGAACCCTGTGGAAGTCCGGGCTGCCCGGCGGAAACTGGAAATCGTTGTTCGAGAACAGGAAAAATTCGCATCCCGTATCCGTTTGAGCCAGTTCGGAAAGGATGTATTCAAGGGACAGCCCTGTTTCGTTTCCTGCCCTGGAGAGAACCCTGCAGTCTACACCCACCCGCAGTTTTTCGCTCACCCGGGGCGACCCTCCCTTATCTCGCCCAGGAGTTTAAGATAAGAGTCGTAACGTTCCCGATCTATCGAACCGGATGCCACGCCGTCACGCACAGGGCACCCGGGCTCGGAGTCGTGCAGGCAGTTCCTGTAACGGCATGGTTCGAGATCCCTGAACTCAGGGAAACACCGCCATAGCTCATCGGCCGGTATGTGTTCGATGGAAAAGGCCCTGAGCCCCGGTGTGTCCATCATCCAGGTGTCACCCCACAAATGCAGCAGCCTCGCAGCAACCGTGGTGTGGCGCCCCCGGGAGGTTTTCTGATTCAGGGCGCCCACGGCAAGGTCCAGCCGGGGGTTCAGTTTCATGGCGACGGAAGTCTTGCCGGCCCCGGAGGGACCAGTGAGAACCACGGTCTGCCCCTCGATGAAGGCCGAGAGCTGTTCCATACCCATACCGGTTTTCGCCGAAACCGTGAGAACCCTGTAACCCGCCCCTTCGCCGTACACCCTTTGTATCTCGGGCAGTGAGGCGGCCTCGGGGTGGTCCGCCAGATCGGCCTTGTTGAGAACAACCGAGCAGTTGAGCCCGGTGTGCTCTGCGGAAGCCAGGACCCTGTCCAGAAAACCCCTTCTGAGGGCCGGGGAACAGATCGATGCCACCACCAGCACCCTGTCGATGTTGGCGGCCAGGACCTGGGGTTTTCCCAGGGGGGAGGTTCGGGTAAGGACGCTCGTTCTATCCGCGATGGCTGTCACGCGCCATCTGGGGCTTTCAGGGACGGCCTCGACAACATCGCCGCACACCGGGCCGCCGGAATCACGGTACACAACGCCAGAGACGGAAGCCTTGACCGTTTCACCACCGGGAAGGGCCAGGACCACGCCCCTTCTTCCCGCGGACTGTACCCGTATCTTTGCCTTCATAGTGACCAGCGCGGTGATATGTCGAACAAAGGGATCCTTCCTGACAGTGTTTTGACCCATGCCTCGGCATGGTCGGACAGGTAGAAGTCATCCCGGAAGATAACGATTGCCGTAACCCCGTGGGCCAGCAGGTCGTTCTCCCCTGCGCCTTCCCACACCGCCCTGTCCAGGGCGACGTACCTTTCCGGAAAGCCCCTGCCGCTGTCGAGAATAGCCAGCCTTGGAACGACAAGTTCGTTGGCCGCGATCATGCCGTCAGGCAGTAATGCCGAGACGGCCCTGAGGTCTTGGTCGAGCGCCATCTCGGTGCGCCAGGAATCGATGGTGTCCGCCCAGGGAAGAGCAGCTCCCGCAAGGCACAGAGCAACTGCCGCCACACGGCTTTTACCCCTGAAAGAGTCGAGCACCGCGCCCATGGCGAAGGGAACGGCCAGAAGCAGCACCTGGTCGGCGTAGCGGGGGAGAACGAGGCCTCCGAACAAAAGCCCGGCCCAGAGGAACAGAAGGTTGAGCAGAACAGGACGCCTGAGTTCCCAGCCCGACGCCCTGCTCAACAGGGCCGCAAGGGGGAGAGGACCGAGAACCGCCACCGCTCTCAGTAGAAGCCAGGGGAGGTAGGTGACAACGTTGGGAGTTTCGTAACCCATGGCGGAAACGCAATAGCGGACTTCCCGGCCTGACCAGAAAAGGTCTCCGCACGCCAGGGTGTTCACAAGTGCCCAGAGCCCTGCCGACAGAGCCATGATCAGGATCGCCGGACAACTCTTTTTTCGAAGCGCCTTCCATACACCGAAAATGAACCCCTCCGGGCGCACCAGGGATGACAGGGCGAAGGCTGCTGACGAGTTGCTTGATGTTCCCAGGAAAAGGAGCGCCAGGAAGGGCACCGCCGGGCTTCTGGTGATACTGAGGTTCAGAAAGACCGGGTTGACCCCCAGGAACACGCCCGTGAGAGCCCCGGCCATTCGGCCGCCCGCCGCTCTCATGGCGCCGAAAATCACTGCCCAGGCGAACCCGAACCATACAATGCCCTCGATGAACTGCCCCGACAGGATACCCGCGACTCCAAGAAACAGATCACCCGGCTTTGGGACGGTGTTGGGGTAGAATGCCCGCCAGTCATCGACGACACCGTCTGGGGAGATAGAAAGACTGCCTTCACGAACCAGCTGCCCCGCCCACAGTGAGTGTGCGGCCCTGTCCGAGTCGGGAAGAGGACCTGTAACAATGATCAGGATTAGCAGGGGCGCAGCGCAGAGAAGCGACAGCAGCAGGTTGGAATGGGATGGTTTTGTCACTCCGGGTCCACGAACCTCACGATGTGCTCATCGGGTCTTCCCCAGCCAAGCACCTCCCTGACGCGGGTTTCCATGAAGAGGGAATCGGTCGTGAGCCTTCGGGCGCACTCTTCGAGTGAGTCGAGCAGTGCCGCCCGTAACTCGAGCTCTCTCTCCGTCACCTGCATCTGGAGCTGAAGCCGTCTGTTTGCGAGAAAGCCGTTCCGGTTGAAAAGGACCAGGGCTGCGGTCACCAGGAGAAGAACAGCGAGTAGAAGGGCGATGTACCGCCCTCTCCCCGCTTTCTCCACACCGACAGCTGCCAGTCCCAAACTCAGCCCCTGCCTGCCCAGGGTCCGGCGTACAGGGCGGACACCCCCAGATCCTCCTCGATCCGGAGAAGCTGGTTGTACTTTTCGGTCCGCTCGCCTCTGCAAGCCGAGCCTGTTTTGATGAACCCGGTTCCCATTGCCACCGCGAGGTCGGCTATGTATGAGTCTGAGGTTTCGCCGCTTCTGTGGCTCACCACGGCCCTCATGCCGGCCCTGTGGGCCATTTCGATGGCGCCCAGCGTTTCGCTCACCGTGCCTATCTGGTTCAGTTTGATCAGAATCGCGTTTGCGGCACCGGTCTCGATGCCCTGCCTGAGCCTCTTCACGTTGGTGACAAAAAGGTCGTCGCCCACGATGTGGATCTTCCGGCCGAGTTTATCGTTCATGAGGCGCCAGCCCTCCCAGTCATCCTCGGCCAGGCCGTCCTCGATGCTTATGATGGGGAATTCGCTGACAAGGTCAGCCCAGTAATCGACCATTTCGGCGCTGCTGAAACCGTCTGTCCGCTCGCCGTTCATCGTGTAGCGCCCGTTGCGGTAGAAGCCGCTTGCAGCCGGATCGAGGGCTATGAAGATGTCTTTTCCCGGGGTGTATCCGGCCTTTCCGACCGATTCGAGGATGAAACGCAGGACCGCCCGGTTGTCCGGAAGGTCCGGTGCCAGCCCGCCCTCGTCACCGACCGCTGTGGGCATGTTCCTTGCGGCGGCAAGCTTTTTCAGTTCGGCGAACACTTCGGCGCCTGCCCGCAGGGCCCTGCTGAAGGTCTGAAAGCCCACCGGTACGATCATGAACTCCTGAAGGTCGATCTTGTTCGAGGCATGCGCCCCTCCGTTCAGAATGTTCATCATGGGAACCGGAAGCACCCTTGCCATGGGTCCGCCCAGGTATCGGTAGAGCGGCACCCCAATGCTGTCAGCGGCCGCCCGTGAGACAGCCATTGAAACGCTGAGGATGGCGTTGGCGCCAAGCTCCGACTTGTTTGCGGTTCCATCCAGCTCGATCATGATCCGGTCGAGTTCGTACTGCTCCAGTGCGGACATGCCCACTACGGCGGGTCCTATCCTGTTGACAACATTGGAGACGGCCCTGGAAACCCCTTTGCCACCGAAGGCCTCGCCGCCGTCCCGAAGCTCGCACGCTTCGTGCTCGCCCGTGGAAGCGCCGCTGGGGACGGCAGCCCGCCCGAACGAGCCGTCTTCGAGGTAGACATCTGTCTCCAGCGTCGGGTTGCCCCTGGAATCAAGGATCTGCCTGGAGTGAACAACTGCTATTTCCGACATTTGCTTTTCCCTTCACTGTATTGTTCTTTTGAAGGAGGGGTTGGTCCGGACGGCGCATCACGCCGGTGGAACCGGAATTCCCTCCCCCATGGCCTTATTGTAGTTGCTGAGGATCGACTCGGGTGAGCGGCTTCGGAGTATCCGCATGAACAGCCCGGCGATCTCGGGATCGAACTGAGTTCCCGAGCGTTGAACGAGCTGGTCAATGGCGTAGTCGGCTCCGGGCGACATGCGGTAGACCCTGTCGCTGCTCATGGCGTCGTAGGCGTCGGCGACGGTCAGTATCCGTGCCAGACGGGGAATTGCCGTCTCTTTCAGGCCGTCGGGGTAACCCTTGCCATCGAACCTCTCATGATGGTGCCTCACTATGTCCAGAATGCCCTGGAAGGCGGTGACGGGTTTCAGGATCTGGCAGCCCTTTTCGGAGTGTGACTTTATGATCTTGAATTCCTCGTCGGAAAGGCTGCCTGGTTTGTTCAGTATTGATTCGGGGATGCCTATCTTACCTATGTCGTGGAGAAGGGCCGCGCTCCACAGGAGTTCGCGATCCCTGCCCGAAACATTCATCCCGTCAGCAATGGCAAGGGTGTAGGCTGTAACGTTCCTGGAGTGGTCGTGGGTGTAGGGGTCTTTGGCGTCAACTGCCTGAGCCATGGCGACAATGGTCTGCAGATAGTTGCGTTTGCTGTCCTGGTGGAGAAGGGCGTTGTTCAGGGCCGCCAGAGCGTTTCTGATGAGGATGGGAGTGAAACGGGATTTGCTGGTAAGTCGATGCTCACCGCTGAACGTTCCCAGAAGCATGTTTCCCTGAACGCTGCCGTAATCGGGAAGGGACAGTACATGGAATTCGGGGGGCCTGTCGAACTCCTTCGCCCCGCCTGCGGCGAAGGTATGGTAGACTGCCCTGTACGTATAGCGTTCCATTTCGTCGCCGTGAATCAGTGCTGAAAGCTCTTTCCTCACGGCCCTGATTACCCTGTCGTGGTCGAGCGAGGCATCGGCCGAGATGTAGCTGAAGAAGGAGGCGTCGGTCCAGGGTATGAAAATCGCCATCACATCGAAGGGGGCGAAGCATCGGATTCCCGCGGCAGCAAGTTGGGCAACCCTTTCCGGGTCAAGGTCGGTGCTGAATTCGTGCGTGAGAATATTAATATGTTCGAGTTCCCTGTTCTTCCGCAAAAGGTCCTGTGTCATCCTGAGGTTGAGGAGCTGGTTGCCCATCTGGGCTGAGTAAAGCTCGAGCATCTTGAGGTCGCGGGTCTTGAACTTGTCGCGGTGGCTCTGCCTTGCTGCGAGCACCACCCCGTGGTGGATGTCTCCCGCCGGGATGACGATGCCCATGAACGCTGCATTGCTTCCGGCAAGATCCGGATTCTCTGTGCCTGGGTCGATCAGGACCTCGCCGCCGGCCTGCAACGTCCTTCCCGCCAGGAAGTACCATGTCACTTCGTCGGATATGCCGCTCATCCCGGTCTGGGCCATTAGCTTGAGCCTGGTGCTCCGGGGGGATTCCGTAAGGTATATGCGAACGGCATCAGCAGAGAAACTCTCCTGGATCTTCGCCGCGTAGGTTTCGAGAAAGGAGTTCACGGAAACATCGGAGAGCCAGGTTTCCGTGGTGAGTTCGTACAGTGTTTTCAGCTCTTTGTAGGCGATGTCGCTGAAGAGGCTTCTCTGGGAGATCTCGGCCCGCCGCACCGTGTCCAGCAGGTCTCCCATTGTAAAGGGTTTGGAGACGAAATCGAAGGCACCCAGTCGGATAGCCTCCTTCGCCAGATCAACCGAGGCGTGACCCGTGGTGATTATCACAAAAGTATCGGGGAAACGGGATTTCATGTAGTCCAGCAGTTCGAGCCCGTTGGTGTCAGGCAGGAGAACGTCGCAAAGAACCAGTGAGAAGGCTGTTGTCGAGAGGGCTGCCTGGGCCGCAGAACCAGTGGCGGCTGTGGTGACATCGTACCCGCCCGCATCAAGCCCTTCCCGGCACACCTCGAGGAGCTGGGGGTCGTCGTCGATGACAAGGATCCGCGTCTGTTTAGGGCTCATTCCAGCGCCCTTTCCAGCTCGTTCTCGAGCCCGAGCTTCCGCATTCTGGCAAGAAGAGTTGTTCTTTTTATGCCAAGCATTCTGGCTGCCCTGGATCTGACCCCTCCGCAGCTTTTCAGCGCATTCTGAATATAGACCCGTTCGACGGTTGCGACAATTTCGTCAAGCCCGGCGCCTTCCGATGGAAGGGGGATCCCCCCCGGAAACTCGATGGTTATCCTGGAAGGCAGATGCGAGGGCAGTATCTCACCCTGAGACAGCACCGAAGCTCTTTCCATGGCATTTTCCAGCTCACGGACGTTTCCGGGCCAGGCGTACGAGGAGAGCAGGGCCGCACTCTGCGGTGAGAGAAAGAACTCGATGTCCCTGCCTGCCGAATGAACCGCAAGGAAGTGTTCGGCCAGGGGAATGATGTCTTCGCGCCTCTCCCGGAGAGGGGGGATGTGGATGTCGATGACGTTGATCCTGAAGTAGAGGTCCTCCCTGAACCTTCCTGCCCTGACCTCGGCTTCGAGGTCGCTGTTGGTTGCCGCCACGAGCCTGACATCGATGTTGACCGAGCTGTTGGACCCGACCGGTGTGACCTCGCGTTCCTGAAGCGTTCGAAGAAGCTTGACCTGCATGGCCACGCTCATGTTTCCCACTTCGTCAAGGAACAGCGTTCCCCCCTCGGCGGCCTGAAACCTGCCGATCGTTGTTGAATGGGCGCCGGTGTACGAACCCTTTATGTGACCGAACAGTTCGCTCTCAAGCAGTCCCTCGGGTATGCCCCCCGAGTTCACGCTGACAAAGGGCATTCCGGCCCTTCTGCTCTGCCTGTGGAGAAGCCTCGCGACCAGTTCCTTGCCCGTTCCGCTCTCTCCGGTTATCAGCACCGTGCTGCCGGTATCCGCAACCTGACGCACCAGATCGAGCACATTTTCCATCTTTCGGCTGTGGCTTACCATCCCCTTGCCCGCGGTGGAGCCCCCGGAACCGCCGGACGAGGCTATGGCCCTTTCGACGGCACTCAGCAACTGCTGGGCTGTGAACGGTTTGGGGATGTAGTCGACAGCGCCCAGATTAAGAGCCTCCTTCGTTCCATCGATGGAGGCGTAGCCCGTCACCACTATTGCGGGAAGATTGGGATATTTGTCCCGCACGATCCGAAGCAGGTCGATCCCGCTTGAGTCGGGCAGGCGCACGTCGGTGATGAGGAGATTGAACTGCTCGCGGCGAAGGCTTGCCAGCGCCTGCCTCGCGTTCACTGCTGATGCGCTCTGGAAGCCCGACATCCGCAGGACCTCGGTGATGAGTTCTAGAACCTGGTGTTCGTCGTCGACCACCAGAACCCTGTACCGGTTGGTTGATTCCTCGTTCATATTTCAACGATACACGCAACCGAAGGGATTGTCAATATTATGACATCTTCTCCCGCATTAACCCCCGGTCTTCTGTGCGTATTATTGACAATCGTCATCTTCTCCAGTTGCGTATCCCCGCCCGAAGGGGAAGATGTACTTGTTCTCAGGGCCGGTGACTATGTGGGAATACCCGACGACCCGCAGATTCACGAGCCCATATTTCACCAGGTCACCGATTCCACCGGCATGATGTTCCCCGATTCGCTCACATTCGACAGCACTGCCGTGATCCCCGCGGATTCCACCGGTCTGCTTCCCGACTCCGCCATTACCGATTCCCTTCCTGAACTCGTTCCCGAACTCCCCGCAGGCCTGAACCTGCTGGCGATCGAGATCAGGGGTTCACTGTACGGAAGCCTGCAGGGAGCCCAGGGGATAGCCCCGGATGTTCTGGGCGCACATTGCGTAAGGTATCTCTGGTGGGACTTGAACCCCTGGACAGGCTTGATCGCCGGTGATTCCCTGAGGCTACTCTACTCAACCCAGCCCGGCTCAAGGGAGAACACGGTGACCGCCCTGCGCTACATACCGCTGGCAGGTTCCGCCAACAGCGGCTTCAGTGTGTACGTCTTCCACAAGACCGGCGACAACTACCCGAGCATATGGTACGCAAACGGAACCGAGGTGGTAAGGCTTCTGAACCGAATGCCCGTTTCGACCTTCGAGGAGGTCACGGGTATTTTCGGTGAGGTCCGCGGTTCTGGAACCCACCACGGGGTTGACTACAAGGCGCCCACGGGCGTTCCGGTAAGGACTACCCTTGGCGGGCGGGTGAACAGGGTGGACTGGAATCCCGATTACAACGGCCGATGCGTGGAGATCGATTTCTGCGGTTACAGGGAAATATTCCTTCATCTCGACGAGATATCCGCAGGGGTCTCTCCGGGAAGGACCGTCGAGCAGGGCGCCCAGATCGGAACAGTCGGCAACACGGGAAGGTCTTATGCCAGCCACCTGCACTATCAGATAAACGACCCGAACGAAAACCCCGTCGATCCCTACATCTACCTCGGAAGCAGGCGGAGGTCTCTTTCGGGCGACGATCTGCTTCGTTTCCAGGCCGTCCGTGACAGCCTCGATACACTGCTCAGGGGCATGTGATGCCCGGTTACACCCTTCTGGTACTGAACTGGAACGGCAGGGACATCCTGCCGGGAATGCTGGGATCGGTCCTTGAACAGGTCGCAGGGTCCGGGGGAAAGCTGCTGGTGTTTGACAACGGTTCCGAAGACGGTTCGGACCGTGACGCACTGGAACTGCTGGGGAACAACCCGTGTTTCAGCCTGGTCAGAAGCCCGGTGAACCTGGGTTTCGCCGCAGGTGTGAACGAAGCGATGCGGGGGGTGGACACCGAGGTGACCGTCATCGCCAATTCCGACACCCTGTTCAGCGAGGGAAGCCTCACAAGCCTTGTGGAGGGGCTTCTAAGGCATCCCCATGCGGGCCTTGCGGGGCCCAGGCTGCTCTGGCCCGACGGAAGCCTTCAGCAGTCCATGCGGGATTTCCCGTTTCCGGGCAGGATCATCGTTGAACATCTTCCCCTTCTCCGCCGCCGTTCCTACCGGCACGACCCTCATGAGACCGAGATGAGGTGCGACTGGCTCGTCGGTGCAGTGATGGCGGCGAGGACCGAGGCCCTGAGGGCCGTTGGGGGCTTCGATGAAGACTATTTCTTCTACCACGAGGAGACCGACCTTCAGTACCGGCTGCTCAAGGCGGGATGGGAGACCTGGTTCATCCCGTCCTCCCTTGTGGTGCATCTGGAGGGAGCTTCCGCGAAGCGCAGGTTTGGTGAGGATGTGTACCTGCGGTATATTCCCGCGAAGATCAGGTTTCTGTCCAAGCATGCCGGCGCCGGTTCCCGGGCAGCTTTCCGGGTATGGATGGCGTTGCTCATGCTGGGGCGTATGGCTGCCGGGTCACTCAACCCCGCCCTTCGAAGAAGGGATGGAAGGTTCAGGGCGGTTTACTGCATGAAAGCCCTGAAGCTCCTGTTCGGCAATACGGAACGGAACAACGCATGAAAGCCATTCTCGGGATCAACTGCCATAAACACGACTCTGCGGCCTGCCTCCTGCTTGACGGCAGGCTTGTGGGCGCAGCCGAAGAGGAACGGTTCACCCGTCGGAAGCATGATTCCTCGTTCCCGGTGAAAACCGTTACCCATCTTCTTTCCGAAGCGGGCCTGAAACCCAGTGACATCGGCCACGTTGCCTATTACATGAAGCCATCCATGGTGCTCAGCGAGGCCTTCCGCATGCTTCCCCGCTACATTGGCAAACCCGGTGCTCTGGGCTTCCTCGCGGGGCAGATAGGTGGAGCCAGGCGCATGGCCGGTGTTCCCCGGGTTTTCCGGGAAACATTCGGCCCCGGCGCGAACCCCGCCTTCCACTTCATCGAACACCACGACGCCCATGCCTGGTCGGCGTGGTTCGGGGCGGGTTGCCGCGACGCGGCGGTGCTCACGCTCGACGGTGCCGGCGAGATTCACT
This sequence comes from Candidatus Fermentibacteraceae bacterium, assembly GCA_046485185.1. GTDB lineage: Bacteria > Fermentibacterota > Fermentibacteria > Fermentibacterales > JCC-6 > UBA6080. The sequence continues at coordinate 20,219 of JAWOHL010000062.1, forward strand.
CGGGCATGCTGGGCGAAATAGTCTCGGGGTGCCTCCGCAGGTTTTCCACAACCAGGCTTCCCCACTCCACCGGGCTTTTCTACAGCGCCGTCACAACCTTTCTGGGTTTCAAGCCCGACAGCGACGAGTACAAGGTCATGGGCCTTGCAAGCTACGGAAAGCCCGTGTACGCAGACCTTTTCCGCCGCATCCTGATCTCGCGGGAGGACTCGGTTCGAATAGACCGCAGGCTTCTCGACATCTGCCGGGGTGTTCATCACTCGGTTTTCTCGAGGGAAGTCCTGAACGTCATCGGCGGCTCCCGCAAATCCAGCGAACCCCTCGACTCACGTCACGAGAACATCGCCTCATCGGCACAAAAGGTGTTGGAAGAAGCAGGCCTCGCCATGGCGAAGCACCTGCGCAAGCTCTCCAGCGCCGACATACTGGCCATGGCCGGCGGGACTGCGCTCAACTGCGTGATGAACGGAGTTATCGAAAGGGAAGCCGGTTTCTCTCAGGTTCACCCCTTCCCCGCCTCGCACGATGCCGGCACGGGGGTCGGGGCCGCGGTCGCCGTCCATATGGACGTGTGCGGCGATGTCCCCCTCACACCCCCCGAACACATGTTCCTGGGCCCCGGCTACACAACAGAGCAGGTCGAATCCGCCCTGGTGGGTTCACGGGTAGGGTACTCGCGTCCGGACAACCTCGAAGCCCTCACCGCATCCCTTGTTGAAAAGGGGTATGTGGTGGGTCTTTTTCAGGGCAGGATGGAGTTCGGACCCCGGGCACTGGGCAACCGCTCGATCCTCGCCGACCCCAGACGCCCTGAAATGAAGGACATAGTCAACGAGATCATCAAGCTCCGTGAGGGGTTCAGGCCCTTTGCCCCGGTCTGCCCGGTGGAGGACGCCCCCACTTTTTTCCAGGGCTGCACGGAGAGCCCCTACATGATAAAGACCTACCCTGTCGTGCCGGGCATGGAGAAAGTCATCCCCGCCGTAACCCACGTTGACCTGACGGGCCGCGTCCAGACCGTCTCGCGCGAAGTGAACCCCTTCTACTACGACGTGATGAGGGAGTTCGAGAAGCTCACGGGGGTTCCCGTGCTAATGAACACATCCTTCAACGTCAGGGGCGAGCCCATTGTGAACACACCCGCAGACGCCCTGAGGTGTTTCTATGGCACGGGCATCGACGCCCTGGTGATGCCACCGTTTCTTATCATGAAGGAGAGGGCCAGGGAAAGGAGCCGGGTTTGACAACAAGCCTCGGCCGTGGAACCGTTCTATTCGTTGACCCCGACAAGGATCGGGCCGCCAGGCTCAGGGCGATGGTTTCCGAACTCGGCTGCACCACGACCGAGGAAAGGACCGCCCGGGGCGCCCTGAGAAGGGTGCGCTCACGCTCGGTGAACGTGCTGGCGGTGAGCAGCAGCACCGATGACCTTCTGATGGCCACCTTCCTCGACACCCTTTCAAGGGCCAACACCGACGCCAGCGTGATCATCTACGGAAGGATGATAAGCGCGCAGGAAGCGGTGGCCTGGATGAAGACCGGCGTGGTCGACATCCTTCTTGACCCCGAGTCCCGAGAAGGCTGGAGGCAGGCCGTTCAACTGGCTTTCTCACGGTCTTCCCGCAGCCTTATCTCCCGTACTGCCGCCGTGAAGCCGTCACGCGCCGACGAACCAACCGAGATCCTCCACCGAAGCCGGGCCATGGGCGATGTTCTTCAGATGGTGAAGCGGGTGGCCCCCATAAAGGCCACGGTCCTCATCACCGGGGAGAGCGGCACGGGGAAGGACCTCCTTGCCCGCAGGATCCACAGCCAGAGCGGCAGGAAGGGCGATTACCTGGTCATGAACTGCTCGGCCATCCCCGAGACCCTGCTTGAGGACGAACTATTCGGGCACGACCGCGGCGCATTCACCGGGGCGGACAGTGCCAGGGCGGGGAAGTTCGAAGCCGCCGACGGCGGAACGCTTATGCTGGACGAGATCGGAGAGATACCCCTCCCGGTACAGGTGAAGCTTCTCCGGGTTCTGGAGGAGGAGAGGATAACCAGGCTGGGCGGCAACCGCGCTACACCCGTTGACGTGAGGCTCATTGCCGCAACCAACAGGGACCTGATGGCAATGGTCAGGGCCGGCACGTTCCGCGAGGACCTCTACTACCGTATCAAGGTGGTGGAGATACACCTGCCGCCACTTAGAAAACGGCGGCCCGACATTCCTCTCCTGGCCCTGACCCTGCTTCGTCAGGCATCGGACAGGCACAACCTCCCAATGCCCGAGATCGCCCCCGAGGTAATGGAATCACTGAAGGCATACTCATGGCCGGGCAACGTGCGGCAGCTCAAGAACATGATGGAGAGCCTTCTTATAATGTGCCGTGACAGGATCACACTGGCCGACCTCCCCCCCGAGGTCACACCGGCTTCCGGCGAGGGATCGGACCGGCTGGTACTTGAGCTTCCCGTGACCCTTCAGGAAGCGGAAGACATGCTTGTTGAGCGTACACTCGCGATCACCGGGGGCAACCGCACCCAGGCCGCCATGCTGCTGGGTATGGGAAGGCGGACCCTTCAGCGCAAGCTGGGATCCCCCGGCGACGAACAGGATTGAAAGGGGGTGCTCTTTTGAGGGGAAACCCACTGGAGTTCATGCTTCCCAAGTCCGCGGGGAAGATCATCGTCGGAGTTCTGGCTTTGATCTGGCTTCTCACCGCGGGGCCTTTTTACATCGTGGGCCCGGAACAGGAGGGTGTGATCCTCACGTTCGGGCGTTTCACCGCCACCACAGGGCCGGGTTTCCACCTTAAATTCCCCTGGCCCATCCAGACCGTGTACAAGCCCGACGTTAACGTGGTCCAGCGTATCGAGTTCGGTTACCGCTCGATAGCAAACACCGATCCCCAGCGTTACAGGGGCTTCGACAACGACCCGGAGATGCTCTCCGAAGCCCAGATGCTCACCGGCGACGAGAACATCATCAACGTCTCCGCCATCGTTCAGTACCGCATCACCGATGCCAGGGCCTACCTGTTCAACGTCAGGGGTCCCGAGGCCACGCTCCGTGACATCACCGAGGCCAGCGTCAGACAGGTGATAGGCGACAACGCCATCGACGCGGTGCTCACCACCGGGAAACTCGACCTCCAGAATCGCATCCAGGCGCAGGTCCAGTCCCTTGCCGACCTTTACGGCATGGGCGTGAACATCGTGGCTGTCCAGCTCAAGGACGTGCAGCCACCCGACCAGGTCTTCTTCGCGTTCAAGGACGTGGCCACAGCCAGGGAGGACATGCAGGCCTACCTGAACGAGGCCGAATCATACCGCAACCAGGTGATACCCGAAGCCAGGGCGGATTCGGTGACCATGGTCAACGAAGCCCTGGGGTACGCCACCGTGAGGATAAACAGGGCGCTTGGCGATGCCGACAGGTTCATTGCCGTGGCCGAAGAGTACCGCAAGAACCCTCAGACCACAGCCATTCGCCTCCACCTCGAAACCCTCGAAACCGTCCTTGCCCGGATTGACCTCACCATCGTCGACGGCGACGCCGGAGCGCTCACCCACTACGGCCTCGGAACGGGAGGCGGACGATGAAAAAGTTCAGCGGATGCCTTATCCTGGTCGTTGTCACGGCCGTGATACTGGTGCTCACCGGCACCCTCTTCATCGTGAACGAGACGCAGCAGGCAGTGGTTCTGCAGTTGGGCAAACCCGTCCGGGTCATCGTGGGTAACCGCACCGACGAGGAGCTCGCGGCGCTGCAGGAGTGGATGGACGCAAACGCACCGGACGTTTCCCTCACGGAAGGCGCCGGGCTTTACGTGAAGGTTCCCTTCCTTCAGCAGGTCAGCATCCTCGACGACCGGGTGCTCGAGTACGACGACGACCCCGCCGATGTCGTCACCCGTGACAAGAAGCACATTCAGGCCGACTGCTACGCCAGGTGGCGGATACAGAACCCCCTCCTCTTCCTCCAGAGCGTGCGCACGGAGAGGGAGGCGCTGGACAGGCTCGATGACGTGATCTATTCCGAGCTCAGGCAGGAACTGGGGAAAAGCGACCTCATCAACATCGTGCGCAGCACCAACGACCCTGTAGGCCTCAACTCCTACGTTCAGCTCGTGAACAGCATGACCCTGTCCGACTCAACCCGCGGCATCATCATGGCCGACGGCGAGGTCGTCGAGATCATACCAATGCTCAGGGTTCCCGCTGGCGAAGGCCGCGAGGTGATACTGAACAGGGTCACCGAGAACAGCCGCAGGCTGGCCTCGCAGTACGGCATCCACATCGTGGACATCAGGATAAAGAGGGCCGACCTCCCCGCCGAGAACCAGGCCGCTGTGTTTTCAAGGATGCAGGCGGAGAGGAACCGCATATCCACCAGGTACAGGGCCGAGGGACACCGCATGGCCAGAACGATACTTGCAGAGACCGACCTCAAGGTCGACAGCATCTCGAGCCAGGCCCAGAGGCTGGCGCTTGCCATACAGGGAAGGGCTGACAGCACCGCCGCGGCCATCTACGCCGGGGCTTACCAGGCATACCCCGACTTCTACAGGTTCACGAGGTCACTCGAAGCCCTCGAAGAGGTCATCGACTCCACCGACGCCGCCGTTCTGAGCACCGAAGGCGTTTTCAACCTTTTTCTCTCGACTCCCGGGCGCTTCCAGGACTAGGGTGACCACAGTCCTCTTCGGCGCCACCGGCAGACTCGGCACCGCCCTGCGAAAAACATCGCGGGGCGGCAGCCTGTTATGCCAGAACCGAAGCGGTGACGCCGGAACTGAAGGGACCGACCTCACAAACTCCCTTCCGGAAACCCTTGTCCCGGAAAGCGCCGATACTGTGATAAACTGCGCCGCTGTAAGCTCCACCGGGGGGTGCATTGCCGACCCGGTGCGGGCCTTCCTGCTCAACAGCTTCTGGCCCGGGAAACTCGCGCTCCACTGCAGGGAGAGAAGCATCAGAATGCTTCACATGTCAACGGACCTTGTCTGGTCCGGAGGCATCCCGCCCTACAAGAAGAACTCACCGGCGGTGCCCATGTCTTTCTACGGTTGGACCAAGCTCCTGGGTGACATCGCGGTGACGCGGCACAACCCCGGCGCCCTTGTGGTAAGGACATCGGTTCTGGTGGGGGAAGTGGGGGCCCGTCAGACAACCTTCTCGGAAGACATCCTCTCGGGCCGCGCCACAAGGTTCTACGCCGACTCCATAAGGCACCACACCGGCATCATGCCCCTTGCGGAAGAACTGCACCGGCTCGCGGCGGGCAGCCGAAAGGGCGTCATCATAGTCGCTTCCCCCTTCGCCATGAGCAGGCTGGGCTACGCCGCCTTACTCATCCCCGACCCCGGCCAGGCCCTGGCCCCCCGGGGCGTGCCCCTCAACCTCACCCTGCTGCCGGACATCGAGGTTTAGGCCGGCCCGGTTGCATCCATCCGCGATTCGTACATGAGAAACGAAAGACTGATGCTGATGGTCTGCGAATTAATACATAACTATGATTGCTGTCGATACGGTTTTAAGCGGTCAATCACTTTGATTTGTTTGAAGAGGGATATCTTTCTGCATGAATGGAGAGTGTAATGAATACCGTGAGCCGACTGCTTGGATTCATGATTCTAGCCAGTTTTGCCGTCGGAATGCTCATTCATGTGGCCTTGATGGTGAGACCCTCGGAAATGCTTGCTGACAGACCTTTTCGGGACGACGGATTTTACGGGCTCACTGTGTCGAGGAACCTGGCTCTCGGGAAGGGGCTGTCCGTATCCGATGGAGAGATCGCCACGAACGGGATCCAGCCCGTTTTCGTCTATCTCTGCTCACTGCTGTACCTTGTGACGCCGGACAGGTATGAGGCTCTCAGGCTGGTGCACGGTCTTCATCTTATCGTTCATCTGCTGGGAGCAGTGTCAGTTTTCAGTCTGGTCCGTTCCCTGACCGGCGGCAGACGGGCCGCATGGATCGCAGCAGCGCTATGGGCCTGCTCGTACAATGTAATGAAGGAGAGTTCCAACGCTCTTGAAACAGGCTTGTACCTTCTGATGCTCATGCTGGCAAGTATGCTCTACCTGCGCATCGCTGCCGGGGTTCGAACGGGTTTTCCCGCAAAAGTCTTTTTCGGTGTGTTCCTGGGACTTGTGACCCTGACCCGAATTGACTCGGGGCTGTTCGTTGTCGCTCTGGCGGTTCATTACGTGTTTATTGCGAAACCAGTGGAAGAGATGGCGGCGGGGAGACGAGTCATTCGAAGGTTTGCTTCGGGACCGCTTCTCTGGGCGGCTGGCTGGACTCTTGCCACATTGCCCTGGTGGCTCTACAACATCGGGCTTACGGGCAATCCACTGCCCATTTCGGGGCTTGTCCAGACAATGGGCCACACCACTGATCCCTCTATCCTTTTTTCTGAGATACTTACAAACCTCTGGTACGCCGCGCATGTCACACTGGACAACCTCACGTTCATACTCTGGGTTCCGCTGCGCGCCATCTACTTCGTTACAGTGAGATCGGTTGCGCTTCTTGCGGTGAAGGCTTTTGCACTGGCGGTGTTCGTCTTCATCGCCGCCAGGAACATCAAGGGCGGGGAGTTCAGGAAGATGCTGCCCTGGCGCGACCTCTCGTTCTTCCCCTTGTTCCTTCTGGGGCTTCTGTTGTTCTATGTGTTTTACTTCAATGTGGAATGGTACATGAACCGATACCTCATACCGGTCTCGATCGCGGCGGTTGTCGTTCTTTCATCGGTTCTTGACCGCCTTCGCGACAGGTACACGATCATTGTACTTGCGGGTGGCATCCTGTTCAACCTCGCAGTAAGCGTTTCCACCTATTCAGTGTCCTACAACCCCATGTACCTGTACCACTGGGGCTGGGTCAGGGATAACGTCTCCGATGAAACATGGGTCGGAGCCAGCCAGTCAGGCACCCTTGGCTACTTCCACGACAGAACCGTCAATACCGACGGAAAGGTGAATACTGAGATATTCGGGCTTCCCGAAGGACAATTCGGCCGCTACCTTGAATCCAGGGGTGTTTCGTATTTCCTGGAGTGGGAAGAGACCTTCATCTTCCGCGACAGCAGTTTCCTCGACAGATACGAGTACCTTTACGATTTTGGAACCAATCAGGTCTGGAGGCTGAAGTCGTTGTCCGGGGCTTTAGACAACGAATCATGACCTTGCCGGGGTGTCCGCGGTATCACATTTCCGCCTGTGAGGGAACGGCCCGGTTCAGGCTTCCGTTTTTGCCAGACGCCCGATGACCCGTGTCAGGTAGTGGCCGGTGGGTGATTCGGGGTGCGAGGCTATGTCGTCAGGTGTTCCCGCGGCGATTATCGTTCCGCCTCCGCCCCCGCCTTCGGGGCCAAGGTCGACTATCCAGTCCGCGTTCTTCACGACATCGAGGTTGTGCTCGATGACTATCACCGTGTTGCCGGCGTTCACCAGGCGGTCGAGCACTATGAGAAGCCGGTTCACGTCGTGGGGGTGGAGGCCTGTTGTGGGCTCGTCGAGTATGTAGAGGGTGTGGGTGGTGGAGGGTCTTGCCAGCTCCCTGGCCAGCTTGACCCTTTGAGCCTCGCCACCGGAGAGCGTTGTGGCGGGCTGTCCCAGCCTGATGTAACCAAGCCCCACGTCGGAAAGCACTTTTATGGTGCTTGACACCTGGGGGATCCGCTCGAAGAGGGTCATGGCGTCGTCAACGGTGAGGTTCAGAATGTCGGATATGCTGTAGTTTCTGAACTTGACCCTCAGGGTCTCCCTGTTGAACCTGAGGCCGTGGCATGTGTCGCATTCAACATAGACGTCGGGCAGGAAGTGCATCTCTATCCGTTTAACACCAGCACCGCCGCAGTCCTCGCACCGGCCGCCCTTAACGTTGAAGCTGAACCTTCCGGGCTTGTAGCCCCGCACCTTCGATTCCGGAAGCTCGGCGAAGAGGCTCCTGATCGAGTCGAAGGTTTTTGTGTATGTGGCGGGGTTGGACCTGGGGGTTCTGCCTATCGGGTCCTGCGAGATGCAGATGACCTTGTCCACCTTCTCGATGCCGGTCATTTCCGTGAACGGGCCGGGGCGAAGGCTGGCGGGGCCGGTTCCCAGGGCCGAGGCCACGGCGGGATAGAGCGTCTGGGTGATGAGGCTGCTTTTGCCGGACCCCGACACACCGGTGATACAGACCATCTTGCCCAGGGGGATCGACAGGTCGACGTTCTTCAGGTTGTGAAGCGAGGCGCCCCTTATCTTCAGAGTTCCGTGGGAGTGCTTTCGTGGTGAAGCGAGCCTGACGATGGTCTTCCTGCCCGAGAGGTAATCGCCGGTTATGGAAGCGGGGTTGTCCATTATCTCACGCGGTGTGCCCTGGGCGATAAGGTTGCCCCCGCTTGTGCCGGCGCCGGGTCCGAAGTCCAGTATGTGGTCGGCCTTCAGCAGTGTCTCGGGGTCGTGCTCGACAACAAGAACGGTGTTTTCAAGGTCTCTGAGGTGAAACAGCGTTGAGACAAGCCGCGAGGTGTCGCGGGGGTGAAGCCCCACGGTGGGCTCGTCGAGAACGTAAAGTACCCCTGTGAGTCCGCTGCCGATCTGGCTGGCCAGCCTTATGCGCTGGGCTTCTCCGCCGGCCAGGGTGGGGGCGGGCCTGTCGAGTGCCAGGTAGTGAAGTCCCACGTCGCGCAGGAAACCGAGCCTGGCCGAGATCTCTTTAAGAAGACCTGTGGCGATGAGGGCCCGCGCGGGGTCGAGCGTGAGCGAACCGAAGAACGCGTCGGCCTCGCCGACTGTCATTGAGGAGATTTGGGCCATGGAGACCCCGCAGAAAAGGACCGCGCGGGATTCGGGACGAAGCCTTGTGCCCCCGCAGTCCTCACAGGTGTAGCGTCTGAAGTACTTCTCGTACTGCTCCCGCATGCCCTCGCTGCTGGTGCTTCGCTGAAGCCTTTCCAGCCTGGGGATGACACCTTCGAAAGGGCCGGTCCAGCTGCCCTGGCTTGACGAACCCTGCCAGTCGAACCTGACGGGCTTGTCGCCGGAGCCGTACAGGATCAGGTCTTTCGTCTCCTGGGAAAGCCTTTTCCAGGGTGTGCCCACGTTGAACTCGAACTCTCGGGCAAGGCTTTTCAGAGCTGCCGAGACCCAGCCGTGCGGGATGCCCCAGGGCGCCACTGCGCCGTCCCTTATGGAAAGGGCTGGCCGGGGGATGACAAGGTCGGGGTCGACCCTGATCTGGAACCCCAGCCCCGAACAGCTCCGGCACATGCCCACGGGGTTGTTGAAACTGAAGAGCTGGGGGGTCAGTTCGGGCATGCTGATGCCGCAGATGACGCAAGCGCTCTTCTCGCTCATGAGTATTTCTTCGCCGGTATCGGCGTCGATTACAGCCAGGATGCCCTCGCCCTCTTTCACGGCGGTTTCGACCGAGTCCGCCAGGCGGCTCTCCATGCCGGGCCCAATCTGGATCCTGTCCACCACGATGTGAAGGGAATGGCGCTTTTTGGGATCGAGCTGCCTGAGGTCGTCTATCTGAGTCACGATGCCGTCGAGGATGACCCTGACGAAGCCCTTCCTTCTGATGTCGGTGATGAGGTCGGCCCGGGCGCCCTTCCTGTTCAGCACGACCGGGGCTGCCACCATGATCCGGGTGCCCTGAGGCATTTTGAGTATCCTGTCGGTCATCTGTTGAACCGTCTGGGAGGATACGGGTCTGCCGCAGGTGGGGCAGTGGGGTTCGCCCACCCTGGCGAAGAGCACACGCAGGTAGTCGGCTATCTCGGTGACGGTGCCCACGGTGGACCTGGGGTTGTGGCTCACCGTTTTCTGCTCGATGGCAATGGCCGGGGAGAGGCCTTCGATGGAGTCGTAGTCGGGTTTGTCCATCTGGCCCAGGAACTGCCTTGCGTAGGCGGAGAGCGATTCGATGTAGCGGCGCTGCCCCTCGGCGTAGAGCGTGTCGAAGGCGAACGAGCTTTTACCTGAGCCCGAAACGCCGCTCAGCACCACAAGCCGGTTCCGTGGAATATCCACGGATACGCTGTTGAGGTTGTGAACCCTGGCGCCCCTGACCCTGATGGTGTGTTCAGTCAAAAACCGGACCGCCTTCCCCGGATAATCGGAAAAATATACCCCCGACACGGAATTGCGTGCCACAAAGACCCCACGAAAATGCGGCGCATGAGCCGGCGGGAAGCCTGATGCCTCATAAAACAATACAGCGCAGCCATATGGGCCATATCACGGCAAGTGGCAACCATGTTGCTTTTATGCTGTCAGTAATCATGCCGTCGGGAGCTTGTCAGGGTTCCTGACCCGTGCTAAGACTTTTGAACCCGAATGAACGGAGGACTGAAATGGCAAAGGTCATCGGGATTGACCTTGGCACCACGAACAGTTGCGTAGCCGTGATGGAAGGCGGCGACCCTGTTGTCATCTCGAACGCCGAGGGCACCAGGACAACGCCTTCGGTCGTGGCGCTCAACGAAAGCGGAGAACGGCTTGTTGGAATCGTTGCAAAGAGGCAGGCCGTTGCCAACCCGGGCAACACTGTCTTCTCCATAAAGCGCCTGATGGGGCGCAAGTTCAGCGAGACTGAGAACGAAGCGAAACTTGTCCCGTACAGGATAGTCGAAGGCAAGAACGGCGACGCCTGGGTGGAGATACTGGGGAAAAAGTACTCCCCGCCCGAGATATCCGCCATGGTGCTTCAGAAGATGAAGCAGACCGCCGAAGACTACCTGGGCGAGGAGGTAAAACAGGCAGTCATCACGGTTCCGGCCTACTTCAACGACAGCCAGAGGAACCTTCGACATCTCCAGTACTGAGATGTCGAAGGTTCCGCCGCCCAGGTCGTACA
>JAWOHL010000107.1:0-37532 GCA_046485185.1 Candidatus Fermentibacteraceae bacterium
GGCAAGGGCATCCCCGTAGTTTTCAAAGATCTCCCCCGAAGCGGTCGGAACCCCTGCGGCGACCATCACTTCCTTGGCGAACCACTTGCTGCTCTCCAGTCCGGCACACCGGGCCCCGGGGCCGAAGCAGGGGATCCCCGCGGCCCGCAGCCTGTCTCCCAGGCCCGAGGCGAGTGGAGCCTCGGGACCCACAACGACCAGATCGACCCCGTGATCAACAGCCACCTGAAGGGGATCAGCGGGTGTGCTCACATTCAGGGCAAAGACGGCCGTTCCGGGGTTGCCGGGGCTCACAAGGACTGTGTTCCCGCTGGTGCGGTCAAGGGCCCAGGCCAGGGCGTGCTCCCTGCCGCCGCTTCCCACAACCAGTATCTTCACGATCGTCCCCCCTCTTCCCTGAAGACATTTTCGGGGCCGGGGAACTCGCCTGACTCCACTTCCCGGGAATACTGCCGCACCGCCTGCAGGATAACTTCATTCAAATCGGCGTACTTCTTCAGGAACTTTGGTTTGAACAAGGGGTCGAGGCCCAGTATGTCGGTAATCACAAGTATCTGGCCGTCAGTGAAACGACCTGCGCCAATTCCTATCACGGGCACTGGAACCCTTTCGGTGACCTCGCGGGCCAGCTCTTCCGTAACGCCTTCGAGGATCAGGCTGAAGACTCCGGCATCCACCAGGGCGTCGCACTGGCGGAGCAGCTCGTCACGGTTTTCCCGGCGGATCACACGGTAGCCTCCGTCGAGGCGCACGGACTGCGGCAGAAGACCGCAGTGCCCCATGACCGGAATGCCGGATTCCACAATGGCCCTCACCCTTCGAACCATCCGGGGGTTCCCCCCCTCCAGTTTCACGGCATCGACACCCGCTTCGGCGAGGAACCTGGATGCGTTGCGCACGGCCTGAGCGCACGACTCCTGATAGCTCCCGAAGGGCATGTCGCCAACAACGAGAACCCCGGGGGCGCCCTTTTTCACAGAAGCGGCAATGGTCAGCAGAACCTCGAGGGACGCCCCGAGAGTGGTCTCGCCGCCAAGAACGGCCATTTCGTAAGAATCGCCCACAAGGATCACATGAACCCCGGCCAGGGCTTCGATCCGGGCGGTGTGGTAGTCGTACGCAGTGAGAGCCACGATCTTCCCGCCCCTGGATTTCATGCTTCCAAGGCTTCTGACGGTGACACCGGACATGCAACCCTCCCATCGCCGCAAAACCTGCGGGATAATAACAGACTAGCCCCTGGTTTGAAACCTGCGGGGAACGTACACAGAAAGAAAGGCCGCCAGGGCGTAGAGGTAACCCACTGCCACGTCGGTGGCGTAGTGTTCGCCGCCGTACAGGATCTCGAAGCTGATCCCGAGAAGGACGGCCAGCGTCCAGAAGCTGCGTCTGAACCCGAGCTCACGGATGAGCACAAGGGTCATCAGCATGGGAACGGCGGCGTGAAGCGACGGCATGGCCGCCCTTGGGCTCATGGAGAAGTTGCCCACAAGGAATTTAGGCATGAAGTCGTTGAGTGCCCTGAACATGCAGCGGTCGAGGTGCGGAACCCCGCCCTCGATTGCCTGCATCCACGGAGGGGTGAGGGGCCACAGGACGTAGGTCGCGTACCCCAGGGTGGTTAGAAGCGCGAAGGCGGTTACGGCACGGCGCATGGCGACGTCCCCCCCCTTCCTGAAGGCCAGGAACGGGGTGAGGATCGGGATCAGGAAGAATGAAGCGTGCAGCCCGGCGAAAAGATAGTCGAACCAGCGGGTCTGCCCGGCGCAGCCCAGCTTCTGTTGAAGCCAGACCGGCGGGAGAACGCCGAACAACCGCTCTTCGAAGACGGCCACGTTCATTCCGTTGTAGGCGCCGGTCCAGGTTGACACCGCGAACCTGAGGGCCCAGTAGCAAAGTCCCAGGAACGCGAAGCTCAAAAGCATGGGGCTCCACCTCGGAAGCTTTCTCCACCGGTACAGCAGGGCAAAAACGATCCAGATGGGAACCAGCACGGGAAACCGTGGGACAAGGCGCAGGAATGGAATCGCACCCATAAGCGCCGCATAGGCGCCGGTTGTCACCAGCCAGAAAAGGTCAAGCCGGTCCGAAGGGGACCTGTCTGTTCCGTTGCGGTTCATCACCCCTCCGATAAAGCGGGAGGGGGCCAAGGACTGAAGAATGATACAGAGAGTCAGGGTTAAAGGACTTGTACGGCCGGCCGGTCTGTCAGGCTTCCCGTAAGGGCGCTTGCGACTCGACGGGGCGATGCCTTCATCAGTAACCTAATCGCACTCTCAGGCGTTGGCCCCCATGCGCATATATTACCCACCAACAAGGGCGGGGTCAAACCCCCCGAAACCGTGCGAGGGAAACCCATGGCAAAGAACATCACAAACCCTGAGACCGACTTCGCCAGATGGTACCAGGACGTCATCCGCGAAGCTGAACTGGCCGACTCGTCCCCGGTACGTGGCTGCATGGTCATCCGTCCATACGGCTACGCCATCTGGGAGCTTATGCAGAGCGATCTTGACGGAAGATTCAAGGCAACCGGCCATACCAACGCCTATTTTCCGCTTTTCATACCCCAGAGCTTCATAAACAAGGAAGCTCAGCATGTGGAGGGTTTTTCGCCTGAACTGGCGGTGGTGACACACGCGGGGGGCAAGCAGCTGGAAGAACCCCTGGTCGTCCGCCCCACAAGCGAGACCATCATCAACCACATGTTCAGCAAGTGGATCGGAAGCTACCGCGACCTTCCAATGCTGCTTAACCAGTGGGCCAACGTTGTGCGGTGGGAACTGCGTCCCCGGGCGTTCCTCAGAACCACCGAGTTCCTGTGGCAGGAGGGGCACACAGCCCACGCCAATGAGCAGGAGGCAAGGGAGGAGACCATGCGCATGCTCGCGGTCTACTCCGATTTCATGCGGGATATGGCGGCCATTCCGGTGATCCCCGGCGTAAAGACCGAGAAGGAACGCTTCGCTGGCGCGGTCGACACCTACACCATCGAGGCCATGATGGGGAACGGCTGGGCCCTTCAGGGGGGAACCAGCCACTACCTGGGCACAAATTTCGCCAGGGTGTTCGAAACGACCTTCCTCGACCGCGACAATCAAAGGCAGTTCGTCCACCAGAGCAGCTGGGGCGTCAGCACCCGGCTCGTGGGCGCAGTGATAATGGCTCACGGCGACGGGAACGGCCTCAGGCTTCCTCCCCGGATCGCCCCTGTGCAGGTCGTAATCATTCCCATCGGTATGCAGGATCCCAGGGCGGCCCAGGTCATTGAGGCCTGTGAAACCATAACGAAGGAGCTTCTGTCCATGGGAGTAAGGGCCAGCGTGGACAGTCGCGACAACATGAGCCCCGGCTTCAAGTTCAACCACTGGGAGGTCAGGGGCGTGCCCCTGCGGATCGAGATCGGCCCGCGCGACCTCGACGCCGGTCATGCAACACTGGCCCAGCGGAACAGAAAAGAGAAGTTCACCCTTCCCATGGCGGAGCTGACGGGGAAGATCCCCGCCCTGCTCAACGAAATCCACGACCAGATGCTCAATGAAGCGATCGACTTCCGTGAAAGCCGCACCTTCGATGTGGAAACTTTCGACGAGTTCAAGAGGCTGATCCCGGATAAACCGGGCTTCTACAGGGTCTGGTGGGACGGTTCAAGGGAAGACGAGAACCGCATTCAGGAGGAGACCAGCGCCACCGTCAGGTGCATCCCCCTGGAGCAGCCAGGCGGCGAGGGCAGCTGCTTCATGACAGGCAGAAGAACATCCACCAGGGCAATACTGGCCCGGGCCTACTGATATGCGGGGGAACCTCCCCCTTCTGCTTTTCTGCCTTGTAGTTTCGGCGGCGGTCCTGTGGCCGCTGCCTTATTCCCCTGACCCTCACGACCACAGCGACACACTTTTCAACACATGGCTGATTGCCTGGAATCACCATGCCGTGACACACCTCGAAAACCCTCTCTCCACCCCGCAGTTCTCGGGTTTTCCCGACGGAAACGGCCGCAGCGACATACTTCTCACCCAGTGGATAGCCTCGCTTCCCGCAAGGGCCTTTACCACCGATCCGGTCCGCATCCACAACCTGCTTATGTGGCTGAGCCTTTCACTCACCGGGTTTGCCGCGGGCGTCTTCGCGAAAGACAGGGGGGCATCGGCCTGGGGGGCCGCCTTTGCCGGAACCGCCTTCATCACACTGCCCTACTTCCAGGGCCACCTCTGGCACCTTCAACTGCAGAGCGCGGGGCTGGCCATAACCGGCATCATGTTCGCGCTGCGCACTGCCGAGGGCCGAAGCAGGGGGTGGCCCCTGGTCCCCCTCATCCCCCTTCAAGGGTTGGCAAGCCTTTACCACTGGTACTTCCTCAACATCGCCCTTCTCGTCATACTTCTCTCAACCCTCATAACGCAGAACAGAAGGAACGCCAAAGCGCTTCTTCTCACGGCCTTCCTGGGCAACGCCCTGATGCTCCCCTTCCTGCTCCCCCAGCTTCAGAACGCCGCCCAGTGGGACATTAACACGATCACAAGCACCGACGCATCGTCATTTCTCAGCCCCTGGGAGAAAAGCTTCGCCATCGGATGGCTCCGAAGCGCCCACGCCCACCCCGAGGCCGCCCTCTGGCCGGGCACAGCACTGGTGGCCGGAAGCATCTGGGCCCTTTTCAAGAAAGACACCGGAAATACAAAAACGATCCTGGCGCTGGGACTCATCTTTTTGGCGTACAGCCTGGGACCAACGGTAACGGTTTGGGGCAGGCAGCTTTGCCCGGGGCCTTTCAGGCTCGCAGCACTCCTCCCCGGTGGGGCAGCCCTGAGGCTTCCCGCAAGGGCCGCCTACCTGGCATTCCTCCCGCTTCTCATACCTGCCGCCCGGCAACTGGGCAAAAAACCCGCCTGGGCTCTGGCGGGAATGGCTGTCGCCCTGGGCGAAGCCGCACATCCGGGAGTAACGACATTGCCCGTCATCATTCCCGAGCATCATTCCTGGATCGCCGGGCAGCGACCTGAACGGGTTCTCTACCTGCCTGTCAATCAGGACCTCGACCTTCCAACGATTGAATCCATGCGCCTCTACTGCGGAACGCTGCACTTCACGAACAGCGTGAACGGCTACAGCACAAGCTACCCCGGGGACTACGCCATAACGGCAGCAGTTCTCAATACATGGCCGTCCGGTGAGGCCATGGAACTGGCTGTTCGATTGGGTGTCGACCTTGTCATATTCGAGGACGGGGTTCCCGACGACTCGGACCGGCAATGGTTCGACGGCAGGATCCGAACCGGAGCTATCTGGCTCGACGCTGAAAGGTAGACAATGGAAACCGTAGCAAGCGTTCTCATAGGCATTGGCCTCAGCGCCACGTGCGGCTTCAGGATATTCGTGCCCCTTCTCGTTATGAGCATAACCGGGCAGCTCGACCTCCTCCACCTCTCCCCCGCCTTCGCATGGATACAGAGTACCCCGGCCCTGATCGCCTTCGGGGTCGCTACAGTGATCGAGCTGCTGGCTTACCTGATACCTTTGGTGGACAACGCCCTCAACGCCGTCAGCATCCCGCTCACAGTTGTGGCGGGAATTGTGATTACCGCCGCGGTCATACTCGACCTCAACCCTTTCGCCACATGGACCCTTGCCGTGATAGCCGGGGGAGGCGCCTCGCTGGCGGGCAGCGCTGCAAGCAACATCCTGCACGGCGGCTCAACCGCCACCACGGGCGGGGCCGGCAACCCGATCCTCTCCACCCTGGAAAGCGTGTTCTCGGTGATAATGTCGGTTCTCTCGGTTCTGGTACCCGTGATGGCCGTGATCCTGCTTGTCATCGCAGGGGTTTTCGGGATACGGGTCCTGAAAAGGGTCTTCAGAAGAAGGCCCGTTGCCGCGTAAAGGGCTCCGCCCGCAAATGTGTTCTATGCATGCTGCATCACTTCACCGCGGGATCGGCCGGCATCACTCTGGATTTCGCTAATCCGGGACCTCATATTTCCCCGATGAGGGCATTCAAGAGGGTCGCCAGTGTTTTGGGAACGTGGCAGACGGTCTGCCTCCTTGTCGGGATACTCCTCCTTGTGGCAGCGCCACGTCTCGAAGCCACGCGAGAATTCGGCTCTGCTACCGGATTTGCGTCTCTGGCGGGACTCCTCCTGCTGATGACCGTTTTTGTGACCCTTGGCCTCAGGTTTCTGAAAGTGCTGAGGCAGCGCCTGTTCCACAAAGTGCGCAACAGGATCATCGCCACCTACTTCTTGACCGGTGTCCTTCCATTGCTTCTCATGCTGGTTCTGTTTGTTTCAATTGCACAGGTGTTCATGACTCAGTTGTCGGGCAACCTTTTCAAACAGGCCGTCGACCGCGAGTTTGCCGGGCTGGAAGCCGCGGCGGCAGGGTACTCATGCGCGATGCAGCATGAGACGCCGGATTTTGCGGATTCGGCCGGTCCGGCGAGTCAGGCATTTCCCCGGAACAGGTATCCGGGTTCCAGGCTTTTACGGGTTTCTGACGATCCCGAGAGTTCATCAGGGTCGTCGGTGTTCTTCGCTCCAGAGTCCGGGATGTCTCACCGGACATTCCTTCTGCTGGAAGACACTGTCTTTATGGCGGTAGCTGTTCCACAGCGTTCCCTCATGCTGGCGGTCCCGATCAGAAACGGGCTTCTGGAAAGGATTGGCGGAGAACTTGGAGGGGCCTGCATGTTTTCGTACGGGTTCGACGCTCAGGATGAGCCTGAGGAAAGGAGAGCCGGTTCGGTGACCATTCAGTTCGGGTCGGCTCACGGCGATCAGAGGTCGGGCTTCAGTTTCTCGCAGTCGAGTGAGCTTCAAATCGGGCTGGATCAATGGCTGAGCGAACAACCCACCGGCCTTGAATATCTTACAGCGTATCTACTGGAGAAGGGTTACATCGCCGGAGAGGACGGAACCTTACGGGAGAGCATGATCGTGGGTGTTCTGAGAACCCGTCATTCCTTCATAGCGGGCAGAATACTGCAGGGTGCGCTTCCACCAGATGTTCCCGTGCACAGGGTCTTCATGTTGGGAGTGATCGTTATCACCGCCCTGTTCGTATTGATAGAACTGGTGGCACTTACCATCAGCCTTCTCCTCTCCCGTTCCATTACCGAGACCATTGCGCAGCTTCACAAAAAGGCGGACTACGTTGCCCGTGGCGATTTCTCGTACCGCATCGATTCTAAACGGACTGATCAGCTGGGCATTCTGGCAGCTTCCTTCGATGGGATGTCCGACTCCCTGGAAACGCTTATGGCACAGATGAGGGAGAAGGAGAGATTGGAACATGAGCTTGCCATTGCCAGGGAGGTCCAGCGGATGTTCTTTCCAGGTGAGTTTCCCCGGATCGGAGGCGTAGACCTGTTTGGCAGGTGTCTGCCTGCCCGGATGGTCTCGGGGGATTACTACGACTGCATTCCACAACGGGATGGTGTCATCGATTTTTTCGTCGGCGATATAAGCGGAAAGGGGATATCGGCAGCGCTCCTGATGGCAGGTTCCCAGACATTCCTGCGGTCTCTGGCTGAAAGGTCTCCCCTCTCTTCAGTACCGGACATCCTGCAGAGCTATAACGACTTTCTGGTGAGGCAAACCTCGGACGAGGTCTTCTCAACGCTGTTCTATGGCAGGTATGATCCGGTCCGGCGGACTCTTGCCTTCAGCAACGCCGGGCATCCCCCGCCGTTTCTATTCAGATGCGGTGAATCAGCCAGGCTTACAACGGGGGGGCTTGTGTCGGGGATCATTCCGGGCACCCACTACGAACAGGAGACGATTGAGCTTCAGCCCGGCGATCTCGTTGTGGTTTTCACCGATGGGTTCACCGAGGTATTCGACGAAGCGGATCAGGAGTTTGGAGAGGAAAGGCTATCCCGTGTGGTGACGGAAAGCGGGAATGTCAGCCTTGAAACCCTTTGCGACCGAGTAGTAACCGAGGTCCTCGAATGGTCTGGTGTCACGGTTCAGTCCGATGATATGACAATGTTCCTGATCAGAGTCGAATAGGTTCGCTCCCATCGTCCAATTGGGTTGAGCGCCCACAGCAGTTGCATCGTGATCGAAAACTCTGCAAGACCCAGCTCGCAGGGATTTTCGTTCCTCATGGCATGATGTCCGTGCCCAGCCTTCTGGCTATAACGGCCGTAATGATGAAACAGACCGCGGTGAACAAAGCACATATGAGCAGAGACAGCCAGAAGTCGACGTTTCGTGACATCAGCCACGACATCAGCAGGAACATTGGAAGCGTCGGGAGAACATACCAGAACGTGAAGTGAGCATACTCGCCGACCTTCTGATTCCCCTGATGCTCAACATGCAGCCAGACCATGACCATGATGGTGACAAACGGCAGTGCGGCGATCAAGGCCCCTATCTTTCCGGTCCGCTTGGCGATCTCCGATGCAGCGAGGATCAACAGAGCTGAGACCAGGAACTTCACGACCAACTGCACCATGCTGCATCCCTCTGTTATCGACCGATCCGACTGAATGGCTCTCATGACAAAGCTCTGAAAACTTCCTCTTCCATCGACAGTCCCTGCGCTTCGGCAAAGGGCAGTGTCTTCTTCCGTACCGACCGGAATCCCTTGACGGCAACGCAGCGCCTCAGAGATTCCCGAACGATCTCACTGACAGATTCGTTTTCCTCGCAACTGATGTTTCAAAGCTCGGTTTTAAAAGCTTCAGACAGACAAATTGTGAGAGTTTTCATTCCCTATCCTCATCCTGCTTCTGCAGAGGCCTTCGGGGCGGTGCATTGATACGGACAACGCTGCTCGATGGGGCTGAACGCCTTCCCTAATCCTGCTTTCTCACAAGGTGGACGATCAGCAGCAGAGCCGCTACGGGAAGGGCAAGCTTCCAGACCAGGGCAGCGGATGTCAGCAGCAGAAGAGGCAACCCGAGGAGCCCGGCGATCCCGCCCAGAAAAACCGGCAGACAGCATCCCAAAGCGTCCCTCCTTCCTTTGGGAACAATATATCGATGCCTGCAACACCTCAAGCGTCTTCGACCACAGGCTCCACGTTCAACTGGTCTGGTGAACACTGTCTGGCAGTAGCCTTTTCATGATCGGCCGGGTTGCGAATCAGCCCGGCCTTCACATAATCGGGCCATGAACGGTTTTCGGGAAATCCTTGCCAGTCGACGCATCCTGGGCAGAACCCTTTCATTCCTGCGACCCTACGTAAGGTGGCAGATACTGGGGCTGCTTATCACCGTGATTTCCGCCGGGGCCGGGCTGGTCCAGCCCTGGGTGAACCGGATCCTGATCGACAAGGTGCTCCTTGAGGGCAACATCCCGCTTCTCCGCACCATCACTCTATTTTTCACCGGAGCGGTGCTTCTGCAGACATTCACAGGGATGGCCGGGACATACCTCTTCACCTGGATGAGCAACAGGGCCGCAAACGACCTCCGTTCAACGCTTCACAGGAAGATCCAGCTCCTTTCCGCCGCCTTCGCCGACCGCAGCAAGACCGGCGACATCATGTCGTCGTTCACCAGCGACGTACCGGTAATGCAGGGGCTTTACTCGTCACTGTTCGTGAACCTCTTAACCGAGGCGGTAAGGTTCGTTGTGGTGCTGGGCGTCATGCTGGGCATCAACGCCAGGCTGACCCTCATCGCCCTGCCCTCGGTGCCGGCTTTCGCGGTGCTTGTGGCACTTGCGGGAGGGATCATCAAGCGGGCGTCAAAAGAGGTCCAGGAAAAAAGGGCAGACTTCAACGCGCTGCTGCAGGAACAGATAGCCGGGCTCCGCACTTCGGCGGCCTACAACCTCGAAAGCACTCAGACGGCGGGATTCCGCGGTTCACTGACATCCCTTCTCGCAAGCCAGCTCAGGCTGACACTGAAGAGCTTCATCTTCAACGGGGGAAGTCTGGTGGCCATGTTCAGCATGATCTTTCTCATCTACCTGGGTGGCCTTGAGGTAATCGGGGGACGGATGCAGCTGGGCGTTCTCATCGCTTTCACGGGATACTTCGGCATGCTGTTCGGTCCGGTGGGCTCCTTCGCTGGCGCGGCGGGACAGGTTCTGCACGCCGTTGGCGCGGCGGAGAGGGTCTTCGGAATCCTCGACACCCCCGAAGCCGTTTACGACAGCCCCGATGCCAGGGTTCTCGACAACCCGAGGGGACAGATTGAGTTCAGGGACGTGCATTTCGCCTACCCGGGCGGAAATCCCGTGCTTTCGGGGCTGAGTTTTACAGTTGAGCCCGGGGAAACCGTCGCAATCGCCGGTGAGAGCGGCGTTGGGAAAACCACACTGGTTTCGCTGATGCTGAGGTTCCACGACCCTGACCGAGGCGAAATCCTGCTTGACGGCGCACCGCTTGGTGAGTACACGCTTGAGTCCCTCAGGGGCTGCATCGGTGTCGTCCTTCAGGAACCCTTTCTGTTCAACTCGTCCATTCTCGAGAACATTCTGATGGGCTCGCCCGGTGCTTCCCGGGAAGAGGTGGAGCGCGCTGCCATTGCCGCCCATGCCCACCACTTCATCATCGAACTTCCCAAGGGGTACGATACGCCGGCAGGGGAAAGGGGGTGCCTTCTCTCGGGCGGCCAGAGGCAGCGCATCGCACTTGCCAGGGTTTTTCTGCGCGACCCCCGGATCGTTCTTCTGGACGAGGCCACCAGCGCTCTGGACAGGGAGAGCGAAGCCCAGGTCAAGGCTGCGGTGATGGACCTGCTCCGTGACAGGACATGCCTGATTATTGCCCATCGGGAATCCACTGTTAACAAGGTTGATCGCGTCATAACGATCCGGCATCCTGAGGAGTAAAAAATGACTATCCCCCTCGTTCTCCTGCTGCTGCTGTCCGGAGACAGCACCCGGACCGAAAACGCTCCGGGGTACAGCATCTCGGTGAGTTACGCCGGAACCCTTCTGGACAACCCTGTTCTGGCCGGGCTGCTCGGGGAGTACGCCGAAGGGCAGACGGATGCTTTCAGAACGAACTTCACCGACCTCACATCGGAATACACCGAACCAATGCCGTGGAACCTCGAGATATCGTTCACTCACGAGCCTTCACCACGGGGGCTGATCTGCGCTCTGGCATGGATCTGGGAGTATTCGGGCGGCGCCCACGGAAACACATGGGCAAAGGCCTTTGTATTCGACACCGAGGGGGATACCCTTGTTGCTCCGCTGAGTTTCTTTCCCGGTGAAGAGGCCTTTTCCTCTTTTGCTTCGGTTGTCAGGAAGAACCTTCGGCAGGAACTTGGTGAAGACTTCTGGATAGGGGACGGAGCTTCCCCCACGGCGGAGAACTACCAGTGCCTGCTTCCCGTTCCCGACTCCACGGGAGCCGTCTGGGGCCACAGGGTGATATTCCCGCCCTACCAGGTCGCGCCCTACGTGTTCGGGCCGCAGGAAGTGATCATTCCTCTGGCCCGTTAGTTAAAACCCCGCCCCGACACCCAGCGTTGTGATCCAGTCGTGGTCTTCATCGTCACCGCCCACGTGCCGGAAAACCCCGGCATTCAGCCCCAGCACGCTGAACGCGGTGGAGAGTTCGATGCCGGCATATGTCTGTCCAGGTTCCACGTCACCCAGCGGATTGCCCCAGGTCTGAAGCATTGAGGCGGAAAGACCCAAATTGAAAACCGGCAGGAAGCCGATGAGGCTGTAACGGTAACCAAGGTTCACCTTGCCCCCGCCGAAACCGGGCTCAAGCTGAACGAACGGACCGTGCTGGCAATAATGGTTCGTATAGTGGTAGCGGACCACTCCGAGAACCCAGCCGAGTTTCAGGGGTGTTGAATACCTTGTCATGACGCAGGGAAAAAGCTGCGGTCGGGAGGGCGTCGAGGGAACAGCTGGCACTGCTCCCCGAGCAATGTTCAGAACAATGAATGCGATCAGGATCGTTGCGTTTTTCATCTGTCTCCCATCTTATGACGCCACACAGGCTGATACGGAATCAACCCCTGAATATTCCACTCTCCCGTTCTGGGGACCGGGTTTTCCCGTCGTCGGGCTTTTGTATAATGATGCAGTTGTTTTCCCCACCCAAGGAGTTGTAATGTTTTCTCTTCTTTTGTTCCTGGTGTCTCAAGTTATACCAATGGGCCATGGGGGTTTCCCCAGGGCGGAAATCCCGCGGTCGCCCCTCGAAGACAACCCTGCCAGCTTCAGCACGGTATCATCCCTCACCGGCAGCAGGGGGGACAAGGTGCTTGTCGTGGTGGCGGACTACCTTGCCGACCCTCTTTCCTTTCAGCTCGCCAGGTTCGTCTCGGATATCGCCGCTGACGGATGGACCGTTGAAATGACTGTAATGGAGGGGGGAGACGCGGAAGACCTGAAAGCCCTTTTCCAGAGCGTTTCAGGTCTTGACGGTGCCATTCTCGTGGGCTTTCTGCCGTGCGCCTGGTACGAGGAGGATTACTGGGCGGTCGAGGAGTTTCCCTGCGAACTCTTTCTCATGGACCTTGACGGAACATGGCAGGATCTCGATTCGGACGGTTTCTACGACAACCACACGGGTTCCGTGGGTCCGGAGATATGGCTGGGAAGAATAGACGCATCGGCCATGAGCTACGCATCCGAGGTCGCCGTCCTGGCCCAGTACTTCGACAAGAACCACCTCTACAGAACAGGTTCCATGCCCATGAACTCCCGCGCCCTTTCTTTCGTTGACGACGACTGGAGTCCAGGCTATTCCGACTGCGGGCTGGAGGCGATCTACGGTTCCTCCGGGGTTACCGTTTCGAATTCCCCCGCCGCAACTACGGCAGAGAGCTACCTGGCCGGCCTCGGGGAGGGCTACGAATTCGTTCACCTCATGAGCCACAGCTCGCCGTGGGGGCACACGTTCCTTGTGCCGGGAGGCCACGGAGGCTCGGTAATGGCACCGGAGATAAGCGCGGTCGACCCTCAGACGGCCTTCTACCAGCTGTTCAGCTGCTCGAACGCCAGATGGGTGGAGTCGGGATGCCTGGGCAACTGGTACCTTTTCGGAACCTCTTACGGGCTTCTTGTGTGCGGTGCCGCCAAAACCGGTTCCATGCTGGATTTCGAACAGTTCTACACTCCTCTCGGCAATGGTGACACATTTGGCGAGGCATTCCGCACGTGGTGGCTCTATGAGGCCCAGGGCGGCTTCTCCAGCTATGAAAAGGCGTGGTTCTACGGCAACGCTCTACTCGGCGACCCGACGCTCCGGCCACTTGGCGGTACCGGGGCATTCGCCGGACTGCCGAATCCTCAAGGGTTCAGAAGTTACGACAGGGTCTCGACGAGCGAGCATTCCGACTGCCATCCGGCCGCCGCGGGAGGGCCGGGCAACCTTTCGGTCGTGGCGTGGCTCACGGGGGAGAACGGCAGGCTGGATGTGGCGGCCAGGCTCATGGATGGCGACAGCTGGAGCCAGGTCTACTACGTTGATTCCGATGAGTACTGGGATGCCGGGGTCACGGCATGCTTCGACGGCAGTGGTGTTCCCTGGCTCGCCTGGAGCGACTTCGAGTACTCAACATACAGCTACCGCATCAAAACGGCCCACGGCAACGCCTTCGAGAATGTCGCGGTCAGGGTTCCGCAAAACGGGTACCAGGTGTTCCCGCGGCTGGCCTGGGACGGTGACAGAATGTGGCTTGCCTGGCTGAACTGGGAGGCCACGGGAGGAGAGGTCATGGTGACCGCCCTCGACGGTTCGTTCCCTCCTCAGGCAGTGAGCTCTCCCGGAACGTTCTGCGCTCCCCCGACCATGGCTTCCGAAGGCAGTTCAGTGTACCTGGCCTGGGTCGAGCAGAGCCCCGCGGGAAGCAGGGTGATGGCCAGCCTGTCATCGGGCGGGGCTTTCAGCACCCCTTCGGAGATGTCTTCGGGAACGGTATGCCATTCACCGTTCCTCTTTTCGGTTGATGGGCAGATCCTTCTGGTGTGGCAGGACGACACATCGGGCTCATCGATCAGGGCCAGGTTTCTTCCCGAGGGTGAGTTCGAGGTCGCTTCCCCACAGGGGCAGGCATTCCGACCATCCGCGGGACAGTTCGGTGAAAACCAGTTCGCCGTCTACTGGCAGGAGGGGTTCGGGGAGTCCGCGGCTGTCATGGGCTGCGTTGTTCCGGGCGGAGGCCCTATCGAGGTCGTCTCGCCCGAGGGTCCGGCATGGTTTCCGGTGGCGGGCGGAGAGAGGCTCTTCTGGGCAGGCAACCCCGGCGAGGGCTGGAACATCTACACAACGCTCCCCGAGTGGACAGGCATCGAGCACGGCCACGGGTCAGCGACTCCACCGGGAATCGCAGTTAATCCCGTCAGCAGAACCCTTATCCTTGCCATGCCCACCGACGGCGGCTCGTTCAGTGGAGGGGTGAATGTGTTCGATATCGCTGGACGGCTCGTTGTTTCCCTGAACGTCACGCTTAACCCCGGAGAGACCCTGTCGGTAGACTGCGGCAGCCTGCCGTCAGGTGTCTACATGCTGATTACGACGGATGGCGCGAACTGCGGAAGGTTTACGGTGCTACGGGACTGATCCGTTTTCCCAGCCAGTGTTTAGATGTGGGGGACGGAAGTATAATGGGCCGGTAACAGCTACCGGAGGGTGTGTATGAATGCATCGTTCTGGATCAATATGGCAAGCGCGGTGAGCCTTGGGCTCGGTGTGGGTTTTCTTCTCTGGTTCTCCCGAAAAAGGGCGCTCGACCAGAGCGTCACCCTCTGGCTGGCGCTGACCGGCGCTTCCGGGATAATCTACCTTCTGCTTCGGGTCTTCGGGGTCAACTTCGGTTCCACGACTGCCAGGATAGTCCTGTCCCTCACAATTCTGCTTGGTTTCTACACGTTCATGCGCTTCCTCTTTCTTCTGTTCATGGGTAACCTGACCCGCAAACGCATGACCATGCCCATACCAAAGCTGGTTCTGGACGTTGTCGCATTCCTGCTGATGGCGGGGCTGGCCCTCATACTTCTCAACCTGCTCTTCAACGTGAAACTCACCGCATTCCTTGTTACATCCACCGTGGTTTCTGCGGTCATCGGTCTTTCCCTGCAGGACATACTGGGCAACGTCTTCAGCGGTCTTGCGCTTCAGTTCGAAAGACCCTACGAGAAGGATGACTGGGTAACCATAGACGGCACCGAGGGCCAGATCGTGGAGACAAGCTGGCGCTGCCTCTCCATCCGGGACAGGAACAACGACCTTCTTCTCTTCCCCAATTCGGTGGTTTCGAAGACGCTGGTCAAGAACCACATGAAGCCATCCAAACTCAACCTCGCCCGTGTGAACGTGGGTGTCTCCTACGGCAGTCCTCCCGAACAGGTGAAGGCGGTGCTCCTGAAGGCCGTGTCGGACACTCGCGGTGTATCGGCCAGACCTGCTCCCTCGGTGTTTCTCGACAGTTTCAGCGACAGCTCCATAAACTACGAGGTCCGTTTCTGGATAACCGACTTCTCATCCAAGCCTTCAGTCAAAGACGCGGTGAGAACCCGGATCTGGTACTGCCTCGACAGGGCGGGGCTGAACATTCCCTTCCCGATCAGGGACGTGTTCCTTCATACAGTTGAGCCCGACCGCCAGGTCAAACTCAGACAGAGCCTTCAGCGTGAGATCTTCTCCGACCTCAGGGCGACCGACATCTTCAGGCCCCTTCCCGATGCTGAGCTTGAACAGCTTTCCGAGGATTGTTCCATTCTCAGGTTCACCACAGGCGAGGTCCTCGTGAAACAGGGTGACACCGGCGACAGCCTTTTCCTTTTGCAAAGCGGTTGCGTGGAGGTCTCGGTGTCAGCGGGTGAAGGCCACAGATCGATGAAGGTCGCGGAACTGTGTGCCGGCAGTTTCTTCGGAGAGATGAGCCTGCTCACAGGCGATCCTCGTTCGGCAACCGTCACCGCGAACCAGGAAACCATAGTGGTGGTGGTGAAGAAAAGGGGTATGGAGCGGGTCTTTGGTATGAATCCGGCACTGGCTGAACCGCTGTCCGAGCTTCTCGACGCAAGGCTTTCCGACCTTCACAAGGCATCAAAGGAGAGCGAGGACTCGATTGAAGGCCGGGATGATACCAAACGTTCCAGTGGTGATGACATACTCACAAGAATACGGACCTTCTTCGGGCTGTTTTCGGGGCATTGACATCGATCAGGTTTGGTGTTAGTCTGCAACCGGGTGGAGGGGCCCGGAAAGCGGTGGGAATATGCGTTCACTAACTGTATTGTTGATAGCCGCATCGTTGCTTCTGGCGTCAAGTGATGCTCCGGGGCTGAACTCGATCAACTCCGCAACCGACAACCCACTCCTGGCAAAACCCTGGAGACCCGGAAGGTCTTTTCTCGACTTCTCAAACTCCCTGGCATCCTTAAGGGCCGTCGCCGTTAGCCAGAACAGCAGGGTATCCCTGGGGTCAAATCCCCAGAAACCCCTCCTCTACAGCTGTTTCTGCTCGGATCTTTCTTTCACCGCCTACCCCGTCGAACCAGTCCAATCCCCCACCGTCACCCTATATACCTTTTAGGGAGAGGGGACGGACTTAGATAACTTAGTTTGCTGAGTTAACGCATTGATTGCCATGCGTTTGGGATTTTTTACGTTCATGAGAAAGAGCTTATAGTACATGCTATTGCATGGCAATAACTTGGCTCAACAAACTAAGTTATCTAAGTCCGTCCCCCTACCTTAATTCCACGGCGGCGTCAGCGGGCGGGGTGAAGAGCTCGCACTCGATGCCGGGACCGGGAACGGACAGGTAGAGGAACTCCTCTACCCGACCGGCAAAGTCGAGCCTGTTCTCTTCGTGCACGAAGCCATGGCCCTCGTTGGTGTAGAGGACGTAGACCACGGGAGTGCCCATTGAGCGCAGTGCCTCGACCATCTGGTCGCTCTCGGCCTGCACCACTCTCGGGTCGTTGGCTCCCTGGGCGATGAATATGGGCACAGTGATGTTCTGCACGTGGTTCAGCGGAGAGCGGTCCTCAAGCATGGCCCTGTCGGCCTCGTTCTCAATGTCTCCCACCCTGATGTTCATCATGGCCAGCATGGGCTTCCAGTACGGCGGAATGGTCTCGATGAAAGTCACGAGGTTGGAGGGGCCGAAGAAGTCCACCACTGCACAATAGGTGTCTGGTGTGAAAACAGCCCCGGCAAGGGCTGCGTAGCCACCGTACGAACCACCGAGGATGACCACGCGGTCGGGGTCGGCGATGCCCTGTTCAACGGCCCAGTGAACGCCGTCGGTGATGTCGTCCTGCATTGCGGCTCCCCACTCCTTGTTGGCGGCGTTGAGGAACGCTTTGCCAAAGCCGGTGCTGCCCCGGAAATTGACCTGCAGAACTGCAAAACCACGGTCGGCAAAGAGCTGTGAGAAGGGGTCGAAACCGTAGTAGTCACGGTACCATGGCCCTCCGTGTACCATCATTACTGTAGGCCATGGGCCTTCGCCAAAACGTTCCGGATCGGGCGTGGTGACATAGGAAGGAAGAACGAGGCCATCGCGGGAGGTTATCTCGACGCCCTCCATTGGCCGCAGCGTGTATCCGTCGAGGGACGGGATGGCAGTGAAGAGCTCCCGAGCTTCAGTGTTCCTGCGGTCGTAGACGTAGTAGACCGCGGGGTTGTCTATGGTACTGTAGGCAACGATCCAGGTGGAATCAGCGCTGTCGCGTGACACCGTTGTGAAATCGCCGTCACGCAGTTCGGAGAGGAAGCTGATGTCCGGTTCGATGGAAGGGTCAAGCACGTGAAGCGTTCTTCTCAGGTAGTAGAAGGCCGCGAGCCTGGGGTCACCGGTGAACGGATCGAAGCCTACCCCTCCGATATCCGAGGAAGAGTCGGCGACAATGAGGGTTTCGGTACCGGAAGCGATATCGAAAAGGAAAAGACCCGACTTGTCGCTCTCGAGATTGGACCGGACGAACAGACCCGTGCCGTCCTCGGTGAACCTCTCGGGGTACCACTGGTCTTCGCTGGAGAATGACTTGAAAAGCTCCCACTCTGAATCCTGATCCCACCGGTGAAGAATCGAGATGAAACCGGTCTCGGGATGGATCGTCACCTGAAGCCTGATGTCGAGATTCCGGTCGGCCGAATACCCGAGGACCATTTCGCCTTCGGTGGTTGTCCCGGGGTTGTCCATGGCCATCTCGAGTTCGCCGGTGTTGAGGTCGCACCTGTAGACGTCGAAGAACATCCTGTTGTCTTTGTTCATCTCTATGAGCACCATATCCGGGAACTTCGAATTCGAGTCGGACACGTACGCTTTCACACCGGGGAAGGGGGTCAGGTCAAGAACCTCTCCCGTCTCGACGGTGAGCC
This sequence comes from Candidatus Fermentibacteraceae bacterium, assembly GCA_046485185.1. Lineage (GTDB taxonomy): Bacteria > Fermentibacterota > Fermentibacteria > Fermentibacterales > JCC-6 > UBA6080. Next base: position 18,265 of record JAWOHL010000107.1, read on the forward strand.
TGTAGACGTGGGTGTTCTCTTCACCGGCCTCGTCCTGCATGTAGAGGATATGCCTTCCGTTCTCGGCCCACTGAAAATCCATCACTCCGCGGTCTTCGTCGAACGTGAGCTGCCTGGAGGAATCTCCCGTGACATCCATGAGCCAGAGGTTCAAAACTCCCTCTGAGGAGGCGATGTAGGCTATGGTGCGCCCGTCGGGGGAGAGCTGGGGACCGACCCGCTCGGGGTTGCCGAAAAGCACTTCCCTCGGGATGAGGCTTTCCGCACCGGGACTGGCGACATGCTCGGGCTCGGGAAGCCCGGCGACTGAAGGATCGGACGGTTCGTTCCCGCATCCGAGTAACAGAACGAACATGGCAAGAACAACGGAGCACCTGAACATTGACCTACCTCCGGGGAGTTTTATCTGGCCCTTGGAAAAGCGATCGTGTAAACCGTGTAAACCAGGCCGCCGGTTACCGCCAGAGCGGCGGCTGCGCGCTCGAAGCTTATGGATGCAAGTGAGTTGACGAGGCTCTCGAACGGTTTGAGGGAAGCGAGGTCGCAAAGCCAGGATAGCCTGTCAACATTCGATGCGGCGAACAGGGCCGCAAGCGCAGCGGCGACCACGATAACGGCAATCCGGTAAAGCGGGAAAGCGGGCTTTCTGAGGATCTGGGCCTTCAGGGCGATCATTCGAGCGGTACCCTCGGAAATCGTTTGGGATGAGACGGATTCGGTGAGCAGGAAATCCACCATCTCTTCCAGCTTCCCGTTTCCGCTACGCAAGGAGTTCATCTTCTTTTCCCTTCAGAAGACCGCAAAGCCTCTCCCGGGCCCTGTGCAGCCCCACCCGGACCGTTCCAGGTGACATGCCCAGAATTATACCCACTTCATCGGAGGAAAGATCCCGATGGTAGGAGAGTGTAAGAAGCTGACGGTCCCTCATGGGAAGCAGCGCCATGGCTTCCTCCAGTATGCGTCGTTTCCCGTCGAAATCCGGAGGCATTGTGGGATTGGCGTTCTCGAGAAGCAGCTCCTCGCCACCCGCCTCCATCCTGCGGTTGCGTTTTTCAAGTTCATCCAGACAGATTCGCCGGGTGATGCTTACGAGCCACCCGGGAAAGGCTGCGGGGTCCCGGAGAGTTCGGATCTTCTGCCAGACCCTGGTGAAGGTCTCCTGGCTCATGTCTTCCGCCAGATGAGCATCGCCGGTCATTCGAAACGCGAGTGAATGAACCAGCCCGCAGTACTCCTTCACCAGGTCCTCGAACGCCTGGGAACTGCCGTCCCGGGCCATTGTCACCAGACCAAGTGCATGCTCGGAAATCACCGGGAGTCTCCACCGTCATCCTTCTGGACAAAGAAAGCAATCATCAGGTTGGCCATCCCAAGAAAGCCCAGCACGAGCGCTCCGAGGATGAACCCTTTGGTGTAGCCCATCACCATGGACCCGAGAAAGATGGCGATGGCGATGCTGAGAAGGATAATACCGTTTGTGAGGCTTTTTTTGCGGGGATTCACCGGCGCGGGGGGGGTGCTGCCCAGGGATTTGACGAGCTGGTCGACCTGTTCCGGTGAAAGGTTGCCCTCAAGGGCTTTCTTCACCGTGTCGTACTTGGCGACCTTGGACCTGTGGGCATAGTAGGTTGCCAGGATCACCGCAAGCATCGGGGCCCCAACTCCGAAGACGATACCGAGTATGGGAATCAACAACACATCACCTTCCATGACTGCTCCTTTCAGGGTTTCCTGACATACTGACGGAGCGACTCGTGAATATGTTACAACAGCACCTTGAAAACCCGGGAAAGGATTTGAAGATGCCAAGAGCCTCCACTCTCACTGCAGTCGCGGGGTATTGCGGAGGGCTTCTTGCTGCAGTCGGCGCCCTGATGATCATTCCCGGTGTCATTGCAGCCTTTCTCGACGGAAGCTCCTCCAGTACGACTGTACCTTCATTCGTTATTTCCGGGGTCGGTACGATTGCGGCCGGGTTTGTCCTGTGGCGGATCTTCGGCGGACAGCCCATCACGAACGCCCGCGCCATGCTTGTCTGCTCCATCGGTTGGATGACGGCGGCACTGGTCAGCGCCCTGCCCTATCACTTCGGCATGGGATGCAGCTACCTCGACGCGCTGTTTGAAAGCACGGCCGGGTTCACAACTACCGGTTTCACGGTTCTTCGAGGCTTTGACGGGATTCCCCGCAGTATGATCTTCTGGCGATGCTTCACTCAATGGCTGGGTGGGCTTGGGATCCTGACCTTTTTCCTTGCCGTTTCTTCCCAGGCGCCGGGCGCTCACATGCTGCTTGGGGCGGAAAGCCACAAGATCAGCTCGAGCCGCCCCGTGCCGGGTATGGCGAACACGCTCAGGGTTTTCTGGGTAATCTACGGCGGGATAACTTTGCTCTCCGTGACTGTGTTCCTTTTGGGCGGGATGGATGTTTTTGATGCCGTCAATCACGGGTTGACCACGGCTTCCACAGGGGGGTTCTCAACGAAAGAAGAAGGCATAGCCTGGTTCACTCAGGCAAGAGGCATGAATCCATGGGTGATCCAGTACGGCCTCGTGGTATGCATGGTACTCGGGGGGACCAATTTCCTTGTTCTTTTCAAGGTTCTTTCAGGCTCGGTAAGGAGCCTCTGGAACACCCTTGAGGTTAAGCTCTGGTGGAGTCTCCTCTCCGGATTCACGGTGATCGTTCTATGGGAGAAGCTGGTGAGAGGTGTTCACCCGACCTTTGAAGAGGCACTGCGCTCAAGCTTGTTCACTGTTGTCTCTCTGATGACTTCCACAGGCTTCGTCATCACCGAACTCTCATCTCCGCTCTTTGGCCCAGTTGCCAGGCACTGCTTCATGCTCATGCTGATCGTCGGCGGTTGCGTGGGATCCACCAGTGGAGGGCTGAAAGTGCTGCGCGTGGGAATTCTGCTCAAGTCTGCGGGACAGGAGGTGCGCAGGCTGTTCAATCCCCTCCGGGCCGTTTCAGGCGTCAGGGTCGACGGAAAACTGGTTCCGCGAGCCGAGGTTCACAGGGTTTCGGCCGTTTTTTTTCTGTGGATGCTGTTACTGGGTATTGGCAGTATGGTTTCCACATGGTTCACCGGTCTTGAGGGGGCTCAATCGGCAAGCATCATGGCAAGCACCATCGGTAACATGGGGCCGGGATTCATACGTATGGGTGAGATGGCGTCCTTCCCCGCCCAGGCCAAGCTGGTGTACATACTGGGAATGATGGCGGGGAGGCTCGAGATCCTTCCCCTTCTGATGCTGTTTCGCAGGAAGGCATGGAGATAGGAGGCGCTATGCTCGTGGTCGTTGTAGGCGTCGGTATCGTTGGCAGGCAGGTCGTCACCAAGCTGGTCGAGCACAGACACGACGTGGTCGTGGTGGACAAGGATCACGACGTTTGTGAGGAAGTCTACGGAGAGACGGGAGCTGTTACAGTTACGGGCGATGCCACGCGGTTGTCGGTCCTGTCCGACGCCGGCGTTGCCAGCGCGGATGTGGTGGTTTGCCTGATGAGAAGTGACGCGGACAACATAGCATGCTCCATAATCGCAAAGAGCCTTGGTGCCCGAAGGATTCTCGCGCGGATGAGAAACCCAGGCTATTCCGAGGCTTACCAACTGAGCGGGGTCTCAGGTGTTGTAAGAGTCGCGGATCTTCTCATAAACCAGCTGATGGTGGAGATCGAGCAACCCAGAATAAGAAGGATAATGTCACTGGGGGGCGGTTCAGCACAGATATGTTCGGTTGTTGTCCCTCCGGGAGCCTGGGCCGTGGGACGTACAGTTGCCGAGGTGGCATCCCGAAGGGAGTTCCCGGTCGAGAGCCTCATCGTGGGCGTTTACCGTGTGGGGGAAGAGGCTTTCTTCATCCCCAGGGGTGTGCATGTTCTGAAAGAAAATGACACTGTCTATGTGATCACAAGATCAGGCGAAGTGAAAGCCGCCGCCGAGATACTGACGAACAAGGCTGATGCCGGCTTTCTGGGAGTCTTTCTGTCAGGAAAGGGCGGCTGACACAGCTTCGAGCAGTGGTCTTGCCGTGATGGGTTTCTGAAGGACCCCGCGAATCCCGTGGCGGCGCAACTCGTGGGCAGTTCCCGCGGCGCTGTGCCCGGACAGGATCATCACCCTGACCGATGGTTTCAGCTTCTTCATCTCAAGGAAGGCGTCAAGACCGTTCATCCTGGGCATGGTCATGTCCATCAGTACCAGGTCAACTGCTTCGGGGTCGCGCCGGAAAACCCTTAGAGCGTTCTCGCCGTCGGCGGCGGTCAGGACATGGTATCCGCCCGAGATCAGAAGGTCTGCAAGGATGCCCCTTACCATCTCCTCATCGTCCACCACGAGAATCCGGGCCGTTACGCCCACCGGAACGGGCTCGGTGCCGTGCTCGTCAACGACCATGGAGTCAGTGGGGGAAAGGGGGAACACCATCGTCACTTTGGTTCCCTTGCCGGGTTCAGATTGTATGTTTATCTGGCCCCTGTGGGCGTTCACTGTCCCATACACAGCGGAAAGGCCCATTCCAGTGCCGTGGCCCACAGGCTTGGTGGTGAAGAAAGGCTCAAAGGCCCTTTCCACAACCGCAGGTTCCATACCCTTTCCGTTGTCCTCCACTATGATCTCGACGTAACTCGAACGTCCGGAGTCGCCGGAAGAAGGGAGATTTCTGGTGGACAAGCAGATGAACCCTTTTCCGGCAATCGCGTCGCGGGAGTTCAGAACAAGGTTGAGGATCGCGTTGTTGAGCTGGGACTCGTCGCCGAAAACCGTCGTCAACTCAGCGTTCAACATGTACCTGATCTCGATCCTGCGGTCGATGCTTCGTTCAACCATGGACAGCACATCGGTCGCCACCTTGTGAAGGTCAACGACGGAAACAACGCTCATTCCCTTTCGGCTGAAAGCCAGAAGCTGTCTGATTAGGTCGGCCGACCTTTCCGAGGCTTTGAGAATGCCCTGGACCATCCGTTGAAGGTCGGGATCATCAACACGCTTCAGAATCCCCTCGGCGTATCCGACAATTCCCATGAGCTGATTGTTGAAATCATGGGCCACCCCTCCGGCAAGCTCTCCCACCGACCTGAGCTTCTCGGAATGATGCAGTTCCTGCTCGATCTGCCTGAGACCCGTGACATCCATTATCACGCCGGTGGTCTGCATGATTCTGTCGCTTTTGCTCTGACTGGTTGCCCTGAGCCGGAAAACCCTTTTTCTTGTGTTGTCGCCGCCCGAGAGGGAGAAGTCGACCTCGGCGGTCCGGCCGTTCTTCGCGGATTCCCGCAGAACCTCCTGGATCTTCTCCCATTCCTCTATCGAAACGATCTCTCTGAGGTGCACCCCGTGATCCGACCTTTGTTCAATCCCGAGGATCCCGCATGCCTCTGCGGAGAGATCGACCCTGGACAGTCCGGTCATGGTATCCCACTCCATGCGGAAACCCCCAAGGGCCGCTGCGTTCTGGATCCGCTTCAGGTAGTCGTGGGCATCCTCCATGCTTCGCCTGGCTTCCATGATACCCGTAACGTCCTGGACCGCGCCTGATATCCTGACCGGCTCGCCCCGGTTATCGTACTCGAGTTCGGCCACGAGCCGGACGTGGCGTGTTCCGTCACGGGCAGTCACAGTGGAGAAGTCCATCCTCGACCGCGAATAGATCAGATCGTTGAAGGCGTCATGAATGCCGGATTGGTCACGGAACAGCCTGCAGAACTCCGTGAAGGGAATACTGTCGGTGTTTTCCTCCCAGCCGAGGATAGTTCTGGTATCAGAGGTAAGCATTATCAGACCGTTGTCGGGAACGAAATCCCAACAACCCACCATTGCCATTGAGTGGGTTCGGCGAAGCCTTCGTTCGAGTCCTCGCAGCATGTTCTCGGCCTTCTTCAGCCCCGTCACATCAACGAAACTCAGGATGGTGCCAGTCAGCGCGCCTTTTTCATCCCTGTGCGGGGTCGCTTTTGCCAGGAACCAGCCCAGTTCTCCCGCGTTGAGTTCCCACTGGTCGGAACCCCCCCGGGCCATAACCCGGTCCACTCTGTCCAGAATGTCTGTTATGCAGCTTCCCGAAAGGTTCGAGGCGATATCGGTTATGACCCGGCCGCTGTCCTTCTCATCGAAACGGAAGAAAAGCCGGGCTGCCTCGTTGAACTTCCTGATCCTGAGGTCGGTTCCAAGGAAGATGGCAGAAACATCAAGGCTTCGGAGCAGGTTGCCCATGTCGCTGTGAAGCTCGGATAGCTGCTGGTTACGGGACTTAAGCTCTTCATTCGCGGAAAGCAGCTCTTCATTGATGGCCTGCAGCTCCTCGTTTGTGCTCCGTATCTCCTCGCCACCCGTGAGGAGTTCCTCGTTGGCCGCCTGCAGTTCGCCGGTACGATTGGACAGGTCGTCACGGACAAGCCTGAGTTCCTGTTCAAGGGAATCCAACTGGTGTTCGAGGTCTCCGATCCTGCTCTTCGCGTCGGATGACAGAACGGCGTTGTCAACAACCTTCCGTAAAGGGGTGACTCCAGGAGTGAAGGTTACAAGGCACACTCCGCCCATGCCCGCGGGTGACACCCTGGTTATGCCAAGGTTGACCCCGCCCTCACGCCAGGGAAGGTTCTTTATCTCGACGGGCGTTCCTTCCCGAAGAACCTCCCTCACACCCGCCCTCACCCTTCCGCGGAACTCGGGTGGAAGCATTGTGAGAAGGTCCACATTCGGAAAGCCCGACGGAATGGAGAGTAACTCGTTCAGGTCGCCGTGGAGGTGGAGCAACTGGAACGATTCGTCGACGAACAGACAGGGTGGGACGAACGTCTGGGTAAGGCAGGTGTCGAAACTGGCCCGGGAAAGCCCGCGTCCGGGATTATCCCGAAAAGTGTCGTTCTGTGCTGATGGTTGCGCGGGTCCGGAGCGTCTGGGCGAATCGCTGAACAGGAACTCGACGGGGCGGTTCAGTTCAGCGCATTTTCTGAAGATTCGCCATGGACCGTCAACCACTTCGAGGCATCCGTTGAACCCCGAGGGGCTCTCTCCGTTGCCCATGAAGAGTATCCCCTCCTGCTTCAGGCTGAAAAGCAACCGCCCCATCACCTTCCGCTGACTCTCCTCCTTGAGGTACATGACAAGGTTCCTGCAACTCACGAGGTCTGTTCGGGAGAAGGGAGGATCCTCGAGAAGGTCGTGCCTGTTGAAGACCAGCCTTCGTCTGATATCGGGGATGACTGTGAACCCCGAGGAGGTCTCGGTAACCATGCTCCGGAACCTTTCCGGAAGGGCGTCTACCGTCTCCCGGCGGAAAACGGCCTTTGAAGCGGTGTGAACCGACTCTTCGGAGATATCGGTGGCGAACACTATGAAATCGCCTTTGTCGATGGTTCTGCAGTAATCCTGGAGAAGCATGGCAAGAGAGTAGACTTCGTAGCCCCTGGAGCATCCCGCCACCCAGACCCGCACAGGTTCCCCCGCGGCTCTGGTGAACAGGTCGGGAAGCACTTTCTGCTCGATGACCTTGAATGCTTCCGGATCCCGGAAAAAAGACGTTACACCAATGAGGAAATCCGAGGCCAGTTCAGCGGCCTCTTCAGTGCTCTTCTCGAGAACGGCCACATAGTCCGACAGGGAGGTCAGGTTTCGGGCACCCATCCTGCGCATGTACCTTCGGCGGAGTGTGTTCATCTTGTACGAGAAGAAATCCACACCGGCATGCTCGGACGCTATCTGAACCAGGAGATACTCCCAGTCCTCCCTGCGAAAGACCCCTTTGTCACCTTCCATTGCGCAAAAATAAAGCTTCCGTTGAATGAAAACCAACCAGGGATGCGCCTGATCCGGTATTCAGTTCATCACCGCTACAGGTGCATCGTGGGCAAGGGAATAGTGACCGCCTGTGATCACCTGATCCCCCTCGCTGATGCCCTCGGTGATGGAGACTGTTCCCCTCCCCCGGGCGTCCACCGTCACATAGATCCATTTTGCTTTTCCGTCCTCCACCAGGAAGACCATGGTGCGGTTGTCCCTGATGAGAATCGCCTCTTCGGGTATCACCAGCGCTTCAGGGTTTTCGGAAACAACGATCTCGACCCTTGCAGTAGCCCCGGGCCTGAGATTCTCAATGAAAGGAAGGTCCACCATAACCGTGCCCGCCCTGTACGATGGATCGACCACGGGGGACACTGAGAAAACCGTGCCGGCAAGCGTGGTGTCACCCAGGGAGGGGATCGTCACAAAGGCCGCGCTTCCCTGAACACAGCGGGCAAGCTGCCTTTCGTCCATTTCCACACGGACCTGGAGGGACTGAGGGTCAACAAGCTCGCCCAGAAGTGTTCCGGGGTAAACCGTCATCCCCTCACGCACCGAAACCGAAGCCACCACACCGTCGAAACCCGCCCTGATAGAGCTGTTCGAATACTGAGTACCCGCGCGGGACAGGGTTGCCTGGGCCTGGTCGAGCCCTGTTGTCTGCCGGAGCATCTGCCTTACCGCTTCGGTCAGCTCGCCCTGATAGTTGTCGCACTCGAACTGGTAGAGAACCTGGGCGCTTCTGTGGGCTCCGGCAGCAGCGGCGAGGTTGGCTGAATACTCGCCGGAGGATACCCTGAAGATCACGTCTCCCGCTGAAAAGGGAGCTCCGTCATACAGGGGAGCCTGGATCACCTGACCCTGGATCTGCGCCGTCAGGGTCTGGGAACGGCGGCTTTCAACCCTGCCGGTTGCGTTCAGCACCTCGTAGAGGGTGTCCACCCGGGCAATCGAAGCCGTCACGGGCAGTGGGGAGGGTTCGAGCGACTCACTCTCGGCCTCGTCAGCCTCGGGACCACAAGCGGCCAGAAAGCAAAGAAGTGCCGCCACCGCCGGAAGGCGGTCAAACCTTTTCATTCCTCCTCCTTCGGGAAGTGACTTGAATGAGCGCGGGCAGAGCCACCAGCACCAGGGGCGTGCTCACGACCATACCGCAAACCACGGTGAAAGACAGGGTGCCCCAGAGGTCCTGACCGGAGATTGGCCAGAGAACCAGGGGCAGAAGCCCCAGAACTGTCGTTGCGGTGGTCTGCAGAACCGGCCTGAGCCTTTCCTGCACCACCAGATCGATGGCGGTCCTGACCGGGATGCCCTCCTTCTCCTTTTTTACGTAGCTGTCCACAAGAAGGATAGAGTTGTTCACAGCGATCCCCACCAGGAAAACGCTTCCCACATAGGCCTCGGGGCTGAACACCCTGCCGAATGCCCAGAAGCCTGCCACGACCCCCACCAGGGCCATGGGCACCACTGCCAGAACCCACAGGGGGGCTGTGAAACTCTCGAAAACGATTGCCGTCACTGCGAACACCGCAAGTATCGCCAGCGCGACAAGCAGGTTCATGTCGGCCCCCTCTTCCTTGCGCAGCCATTCTGGGATCCAGTTCGTATCTTCGTAGACACGGTAACCCGAGGGAAGGGAAAGGCTTTGGAGCAGCGTGCTTCTGAAGCGCGCCGCCATGCGTTCCGCGCCCATGAATGAGTAGGCGATGGTTCTCACGTACTCGCCGTTCTCCCTGTTTATTGAGCCCTGAACCGACAGGGTGTCTATCGTTACCACATCGCCCAGGCGGATCGTGCCGTCACGGGTCTGTATTCCGCTGTCCAGAACATCCGAGAGCTCGGGATTCTCCTTGCCTTCGAGACGGAAGGAAAGGTCGAGTGAGGTGTCGGACACCCTGACCTGACCGCCGTATCCACCGGCAAAGTTGTACGAGAAGGCCTGAAGAAGCTGCACCGGGTTCAGGCCGAGGTCGGCAAGCTCCTGTCTGTCGAAAACTACAGCCAGTTGCTCCCTGTTCATTTCACGACGGGCGAAATTAATGTCAACGTCCTCAATCCGGGGATGTGATGAGAGCATTGTAGCGAGGTTGGTGGCCACGTTCTTAAGGCCCTGGTAGTCGAATCCCCTGAGTTCGATGGTCTGCATCATGCCGGCACTTGTGGAGTTTTTCCAGTAGCCGTCGGGGCTGATCCCGCCCACCCAGACCGAGCTTGTCCCCCCGATGGTCGTGGCGAAGGCCATTGCCTCGGCCTCCACCTGAAGGGCAAATCCGCTCTCAAGGGCTTCGTCGTCGAACTCAGTGAAGATGTAGGCGGACTCTCCCCAGACGTACGTGCGGGAAGCCTTAACGCCTTCGCGCCGGGCCAGTATGACCTCGAACTGACGTGCGACACCGTCAACGATATCCTGAGGCGTGCCGGGCGGAAACCTGATGCTTGCATAAATGCTGTTCCTCTGCCATCCCCCGAAGTTCCATGTCTCGCCGTGCTCGACTTTGGCGACAAGAACATAGATCGAGCCTGCCACAAGAAGAATTGTGATGGACAGAATGATCCAGGGCCTGTGATGAAGCATTGAGACCCAGCGGGCAAGGGTCCTGTCCCAGAGCCGTTCCTTGTACCAGTCGCTTTTACCGCGATGGCCGGCAATTGAGGGCACCAGGGTGAGGCACACCACGTACGACGCCATGAGTGTGGCGGCAACAGTGAACGCGAAGGGCTTGTAGTAGAGCCTGAGCACTCCCTGACTGGCAAGGAGGGGAACCAGGGCCACCAGGGTTGTGAGGATACCTCCAAGAATGGGGATCGCAACCTCCCGGGCTCCCACCCCGGCCGCTTCCATGGGAGACATGCCCTGCCTTCTGCGATAGGCTATGCCTTCCAGTACGACCACGGCACCGTCGACCAGAAGACCGAAGGCGATGGCAAGCGCGCTCAGTGTCAGGACGTTGATGGTGTAACCCGCCAGGAACACTGCGGTCACTGCCAGGGCGGCGCTGAAGAGGATTGAGCTGAGCACGAGCGGCGTGGTCATGGGGCTGGGATTAAGTGCCAGAAGCACAAGCGTGATGAGCACTATGGAAAGCAGAGCTCTCCAGGAAAGTGCGTTGAGGTCTTTCACGATCCCCTCGGTGCCGTCTTCGGTGAGATCCAGCATCACACCCTGAGGCAGGTTTCGTTCTATCCTCGCGATGGTCCCCGCCACCCTTCGGGCGGTGGCCACGGCATTGCTTCCCGGGCTTCGGTCGATTTGAAGTGAGACCTGATCGAGGCCGTTGTAACGGAAGATGGCGCCGGTCTGGTCCGAGTAGCTCACACTTATGCTGTGGGAGATGTCGCCGACGGTCACGAAGCGCCCCCCACTGTACGCGAGAGGCACGGCTTCGATCTCACGCGGGATACCGGGTACGCTGCTGACCCGCAGCACTGCCTCGATCCCCGACGAGTCGGATACAACGCCCACGTTCCTGTCCACCACGCCGGCCCGGATGGCGTAGGCCACCTGAGCGAGCGTGAGGTCGTAAGCCCTGAGGGCCTCGAGGTCGATGTTTATCTGTATCTCCTCGGATCCCAGCCCCTCGACTATCACCGAGCTGACGCCATCCACCCTTTCAAGCGCAGGGACGACTATGTCTTCAGATATCTGCTTGAGGACCGGGCGTTCGGCGCCTGTGAGGCTGTAGACAAGAAAGCCCTCGCTATCCATCTCGCGCGGGACGGACTGGGTGACCTGGCTCGGTCTGACGGTCGGGGGAAGGTCACGGCGGATCATGCTGATCCTTTCCGTGAGTTCCATGGAAACCACATCCATGTCGGTGCCCTTTGCGAACGAAACCGTGACCGTACTGTTGCTTAGTCCCGATGTGGATGAGACCTCCTCCACCCCCCTGACCTGCCTGGCGGCCTCCTCAATGGGTCTGCTGACCTGTTCGCAGACCGCCTCGGGATCGGCCCCGGCCCAGGTGGTGCTGACAGAAAGACTTGGAAGGGTTGTGTCAGGCGTTCCTTCGATGGGTATCCGGAAGAATGACACCACGGCCAGGCCAAGGAGCGCCGTGAACACCAGCGCGGTGCCCCTCGGGCGCCTGAGCACGAGATCGATCAACGACGGCCTTCCCGGAGAATGCTGTAGAGGATAGGAATAACGAGGAGGGTGAGCAGCGTGGCCACCATTATCCCACCGATGACCGCCACCGCCAGGGGCTTTCTGAGCGCGGCACCGGTACCGAGCCCGAGAGCCATGGGAAGAAGGCCCAGAACAGTGGTGGCCGTAGTCATCAGGACCGGCCTGAACCTGTCCCTTCCGGCCCCCAGTATGGCCTCACGGGTTGGCACCCCCTCTTTGCGAAGCTGGCTTATGCGCTCCACAAGAAGGATGCCGTCGTTCACCACGATGCCCGACAGGATGACCAGCCCGATTCCGGAAAGGGCGTTCCAGCTCTGACCGGTAACAGCCAGCCCCAGAACCACTCCGACAACGCCCAGGGGAACCGTGAACATTATGATGAATGGTTCAAGGAAGTTCTCGAACTGCACCGCGAGGAGCACATAGACGAGAGCGACGGCCAGCACCGCAGCAAGAAGAAGGCTTGATATTGTGCGGTCCATCTCCTCGATCTCAGGGCCTATACGAAGCCTTACCGGAGAGCCCGCGAGGATGGAATCGGAGAGGTTCCTGACCCGCTCGGACGTTCCGGCCATGTTTGCTCCGCCGCCAGCTATGGTAACGGCAACTGCCCGGTTTCCCTGATAGTGTTCGATGAACCCGGGAGTGTCCCGCACGGCAACGGTCACAAGCCTTGCGAGCTGAACCAGCCCACCGTCGGTGGGCATGGCCCTTGCCAGGAGGGAATCGAGGCGGATGCCCTCGCCGCGGTCAGCGAGAACCACCACGTCCACGCGCTCGTCCTGGCGGTAGTAGGTGGTTGCCTTAAGACCACGGGACAGGCTTTCAACGAAGTCGGCCAGATCACCGATGGAGATCCCGAGCAGGGCCAGCAGCTCCTGGTCGGGCGTCATTACTATCTCGGGCTTGCCGGGAAGGAACTGGACGTCGGCGCCCAGGACACCGGGAACACCGCTCAGGGCCGCGCCGGCAAGACCGTCTGCGGCGGCAAGCGTCGCGTCAAGGTTGTCACCCTCGAGGAAAACGGTGAAACCGCTTCCGCCTCCGAGGATCTGCCCCAGAAGCCCCTCCCTCACCGAGACCTGAAGCGGGAAGTTGAAGAGAGTCCCCCACGCATCACGCAGGGGCTCGACCGCCGCAAGCGCCGCATCTGAGCCGGAGTAGCTGGCTGTGAGAAGGGCGTCCACACCTTCCTCGGCCCTGACGCCCACGCGGCCGCTTGCCCACTCTGCGCCGGAGAGGGTGGCCATTTCAGTGGCTGCTTCGGAAAGCTGTACAAGACGCTCCATCGAGGTGCCCTCCTGGGCGCTGAAAGAAAGCTCGAGCTGGTTTTCGGGAACTTCGGGCAGCAACTGCATGGGAAGAAGCGCCGCGCCGAGAAGTGCGGCGAGTGTCCCGACAAGGGTCACTGTCATCAGGGATCTGCGTCTTGTGAGAGCCTTCTCCAGAAACCGGCAGTACCAGTCCTTCAGAGAAGCCGTCACGTCTTTGGAAGGGCCCGTCTTTCCGATTTTGGCGGCCATGGCCGGGATCACGGTGACCGCCACAAGAAGGCTGGCGAGAAGGGCGGAACCGACCGCCAGGGCCTGGTCACGGAAAAGCTGGCTCGTTATGCCCTCCATGTAGACCACCGGAAAGAAGACCACGACGGTGGTCAGCGTGCTGGCAACGATGGCGGGCCCAACTTCGCCGGTTCCGGTTATCGCGGAGGAAACCCTGCTCTCGCCCTTCTCGCGGCGCCTGTATATGGCTTCGAGAACCACCACCGCGTTGTCGACGAGAAGCCCGGAACCCAGGGCGAGACCTCCCAGGCTCATGATGTTCACGGTCACACCGGCCATGTAGAGGAAGAAAAGCGAGATGGCGATGCTGAGGGGCAGGGATACACCCAGGATCAGGGGGCTTTTCCAGTCCCTCAAAAAGAAGAACAGAATGCCGAAAGCGAGAAAACCGCCGAGGATGAGGGCCTCGACCACTCCGCCGATGGAATCGCGGATGAAACCGGCATCGTTCTGTATCACCGAAAGCCCGAGTTCTGGATATGCGAGGGTGAGGTCGGCGATCAGCCCCTCGACTCTTGATGCCACATCGACAGTGTTGGCCTCGGTCATCTTCCTTACCCTGAGGATGATGGCCCGCTCGCCGTTGAAGCTGGCCCATTCAGTGGGAGGCTTCTCGTCGAGGTAGACCTGAGCCACGTCTCCCAGAAGCAGCGGTGATGTGCCCAGAAAACCTATTACCGTGTTCTCCACGTCTTCAAGGGTTTCAAACTCTCCCTGCAGGGAGAGGAAGAACTCTTTCTGACCGTCGAGGACCTCGCCGCCGCCGGCCGTAATTGCGTTCGCCCCGGCAAGCGCGGCACTGACCGCCGAGGGGTCGAGACCCAGCTCTTCCATTGCGCCTGGGCGAAGCCTGACGAACACCGCCGGATCGGCGCCGCCGTCAACGGTGACAGATGCCACGCCGTCGGCCTGTTCAAGACGGGCAGTCACGACGCGCCGGGCGAAATCGGTTATGTCTGCCCAGGAGCCGTCCATGGTGAGAAGGATTTCCATGAAGGGCCGGGACGACGGATCGTAGTCGACCATGGTGGGGCGCCCGGTGCCGTCGGGCAGCGACCAGCTGGCGATGTCCAGCTTCTCCCGGACTTCGAGCCGGGTGTAGTCCATGTTGGTGCCCCAGTCGAACTCGAGCGTTATGCGGCTCATGTCGCCGTATGACCGGGATGTGTAGGACCTGAGGCCCCGCACACCCGCCAGGGCGTCTTCGAGCGGATCGGTCACGAGCCTTTCCACCTCGAACGGGCTTGAAGAGGGGTAGGTGGTTTCGATGGTGAGGCGGGGGTATTCGACTGAAGGAAGGAGGTCGACGGGCATTTGTATCACGGCGACGGCACCGAGCACCGCAGCCACGATTGCGAGGACGGTCACCGCTACAGGGCGGGAAACGGCGGATCCGGTCAGCTTCAAAACCCCTCCCTTCAGGGCGGAACAAGTATTTCCCGGAAGGTAATAAAAACGCCCGGGAAGATGCAAACCACTCGATGCTTATAGTTGCTCTACTGCCGCATTATTCAAGGACAGGCATGTCAAAAGGCAGGAAGACCGATGAAGTCAATTGCCCCGTAACAAATCCATTCCTGCCAGCTCGATGAGGAAGGCGTACTGGTTCGCGATGTCCGCAAGCCACGAATACCTTCCCGATGAACCGCCGTGGCCTGCACCCATGTTGGTTATGAACAGAAGGGGCTCATGGCCGGTCCCCGTATGACGCATCGAGGCGACCCACTTGGCCGGTTCCCAGTAACCGACCTGGGAGTCGTAGAGCCCGGCGGTGACAAGCATGGCCGGGTAGTCAACCGGAGCCACGTTGTCGCAGGGTGAGTAGGACAGCATGTAATCAAAGAAAGCCTCATCCGCGGGGTTCCCCCATTCGCTGTACTCTCCGGTTGTCAGGGGGATGGACTCGTCCATCATCGTCGTCACAACGTCCACGAAAGGCACTCCCGCCACAAGCCCGCGCCAGAGGTCGGGGCGCATGTTCGCCACTGCTCCGATGAGAAGCCCGCCGGCGGACTCGCCCATGCCGAACACCCTCCCCGGATCGCACCAACCGGTTTCACCCAGATACTCGGCGCACGCTATGAAATCGGTGAACGTGTTCTTCTTCGAGAGAAGCCTGCCGTCGAGATACCACCTGCGGCCCAGTTCCTGTCCTCCCCGAACATGGGCTACGGCGTACACGAAGCCCCTGTCCAGAAGGCTGAGCGCGCTTGAACTGAACATGGGGTCGTTGCTGTAACCGTAGGCTCCGTAACCGTAGAGGAGCAGCGGATTCCCGCCGGCGCTGAAAAGGTCGCGTCGGTAGACCAGGGAAATGGGCACCATCTCACCATCGGGCGCGGGAGCCATGAGGAATTCGGTCTCGTAAAGTGAAGGATCGTACCCCGCCACCGAATCGGTCTTCAGGAACGTGAGCTCCCCCGTGAGAAGGTCGCACGATACGGTTGACCAGGGTGTGACAAATGATGAGAACTCGAAACGGAACGAGTCCGCGACATACTCGTGGTTGGCCGAGGAATAGATTGAAGCCGGTTCATCCGGCAGCGGAACCCGCAGCCATCCGCCGCCTGGAACGGCGAGTATGCGAAGCCCCTGTCTCCCCTCCGATCTGTCCAGGACGACCAGCCGGTTCCGGAACCCGACCATTCCCTCCAGAAGAACCCCGGGGTCGTGTGGAAGGACCTCGGTGATCCCGGCGCACCCGGGAGGCAAGGTCCGGAGGAGCCTGAAGTTCAGGGCGTCGCGGTTCGTGAGGATGTATAGCGAATCCCCCGCGAACTCGAGGGAGTAAAGCACGCCCTGTTCCCTGGGGAAGACCATCAAGGCGCCAGCCGCCGTATCATCCGATCTCATGAGGCAATACTCGGAAGTGTCGGTGCTTTCGGTTCCGATGACTATCCACTCCCTGCTTCGAGACTCGTACATCCAGGGCCAGAACGTCGAGTCGGCCTCGAAGAACACCTGAAGAGGCGACTCACCGGAACCCAGGGCGTATCTTGAGAACCCGGCGGTGCGCCGGGTCCCGTCCAGCGTTCCGAAGAGAAAAGTGCGGCTGTCCGCCCCCCAGGCCATGTCACTGCTGGTGTTGTCCAGCGTGTCGGGGAGGAAAGCGCCGGTGCGCGTGTCAAGAAACACTATCATTCCCCTGTGATCGCCGAGGGTGTCAATACAGAGCGAGACGATGCACCCGTCGGGACTCACGCTGAAGCTTTCGAGGGAGAAGTAATCCCTCTCCCGGGCCAGTTCGTTCATGTCGAAAAGAACGCTCTCCGGGCCGTCGGGCGCCCCCAGGCGCCTGAAGTACACGGGATACTCGGCCCCGGCCCCGTAGCGAGTGCCGTACCACCAGCCGTCAAGTTCCCAGGGCACCGAGGCATCCTCGGAGGGAAGCCTGTCCGCCATTTCGGAGATCAGGGTCTCCCTGATGTCGCCGCTCCCAGTAAAAAACGCTTCCGCGTAGAGGTTCTCAGCTTCGAGATACTCGATGACACGGGGGTCTTCCGAGTCCCGAAGCCAGTAGTAGAAGTCGGTCCGCACTCCGAAGGGCGATTCGATGTGGTGGGGAACACGGGGAGCGAGAGGTGGGGAAGGCGTCGTCAGAAGGACTGTAAAGACAGCGAAAACAGGTTTCTTATGAGTATTCCACATGGTTATCCTTTAATGTTTGAAACAGCGGAGAAACTGTTTTTTCGGTTTTAGTCTTGCTTTGACATCATCTACCAAGCAAGGTCAACCTATGAACAAAACCTGACTGTCCGACAACAGTGTAGATCCCTGCTGGCAGTCTGACTCCCGAGAAGTCCATACCATGCCAGATGCCTGTTCCGTCAGAAACCGGGATACTCGAAACCTCTCTCCCGGTGATGTCGTACACACGAAAGGAAATCAGGCGATTCTATAACGGGCTACGCTCCCCCTAATGGGGGGGGCTACGATACTAGTTCCTGTTTGGTTCTGAATCAATTTCTATTAAAAATACCCGCGGCCAAGAGTCGCTATAATGATCTACCGCTGTGATGCCGTACTTAGTCGGAAAAACAAGCATGTCTTCCACATGACTATGGTTTTCCAGGACCGCCGAATAAAGGTAGGTACCATCGGTGGAGCTGTAAACAAGGAAAGTAGGGAAAGCTGTAAAACCAAGAGATACCCATAGATTACTGTCTGGTCCGATACCTATAGAATTTATGGCATAATAGCACTTCTGCGCATTAAAGTTATTAACTATATGAGCAGGTGCGCCTGCGTACTCCAAATATGCTCGCCGTCGTGCAGTCTCCTCTATGATAACATCTTCTGGTTTTTCGAGACGTGAGTATGCTTCCTGAATCTGAAAAAGAGTATCTCCCTGAGCTGTGTATGCTGTAATGCAATATTGATCCTGTGATCGAGGGGCAATGAAAATTACTCCATCATCTGATATCGCGGTACTCGGTTTCAAAGCATCTATAGATAGTGGATTCTCCCCATTGAACAAAGCCAATTCACTATAGTATGTTAATAGAGGCTCATTAGAGTTAATAGAAAACAATGATACCGCATAACCAGCATGCAAATCCCCATCAATAAAATCACGTACAGGTGTTGAACCGATAAATGATGTGTCACTAAGAAATGCTGTGTTGGATGGTACTGCTGTTTCGAAAATGCCGGTACGTCCTGAGTAGACACACTCCTCTGTAAAAAACAGGATAGCTCTTCCACCAACATCGTTAACGGCGAATCCACCTGATGGCGTTAATGCTACCCATGAAGGGATTACATACTCACCAGGTCCCCCTCCACATTTCCCAACTTGTGCTAGATACTCTCCTTCACTGCTGTAAAGTGATACGCTTTTTTTAATGTGATCTACAATTAATACCCGTTGCTGTGGAAGCATACGAGCAAATGATGGTGATCCTATGACATAGTTACTGTCACCAACTTCAACACCAATTGAATCACGGATACTCAGGTATAGATCCGGTGGGTCATACTTATTCTCAAGCAGGCGCATATGAGTATTTTCAGATGCATTACAACCTGCCATAATAAGTATTGCGTGAAGACAAGCGAAAGAGATTGAATTGAAGTGGCCCCACTTTGGTAGACAGCTCGTGGGTCGGTTTTCGTTAGACTCAGGCAGCTTCATGGTTTCCGGTCTCCCGGCTTGAGTATATGGCATTCGGAGTCCTGTCTCCAAGAGATGAATGCTTTCTCTCCATGTTGTACCAGCCCAGATACCTGCCCAGTTCTCTGCGTGCCTCTACCATGTCCTTGTAACTCTTCAGGTAAACCTCCTCGTACTTCACTGTTCGCCAGAGTCGCTCGACCATCACGTTGTCCAGGGCTCGGCCTTTTCCATCCATGCTGATCCTGATGCCTGACTCCTTCAGAACGCCGATGAAGTCACTTCCAGTGTACTGGCTCCCTTGGTCAGTGTTGAAGATCTCGGGCCTTCCGTACCTCCGAAGGGCCTCCTCCAGCGCTTCCACGCAGAACCTCGAGTCGAGGGTGTTCGAGAGGCGCCAGGAGAGAACCCTCCGGCTGAACCAGTCCATGATGACTGTCAGGTAGCACCAGCCCCGTGGCATCCGCACGAAGGTGATGTCGGAAGCCCATACCTGATTCGGGCGTGTTATCGGAAGTCCCCGGAGCAGGTAGGGGTACTTCTCGTGCTCCTTGATTGGCCGGCTCGTGTTCGGCCGTGGACAGATCGCCCTCAAGCCCATCAATCTCATCAATCGACCGACCTCTTGCGGCCATCCTTCATCCCGCGATCCGCGAGATCTCTGCTTATCCGCCGGGCTCCCTT
>JAWOHL010000020.1:0-41068 GCA_046485185.1 Candidatus Fermentibacteraceae bacterium
CACCCCAACCGTCAAGATCGACGGTCTTGCCGCTGGTTACGCGCCGGGCACCTACGCAGCCGCCATAAACAGCCGCCTGGGCGTGCCCAGTTACGTCAGCATCGATGCCAACATGATCGGGAACGCCTCGGGCGGAACCGGTTACTACAGCATCACCGCCGAGCAGGACCTGGGCGTCAGCGGCCAGATCAAGGTCTGGTCGGTCGTGATACAGGACAACTTCATCGCTGCGGGATCATGGGGCGGATACACCGGCATGGAAATGATGTGGATGCCGGTTGCTTTCCCGCTGGGCGCAGCCGGACAGGTCATCAGTTTTGCCGGCCCATACCCGCAGACCGTCAACGTCCAGGGCAACTACACGCTCAACCCCACGATCCACATCTTCAACAACCTTAAAGTCGTTACCTACGTACAACTCGGCGCCGGAACCCGTGAAGTCCTCAACGCCCACTACATGGACCTTCCCGACACCGCCACCGGCGTGTACGGCGACGAGGCCGCCCAGGTCGGCGAGGCCGCTCAGTTGTTCGTCGGCCCCAACCCCTGCCAGGGTCAGTTCACCGTCTCGTCCGTTCTGCCACAGGGCCAGACCGGAACAGTTTCGGTGTACGACATCAGCGGAAGGGTTGTGCACAGCTTCCCGGCGGGCGGCACCAGCAGCGCCGTCATCGAAGAGACTGGCCTTTACTTCGTGCGCATGACCACCAGCACGGGTCTGGTTGAAAACCGTCAGATCGCCGTCGTCAGGTAGATCCGGTTTGTTTGAAAGGGGGCGCCAACCGGCGCCCCCTTTCTCTATGTCGGCATGCTGCGGAGCGCCATCACCACGTCGGGGAGGGGCAGCCCCACCACATTGAACCAGCAGCCCCGTATCTCTCTGACGAACAGACCGCCCAGGCCCTGCGCGCCGTAGGCGCCTGCCTTGTCCATGGGTTCGCCGGTATCCACGTATGCGATTATCTCCTGAGCGGAAAGGTCCCTGAATAGGACTCGGGTCTCCCTGTGAAACACCCTTTTTTCTTCTCCCAGAACTATGCACACCCCTCCGAAAACCGAATGCCACCTGCCCGACATGGCGCCAAGCATATCCGCTGCTTCAGTGGTGTCCCGGGGCTTGCCCAGGGGTTCGCCGTCGAGGAAGACCATGGTGTCGGCACCGAGCACGGGGTTGCGGGGGTATGCAGGAGCCACGGCGTGCGCCTTGCGTTCTGCCCATCCCATTACCACCTGCTCGGGAGAGCCGGTAAAACCGGTCTCGACAATTCCCGAGGGGTGAACGATGAGTGGAATGCCTATGCTCTCCAGAAGTGACTTCCTGCGGGGGGAAATGCTGGCCAGCACCAGCGGCCCGCCGTGGGTGTACCACGGTTTCACGCGCGCTCCGACGGGGAATCCACCATTATGGTTACGGGGCCGTCGTTCACCAGGGTTACTTCCATGTGGGCGCCGAACACTCCTTCGCACACCTCGACACCCGCCTCCCGGACCTTCTGGATGAAAACACGGTAAAGCATCCCGGCGGTTTCGGGGGGTGCGGCCCTTGTGAAACTGGGCCGTTTGCCCTTCCTGGTGTCCGCGTGGAGGGTGAACTGGCTTACCACGAGCATCTTGCCACCGGTTTCAGTCAGTGAAAGATTCATGAGCCCCCCGGTGTCAGAGAAAACCCTGAGTCCGATCAGCTTGTCCCGCATCCAGTCCAGATCGCCGGGCGTGTCACTCGGGCTGAAACTGACAAGGGCAAGAAGCCCTGGTCCCATGGACGACACGGTAATGCCGGAGACGGTCACGCCTGCCGAACTGACGCGCTGGACCAGGGCCTTCATTCCGGAAGGTCTTCCTTCAGGGCGAACACAAGGCCCGGAAAGGCTGCCACGACAACCCCCGCCAAAGTTCCAAGCCCCAGTGGGATGCCGAACAGCTGCATGACCCTGCCCGTGCGGTAAACACCGATGCGCCTTCGGTGGAGAACACGCATTGCGCTTCCCGCGGCGAGAAGCGCGACGCCCGCCCATCTGAGCGGAAGCAGACCGCTGAAGACCGTCATCCTCAGAAGGAAGGAATCGATGGTGCTGACGAGGAGCACGGCGTACATGGCGGTGCGGTCGGCCCCATCCTCACCCGAACTCGTGGCTGACCAGAAAAGGTACACAAGCACCACAGCCAGGCTCGCCTGGAAATCGCCATTGTGCCAGGGCAGCAGGGAGATGTCGACCACTCCAGTGGCGGCCAGCACGGCCAGCACTGCAACAGGTATCAGGTATCGTACAGGCTTCATCGAAACCCCTTCTTGAATACGTTTTCTTTCCCGGCCGTCAGCGGACGATGGCCAGGCCGAGCCGGTGCGCAGAACCACCCACGGTGAGCACCAGCATGTAAACCCCTGAAGCCACGGGTTCCCCGGACATGTCGCGGCAGTCCCAGATGAAGGCTTCTCCCGGGATGGGCGCCCTGTAGGTGCCCGCGGGCAGGCCGTTCCTGCCCTGGGTGTGAACGGGGACGCCATCGAGCGAAAAAACCGCCAGTGTGACATCGGACGGCCCCTGTTCAACATCGAAGCCTATGTGGACGACGTCCGAAGCCGGGTTGGGAAAGACCGATGGCGCGAGGCCAGAGGGACCGGCGGGGTCAACGAAAAGGCTGACCTCGGTGCCGCTTTGGCCCAGAATGCCCTGGACCGTCATGGGAAGCCCCCACTGACCCGGCGCGCCGGTCACGGTGAACTCCCCCAGGAAGCCCGGTTCGACGGCGAACCAGCCCAGGTCGCTGGTCACCGCTTCGGACATGGACTGGCCATTGGAGACCTGGATCGTGTACCCGGCCAGGGCTTCGCCCGTATCGGACCTCCTGACCCTGCCCGAGACCGATCTGTGCATCATGGCGGCGGTGGCGTCGATCATCCCCCATCCGTAGTCGCTGTCGGGAGAACCGCCCTGTGAGGCGGTGGCCTTGAGGGCTTCGGATATCCGCATCATGGACCACTCGGGGTGTGCCTGGCTTATGGCGGCAAAGGCCGCCGACACGATGGGGGTCGCGAACGATGTGCCGTTGCCGGAAGAATACCCGCCTGCAAGGTTGGCGAAGACGGTGCTTTCCCCCCTGGCGCAGGCGTCGGGCTTGATACGGCCGTCGGCGCTGGGCCCGCGGCTGGAGTACCCCGAAAGTATCCCGAGGCTGTTCACCGAACCCACGGCAAAAACCGAATCGCCGTCGGAGGGGGCGACAAGTGTCGTGTCTTCGGGGCCGTTGTTGCCCACGGCGTTTACCACGATGAGCCCCCGGGACGCTGCGATGTCGGCCGCCAGGGTCGTCACGGCGGTGTTACCGTCCATCTGCCAGGGCTCGTACCAGTCGATGTAACCCAGGCTGCTGCTTACAATGGAGGCGCCGTTCTGTTCGCACCACTCCAGCCCGAAGACCCAGAAGTCCTCCTCCTGCGGATACTCGTCTCCCGTGTCTTCGGTGCGGGCCAGAAGGAACGCCGCGTCGGGCGCCCCGCCTATGTAAAGCCCGGGGCTGTCGCCCGCGATGATTGAGAAAACCGCGGTTCCGTGGATGCCGGTGTTTTCGGGGTCGCCCTCTTCATAGCCCACATATTCGTCGTTACCCACAAAATCCCATGTGCCGAGTATCTGGGTGCCCGCGAAGCAGTCGTGGTCGAACTCGAAACCCGAGTCGAGAACGCCCATGACTATCCCCTCACCCCGGAACCCCCTCTCGTGAAGACCCGTGATGCCCGCCTGCAGAAGCTGCCCCAGGGACAGACCGTGGGGGTCGGGTTCTCTGAGGAGCAGGGTCGGGCTGTACACAGAACCAGCCACGGGCCGCACCGAGGCGACAAAGGGAAGGGCACGCACGGCCTGGAGGGCTGTCTGGTCAAGGACAACGCTGCAGGCGTTCAGATACCGGGAAATGCCGGCAATCCGAGCTTCAGCCTCGGCTGCCACAATTTCGGTGTATCCCTGATAGGGTTCGAGATCGAAGATGTCGGCCGACAGGGCGCCCACTGACGCCCTTCTTGAAGCGGAAGGTCCCTGTGCTATCGCGTTCCCTGCGGCCTGAAGCCTTGACTCGACCATGGGGCCGCGATCGGTGAAGAACACCCAGTAACGCACCGGGGCGTTGCCCGGTGACACGCCCGGTAAAAGAAGTAGAAGAACCGCCGCGAGGAACCTCACGGAGTGCAGGGCTGCCCCGTCAGATCTCGGACTCGTCGAACCACTGCCAGATGTACCATTCGCCCATGCTGTCGGTCCTGCAGACGAACAGGGCGTCGCCCGAAGCCCTGTAGCCCGTTACCCCGCCCGAACCGCCGATGCTCGTGTAGACCTTCAGGTCGAACGTGCGGGGAAGAGCGAAGCTTTCGCCATCGGGGTCTCCCATCCAAAGGTACTGCTGGTCACCCGTGAACGTGAGTTCTATCTGCTCGACGCCGTTGAACATTGCCTCGTGGAACTCGTCTTCGGTGTCGAGCCCCCAGTAGGTGTCGATAATGCCGTCGCCGTTGTAGTCGTCCCAGTCCTGCTCGAGGAGGTGGAACTCGAAGTCGTCACGGAAACACTGCATGTAATGGTCGTGGTCGCGGTTCACGTAGGCCAGCTGCAGGTTGGCCACGACCTTCCAGGCGCTGTCCGCCGGGCTGTAGTAAAGGGGCGGTTCAGTGGGGTCGGGGTCTGAATCGGGGCTGAACAGGCAGCCCGTAAGCACAAGAAAACCTGATATCATCATCAGCAGGGCTTTTCCTGATGCTTCTCTTTTCACGTCGGTGTCCTTTCATGGAACGGCACGATTCAATGGAAAGATTGCGAGAAACCTCTTCCCCGTCAACCCGCCGGCCCCAATGGAATGAGTTCGACAACGCGGGCGTACAACGATTGAGGCCGTTGACTTGCAGAGGCCTTCGTTGCAGTTTACCAAGTGTAGGGAATTGCTGTCAGGAGGGAATTTGCTTCAGTTCCTCGCCCTGCTTCTACTGTCCAGCCCCGCGGGTTCATCCGTGGATAATGCCATTTCACTCTACGAAATGGGGGATATACCCGGGGCCATCCTTCAGCTTGAAGACCTTCTGAAGAACGGCACCCTCTCCACCGACGAGGAACTCAGGGCGTGGAACCGGCTTGGAAGCGCCTACTACGCAATGGGTAACATCGACAACGCACGGTACGCGTACTCACGGCTTCTTGTACTCGATGTCTACTACGACCTTGGCCCCAGGGCAAATCCCAGGCTACGGGAACTTCTGGCTCAGGTCCGTGACAGCACCATCGCAACAGCCATGGTCCGCAGCGAACCCGGAGGCGCCCTGGTCACTCTCGACGACGACCTCATGGGGGTGACGCCCCTTCTCATCGAAGGACTGGTGGGCGGGAAAAGCTACAACATAAGCGTTTACCAGGTCGGTTTCGAAACCGGGAGTTTCGTTCTCACGGCCCAGCCCGGGTTCAACCACATGCTGGAGTTTGCACTCGAAGCTCCCGGGTCCACATTGATGGCAACGGCAACCGAAGCTGTGGGCTCGGACGAGAGCATCACCTCGCCCCTCCTTGCCGAAAACCCTGTGACAAACCCGATCGAGAGCGGCCAGGGCGCGGTTACCCATGTTGAAACCCAACCCGTCGCCTCTTCAGGCGGTTCCGTCACCGCACCCAGAACAACCGAAGAACTCATCGCAGCCCTTACCCAGAGCGGTCACGGAATAGACATGACAACCATCGCGGGCTCCGGTTCCCTGCAAAGCGAAAGCTCACAGCAGGAAACCGTTTACGCGGGCTCGTCCGGTCCCTCTTCCCGTATCGGTCTTGGCGAGAGCGGTCTGCCCGTTCGCGCTGAACAGACGGTAGGGCATGTCATGATCTTCTCCGACGTCGGACAGCAGACCGTTGAATCAGTAAACCCGGACGGCGGGTACTCGTCCAGGTCCGGCGACGAGATAATGGAGGTCCTGACCGCAAAGCAGGACCAGGTCCGCTACATCTTCAACAAACACCTCCGGACCGACCCTTTGCTGGCGGGCACTGTCGAGGTGGAAATGCTCATCCAGCCCAGCGGCAGGGTCACGGACGTCGCCATTCTCAGTTCGACAATGTACAACCATGCATTCGAGCTGGAACTCACAAGGGCCATCGCCACCTGGCGCTTTGGCAGCGTTGACGAGAACGAAGGCCCTCTTGTTCTGCAGTTCCCCTTCAATTTTCAGTAGTCGGGGTTCAGACCCGGGTCTCTGTTCGGTATTCCGGGGAGGAAATTTGAATGAATGAGGCGGTTCTTGGTATTCTGCGCAGGTGCGATGCCCTTCTCGAGGGGCATTTTCGCTATACCTCGGGCAGGCACGGCAGGGTTTACTTTGAAAAGATAAGGATCGCGGGGCGTCCCGACCTTGTCATGGAACTTGGAAGGATGACGGCGGAGCTGTGGCGCGGCGACAGCTTCGACCTTGTCTGTGCCCCGGCATTCGGAGCCATCGTCTTCGGTTTCGCGACAGCTCACTGCACGGGCAGATCATTCGCGTTCCTTCAGCGCGGCGCCACGGGCGGGATGACGGTGAGGCCGGGGTTCCAGCCCCTGGTGGAGGGTTCCAGGGTGCTTCTGGTCGAGGATGTGGTGACCACGGGGGGCAGCGTCATGGAATCCATCGAGGCCCTCGAAAATGCCGGAGCCACCGTCATGGGGGTTTCCCTGCTCGTCGACCGCACTGACGGGGCCTTCAACCCGGGCGTTCCATGCAGGTCACTCCTTACGGTCAGCGCAGAGAGCTGGCTTCCCGAAGAGTGCCCTATGTGCGCGGCGGGGACCCCGGTGTCGGTTCCGGGATCGTCGGGAAAGCATCAGGGCTGTCGGCGGGGTTCTGATTGAAAAAGCGGCTCAACTGCGTGTAGAGCTCCGGCGATCTCTCGCGCATCTGAAGCGGCTTCTCGAAAAAGAACTCGACGGCGCACGCGAAAAACTCGGCCGGGTTGGTTCCGGCGTAACTCCTCAAAAAAGACCTTCCCCGGAGCACCCTTTCAAACTCCCTCTGCATGACGCTCACCCAGGGCCTGTACGAGCCAAGGTCAAGCTCACCCGGCACGCCGTCGGGTTTCACGCCGTCCAGAACATGCGCGAACTCGTGATAGCCCACGTTGAAACCGTCGTTTTCGGCTTCGAAACCCCTTAAGAGGTGGGGGAGCGAGAGAATGACGCCGCCCTGGGAGTGCATCATTCCTGCCGCCTGCGCATCGGAGGCATTAACCGAGTAGTTTCCATCCGCGGTGAACGCCCCGGGGTAGACCAGTATCTCGCCGAAGTCGTGAAACTCCCACGCGGGGCGGCGGAACACCAGCCTGACCGCGGTGGCCGCCACCAGAACCCCGATCTCGGGTGTGACCGTGACGCCCGCCACCCCTGTGATCCTGTGTTCCCGAAGGAACACGGCGATCTGTGTTTCGTAGTCGGCCCTGTCAGCGGGACCCAGAGCGCCGTAGAAGGAAACCTTCCGCTCCAGGACATTCCTGAGTTCGGGGTCGAGCCCCCCGGCCATGATCGCCCGGCGAACCCTGTACTTCCTGAGGAAAAGGAGGAACCAGACCGTGCCGGCTCCCCAGATCACTGGTAACAGCCAGAGGATCCTTCCCCGGGCAAGGGGCGGCAGTGAGAGAAGAAGGCAGAACCCCGCTGTGACCAGAGCCCTGCCTTGAATTCTCTTCCGGGGATAGACCTGCACGGGTTAACCGTTTACAAAGGTCCGTTCCACCATGATGCGTTTGATCTCGGCCTTGAAGATGTCACGGTCGACCAGTTCGCTCTTGAGTTCGCCTTTGGCCTCTTTGAGCTGGCGTCTCTCGAGTTTGAATGTCCTGAACGCCTTGCGGTAAGAGTCACGGGCGGCGTTGAGCTGCTCGGGGGAGGCTTTTTCATCTTTCGTGAGGTTGTCCAGGGCCTCACGGGCCGTCTGGAAGGCTTCGCGGGCGGCTTCGGCTTCGCGGGTCTCGTCCTGAACCTCGGCCTTGAACTGGGTGATCTCGGTTTCACTGAACTTCATCTCGGACTGGATGCGGGTTTCCAGATCGCTCAGTATGGGGGCGATGTACTCCCTGAGGTCGTTGACGTATTCAGCGTAACGGGCCACCGTTTCGGTGAGCTTCTTGCTCCGGCGGGTGTTCCTGAGCTCGTGAAGCCTATCCTGCCACACATGAAGCTGCGTGAGACTTCGGCTGAGTTCACCCCTCAGGGCGTTCTTCATGTGTATATCCGTCTTGAGACGGCGCTCCTCGGCGGTGTGGTTGTTCATTCCATCCTCTTTCCGACACTTTTCACTGTGGTTTTCGCGGGAACAGACCGGCGGTTTATGCTAATCCCGCGGCCATCTGTCAAGGCTCCAACCGTTTCTGAAGTCCGGGGTAGCCCTCGGTGATGCCCTCCTCCGGCGAGAAACCCAGCCTTTCCGCTGCGGTGATGACCTCCTCGGGGCAATTGCCCTCGAGTTCAAGGAACAGGCCGAATGACAGGGTGTCCAGACAGGCAGTGACCCCGCAGGGAAGGCGCCAGGTCTCCCGGTGCTTCAGGTACTCCCCTGTACGCACGTAGCCAAGGGCTTCGAGCAGCGCTTCGGCTTCGGGAAGCCCCGTGCCAAGAACAGTTTCGTGTTCCCTCCGGCCCTTCACTCCGCTGACGGCGATTTTCTGCTTTACAGTCAGGATGAGGCCGGAACCCAATTGCCGAAGCCTCAGCAGAACTCCACTTGTCCGCAGGGTTCCATCCGGTGTGTCGAAAAGAAGGTTCCTCTCGTCACCCGAATCGAGGAACAGGGCCCCGGCGCTCCTGAATACCTGCACCAGGTCATCGAAACCGTTCACGCTGAACTTCAGTTCATACTCGTCCTTCATCCAGGCCTCCCCTTCTTTGACCTTTCGCTGGCCATCGGGTAGATTTCACCTCGCGCGGAGGACTAGTCTAATCGGTAAGGCAGCGGACTTGAAATCCGCCGGGCTCTGCCCATCGGGGTTCGAGTCCCCGGTCCTCCGCCAGCACAAACAGAGAGAATATGCGGGTTCCATGTACCTTGGTGACAAACAGCTCATCGTAACCGGCGACAGGGTCCTCGTAAGCCCTCCCACGGCGGGGATGCGTACGGATTCGGGGCTGTATCTGCCCGATTCCGCGCAGGACAGCCGCAAGGTTTCGGGCGGCTGGGTCGAGGCGGTGGGTCCGGGTTATCCCCTCGCCCCGGGTTCGGACCCTTCCGAAAACGAACCCTGGAGGCCGGTCAAGGCGTCGGAGGTGAGGTTCATGCCCCTTCAGGTGGAGAAGGGTGATTTCGTTCTGTACGTTCTGAACTCGGCCTTCGAGATCCATCTGGAGGGCGTGAAGTACTTCGTGGTCCCCAACAGCTCCATTCTCGCCATCCTGAGGAACACACTGGACATCGAGAACACGGAACGCTGAACCCCGGCCTTTTAGAACAGCATGTTCAGAACGCTCGAGTCGGCAATCCGCCAGTCGCTATCTTCCCATACCATTCTGAAGGAAACCGAGCCCCCTCCCTGAAACTCCAGCACGACAGTGGCATTGCGCCCCTCGAGGACTGCGTTTTCCATGACTATCTGTTCAGTGTCGGGAAATGCCCGCCCCTCGAGAAGCCTGCCCACCAGTGACTCGAGGGGGAGATCGGTAATGTCGGCCGGGGAGAGCCTGTCGCCGAACCTGGAAAGGGCCGCTTCGAGCATGTCGGGGTTTTCTGCTCCCAGGGCCGCGAGCTGTTCGAACACTTCCTGAAGCCTCTGGCGCAGATCGCGGGAAAGAAGGGCTGTAACGGCCTCGCCATCGGCCCTTTCAAGTGCCGTGAGAAAGTCGAGTGAGGTATCGATGGGGTCGGCATGAACGACAAGGAATTGACCGGAAAGGAACAGGGCCAGGACGGACAGTTTCAAAGAGATCACTGCGTTACAGTCCTTTCAGGCTAAGGAGCAGGATATCCAGGTTCTGCCGCCCCTGTAAACCTCGATGTGGACCGGCCCTGGCGAAACCCCGAACTCGTGGCTTCCCGCGTCGAGAAGCCCTGTGTGAACCGGGGGATCGGACCCGGCAAGAAGTGTTATCCACCCCTCTCCCGGAAGTTCCACACGAAGGACCCCCGACGAAGAGTGCGCGCGAAAACCCCGGGCGTCTCCCGCCACAGCGTTGCTGACGAAGCAGTTGCCCTTCGCAAGGGCTTCGGTGAACTGTGAGGGGTCGGTGAGTGAACGGTCGAGCAACAGGTGCGTGCGGACCCTCCCGAAGAGGAACCCGTAGGGGAACACCTTGCGGAACATGATGGTGTGACCGTGGGCGTCCGCCCCCCCCACCGCGCACCCCCCCACCCTGAACCAGAACTTCACCGCATCATGGTTCGGGTGTTTCACGAAGGCATCGGGGTCGGCCATGCGTTGCCCTATGGTGAGCGGTGACACTCCGCTCTTCCAGGCGCTCATCCAGTTCCAGACTTCAACACCGTCGAGCAGCGGGTTTTCACCGAAGTTCCACGGGTAGCCCTCGAAAAACGGGATCAGCGGGCTTCTCTCTCTGGGATGGGCCACGACAGCCACGGCACCGGCCGCCTTCAGGTCTTCGAGCTGGGCGAGAATGTGCCGGCCCGGTTTCAGGCTTTCGGCTCCGAACACGAGAAGGTGGCTCTTCCGGTCCGTGTGCTGAAGCTCGGCGCCAACTATGGACAGCACGCCGCCATGCCTCCTGCCGTGCCAGCCCTCGTGCGCCAGTGCGAGCGTGTTGTGGTCGTTGAAGCAAAGGTAATCGAGCCCCGCGGCGTCGGCCTGGTCAAGGACGGGTCCGGGTTCCATGCGGCCGTCGGAACGGGTCGTGTGAACATGGATGACGCCGACCGCCTCGAAAACCGGAGCGGTCGGCCCGGAAAGGTTCACCGCGTCAGCTCCTGCGCCGTCTGATCTCGCTGATCAGGGCAGGGATGACCTCGAAAAGGTCCCCAACGAACCCATGGGTTGCAAATGTGAATATCGGTGCGTCGGGGTCGCGGTTCACGGCGAATATCTCGTCGGATGACTGCATTCCCACCCGGTGCTGCACTGCGCCGCTGATACCCACTGCGATATATCTCTTGGGTTGAACGGTCTTGCCGGTCTGGCCGACCTGCCTGGGGTAGGGGATCCAGCCCGAATCGACCGCCGCGCGGCTGGCGCCGACGCTTCCGCCAAGAAGCCCGGCCAGCTCGTGAAGCATGTCGTAATTTTCGGGACCCTTCATGCCACGGCCTCCCGAAACGATTACCTCAGCTTCGGTGAGGTCAACCTCGGTGCCGCCTGTGGGCACGAACTCTTCCAGCACGGTTCTGCTTTTTACCATGGAGTCGTTAACATTGAGGGTTTCCATTATACCCTTGCGGGAGGTGTCGGGCTCAAGCTTTTTCATGACACCGGGCCTCACCGTGGACATCTGGGGTCTGGTACGGTCACAGACAATGGTGGCCATGATGTTGCCCCCGAAGGCCGGCCTGGTCTGCATGAGAAGGCCTGTTTCGGAATCGATGCCGAGTTCGGTGCAGTCAGCCGTGAGACCCGTGTCGAGAAGCTTTGCGACCCTTGGCATGAGGTCACGGCCCTGGGTGGTGGCCGCTGCCAGAACTATCTCGGGTTTGTCGGTGCGGACCGCCTGCAGAAGAACAGCGGCGTAAGGCTCGGTGAGGTAGTGCGCAAGTGCCGGATGGGCACCCGTCAGGACCCTGTCGGCCCCGTATTGCACGAGCACGCCGGGAGTGTCGGAAGAGTCGGCGCAGATCAGCAGGGCGGTGACCCTTTTTTCTTTACCAGCGAGCCTTCTGGCCTCGCCGAGAAGCTCGAGCGTGCTGCGGTCGGGACGGCCGTCACGGAGTTCGGCGACAACCATGATCCCCGAGTAGCTCTCCAGACCACTGGCGCCGCCTATCACGTGATGAAGGACGATGGCGTCGAACGGGCACGAGTTGACGCACATGCCGCAGAGACTGCACGAGGTGGACACCACTGCCTTCCCGCCCTCGAGTGAGAGCGCGTCTATCGGGCAACTGGAAAGGCAGGCGCCGCAGCCCACGCACTTGTCGGAAAGTATTTCGAGCCTTGCAGTCATCGCGTGCCCTCCCTGCCCAGAAGAAGGTCGGCCATGATGGAAGCGAGTTCTTCGGGTGTCCCCGTGTGAATGCTTCCCCCCGTTCTTGCTTCCGGTGTGGCTGTGGTGACCACCTTTGTGGGAGAGCCTTCCAGCCCTGTTTCGCCCCGGGTCAGCCCGAGGTCATCAGCACCCCATGCCACGGGCTTGAATGTCCGTGCCCTCATCTTGCCGCGAAGGGAGGGGATCCGGGGTACGTTTGCGTCCTTAAGGACCGTGATGACCGCCGGAAGCGCGACCCTGAGAACCTGCACCCCGGTCTCAATGTATCTTTCGCAAACCATGCTCTGGCCTGTCATTTCCCTCACCCTGCCCACGAAGGTGACCTGGGGCCAGTCGAGGGAAGCGGCAATTCCGGGGCCGGTCTGGGCTGTGTCGCCGTCGATGGCCTGCTTGCCGCAGAACACGGCGTCGACGCCGGTTATCTTTCGTACGGCCTCGGCGATGGTGTGGCTGGTGGCCCAGGTGTCGCTCCCGGCGAAAGCCCTGTCGGTAAGAAGAATGCCCTCGTCTGCGCCCATTGCGATAGCCTCGGTGAGAACGGCTTCGGCCTGGGGGGGACCCATGGTGATAACGGTGACGGTACCGCCAAGGGCGTCACGCCACTTGAGGGCTTCCTCGAGGGCGTAGGTGTCGAACGGGTTCAGGATGCTCGGTACACCGTCCCTGATCAGGGTGCCGCGTTCATGGTCGATCCGCACTTCAGCGGTGTCGGGAACCTGCTTGACCGCAACGACAAACTTCAAGGGCTACCTCATTCCAGCTGCGGTTTCCCGGATGAGGGCGCCTGCAATGACCGAGCGCTGGATCTGGTTGGTGCCCTCGTAGATCTGTGTTATCTTGGCGTCCCGCATCATCTTCTCGACCGGGTACTCCTTCATGTAGCCGTATCCGCCCAGGATCTGAACCGCATCGGTGGTGACCTTCATGGCCACGTCGCTTGCGAACACCTTTGCCATGGCGGATTCCTTCTCGAACCTTCCCTTGCCGGAGTCGATCATCCTGGCCACTGAGTAGGTCAGGGCGCGGGCGGCCTCGATCGATGTGGCCATATCCGCCAACATGAACTGGATGCCCTGGAAGCTGTCTATGCGCTGACCGAACTGGCGCCTGCCTGAAGCGTAAGCGAGCGCCTCGTCCAGCGCGCCCTGAGCGATCCCGATGGCCTGTGCCGCGACCCCCGGCCTGCTGTTGTCGAGGGTTTTCATGGCCACCATGAACCCCATGCCTTCCCGGGAGATGAGGTTTTCCGCGGGAACGCGGCAGTCCTCGAAAACCAGTTCCCGTGTGGAACTGGCACGGATGCCCATCTTGTCTTCCTTTTTACCGTAGCTGAAGCCGGGTGTGCCCTCTTCGACTATGAACGCAGTGGCGCCGCGCGCGCCACGGGTCGGGTCGGTCATGGCTATGACCGTGTATATCTGGGCTTCCCCACCGTTGGTTATCCACTGTTTGGTGCCGTTGAGAACGTAGTGGTCGCCGTCCCGCACGGCCCTTGTCTTGATACCCGCCGCATCGCTTCCCGCTTCGGATTCGGTCAGGGCGAAAGCGCAGAGCTTCTCTCCCGAGGCCAGTGGGGGAAGGAACTTCTGTTTCTGCTCTTCGGTGCCGAACAGAAGGATGGGCATTGCGCCCAGGGCATTGGCGGCGTAGGAGACGGCGATGCCCCCGCAGGCCCTGCTGAGCTCTTCGGTAGCCACGCAGAGAGCGAGGCTGCCCATCCCGGTGCCACCGTACGCCTCGGGTATGTAGATTGTGAAAAGGTCGCTCTGGGCCAGAACACCCATGATCTCCCGCGGAAAACGGTTTTCCTCGTCGAGCAGGGCCCTGACAGGCCTGATGTGTTTGGCGGCTATCTCGGCGCAGATATCCCGAATTGCCATCAGGTCTTCGCTGAGCATGTAGTCCATTCCATATCCTCCGATTTCGGCGTTCGACACCGGCACGGGCCGCTCAGGCCGGGGCGTGACGGGCCGTCAGTTGCCTGTATACTTCCGGAAGGCGAGGGTTACGTTGTGCCCGCCGAATCCCAGTGAGTTGCTCAGGGCAACATGAATGTCAGCCTCCCGGGCGGAGCCCGGAACGTAATCGAGTACACAGCCTTCCCCGGGGTTCTCGTGGTTGATCGTGGGGGGAACCACACCGTGCTTCAGGGCAAGGCAGGTGAGAGTGGCCTCCATGGAGCCCGCTGCGCCCAGCATGTGCCCGTGAACCGACTTGGTTGACGACACCATTATGCGATTGGCGTTTTCCCGACCCAGGGCGCTTATGATGGCCATGGTCTCGTTTACGTCGTTGAGCTGGGTGGATGTGCCGTGGGCGTTGATGTAGTCTACCGAGCCGGGGTCGATGCCGCCGTCGCACATGGCGTTGATCATGGCCCTGCGGCTGCCTTCCCCGCCCTCGGCGGGGGCCGTTATGTGGAAGGCGTCGCAGGTCATCCCCGCGCCGACAATTTCCGCCACGATCTCCGCTCCCCTTGCCTTTGCGTGGGAAAGCTCTTCGAGTATCAGTATCGCCCCGCCCTCGGACATGACGAAGCCGTCGCGGTCACGGTCGAAGGGCCTGCACGCCTGTGTGGGCTTGTCGTTCCAGCCCGTTGAAAGGGCCTTGAGGGCACAGAATCCCCCCAGAGCCATGAAAGTTATGGGGGCTTCGCTTCCGCCGGCCAGGATGACATCGGCTCTGCCCAGGCGGATCGAGTCGAGCGCGGCCGCCATTGCGTGGCCACTGCTTGCGCACGCTGTGACCGTGCAGTAGTTCAGCGCCTTCGCGTTAAGGTCGATGGCAACCTGACCGCACGCCATGTTGGATATCATCATGGGAACGAAGAAGGGGCTTATCCTTCTGGGGCCCCTCTCCATGGCGATCCGCATCTGTTCCTCGAAAGTGCCGATACCACCGACCCCGCTGCCCAGGATCACTCCGACCCGCTCAGGGTCGGGAGGGTTGTCGGCGAACCCGGCTGCGTTCCAGGCGTTGCGGGAAGCCACCCGGGCGAACTGGGTAAACCTGTCGCTTTTTCGGGCCTCGGCCGCTCCGAAATGGGCCACCGGATCGAATCCCTTGACCTGTCCGGCAACCTGGCTGGTGAAGTCGGTGGGATCGAGAAGACTGATCCGGTCGATTCCGCTTTTTCCGTCAAGGGCATTGTTCCATGCTTCCGTCGGAGTCACTCCGATCGGGCTCAGAACACCAAGACCCGTTACAACAACTCGTCTGTGGGACAAGATTGGTCTCCTCCGCTGTATTCAGCCCGGCGCCGCACACTTGCGCGGCGCCGGGACTGTCTGCCGGCAAAGGCTCCGATCTTAAACGGAAATGCCCTTGACCTTAAGGAAATCGATTACGGCTCCCACGGTCTGAAGCTTGCCGGCCTCCTCGTCGGAGATCTTGAGATCGAATGCGTCCTCGAAGTCCATCATCAGTTCGACCTGGTCGAGTGAGTCGGCGCCGAGGTCCGTCACGAAATGGGCTTCGGGTGTAACCTCTTCGGCCTTTACACCAAGCTTGTTCACGATTATCTCGGTAACACGGTTTTCAAGTGACATTTTATGTCCTTTCTATGTTGTAAGGCCGCCATCAACGGGAAGTACCACTCCTGTAATATACTTTGAAGCAGGCCCCGCGAGAAAGGCGACGGCATCCGCCACATCTTCGGGGAGGCCAAGGCTTCCCATGGGGATCCTGCGAAGGTAGTCGCTGCGGACCTCTTCCGGTAGCACAGCTGTCATTTCGGTCTCGATGAATCCCGGGGCAATGGCGTTCACCCTCACGCCCTTTGCCGATATCTCCCTGCTCAGCGCCTTGGTGAAGCCGATGAGCCCCGCCTTGCTGGCGGCGTAGTTGGTCTGACCCGGAGCACCCATCAAACCGACAACCGACGTTATGTTGATGATCGAGGGCTGTCTGGCCCTGAGAAGGGTTCGAAGAAGAGCCCTGGTCACATTCATCGCGCCCGTGAGGTTCACGGCCAGAACCGCGTCCCACGCCGACTGGTCCATTCGAAGCAGAAGGCTGTCACGGGTTATGCCCGCGTTGTTCACCAGACAGCGTATGCCCTGGAGGCCGGCGCTCATCTCCGCCACTGCGGCGTTGACGCTTTCCGGGTCAGCCACGTTCATCACGAAGGGATGGAAGGCCTGCCCGAGGTTGGTGGCGGCGGTTGCGAGGGCTTCCGTGGAAACATCGCACCCGGCGACCTGCCAGCCCTGGGAAATGAGCTTTCCGGCGATGCACAGGCCAATGCCCCGCGCCGCCCCGGTGACAACCGCCGTGCGGCTCTCAACGGTTACTTCCACCGCAACACCATCCCTCCCCATGTGAGCCCGGCGCCGAAGGCGGCAAGGACAAGGTTCATCCCCGGCTTGACCGTACCGCTTCTGACAACCTCGTCGAGGGCGATGGGTATCGATGCGCTGGATGTGTTCCCGAACTTGTGGATGTTCACGAAGACCTTCTCGGGGGGAAGACCCAGCGCCCTTGCAGTGGCGTCGATTATTCTCACATTGGCCTGGTGGGAGATAAGAAGGTCGACATCCTCACGGGTGATGCCCTCCTTTTCCAAAGCGAGAAGGGCCGAATCGCGCATGGCGCGCACGGCATTCTTGAATATCTCTCCACCCTCCATGTAGATGGTGTTTCTGCCCTGGTCAAGCCCCTCATGGGTGAGTGGCTCTCTGGTGCCGCCCGCCTTCTGGCAGAGCAACGAACCAAAGGAGCCATCGGCACCCCAGTGCCAGCCGCCCAGCATGCCGCCGGGGCCCTGGCTGCTCACTGCAACGGCCCCTGCGCCGTCGCCGAAAAGCACACAGCTTGACCGGTCCTTCCAGTTCGTGATCCTTGTCAGGGTTTCGCCGCCTATGACCAGTATCCTGTCCAGTGTTTCGGACACGATTAGAGCCCTGGCCTGGATCAGCCCGTAAACAAAGCCGGTGCAGCCCGCTTCGAAATCGTAACATGGAATGTTGGGCAGGCCGAGCTTGTTGGCGATTATGGCCGCAGTGCACGGAAAGACGAAATCGGGCGTCACGGTTCCAACAATCACGCCCTGAACATCTGCGGGTTTCCAGCCAGCGGCATCCATTGCGTTGCGAGCTGCCTCAATGGAAAGATCAGAGGTGGCCTGTGAGGGTTCGGATATATGTCTTTCCTTGATTCCGGAGCGTGTGGTAATCCATTCGTCGCTGGTGTCCACCATACGCTCAAGGTCGGCATTAGTGAGTATTCGGGATGGAACGAAATGCCCCGTCCCCACGATGTAAGCTTGTCTATTGTTCACTTGCCTTTTCCTTTGCGATGAGTTCAGCCATGCTGCTTCTTATCTTTTCCACTGCACCTGCCCTGCGAAAATCAACCCCCACTTTCAGCGCGTTTCTGATCGCGTGTGAGCTGGAGCTGCCGTGGGCGACTATCGAGACTCCGTTGAGCCCAAGAAGTGGGGCGCCGCCGTACTCGGCGGTGTCAAGCTTGGTCCAGAGATGGTTGAAAGAGGGCTTCATGAAGAGGTATCCGAGCCTTGACGTCCAGTGGCGTTTCATCTCCAGGTACAGGGCCCCCCCAACAAGCGAGGTCACCGATTCCGTAAACTTCAGAAGGACATTCCCCACGAAGCCGTCGCAAACCACGACGTCCGCCTCGCCTTTGAGTATTCCGTCGCCCTCAAGGTTGCCCACGAAGTTAAGCGGAGATTCCGACAATTTCCGGTAGACTTCCAGAACCGTGGGAGTGCCCTTCGTAGACTCCATGCCCACATTCAGAAGAGCCACCCTGGGGTTCGCAACACCAAAAACATCCCTGCTGTAAACGCTTCCCATGTAGGCGAAACGGAAGAGCTGTTCGGGCTTGCAGTCGACATTGGCGCCGAGGTCGAGAAGGATCGATGGGTGGTTCACCGTTGGCAGTGAGCCCGCAATGGCGGGACGCTGGATCCCCGGTATGGTTCCCAGAGCGAAAACGCTTGCAGCCATCATGGCGCCCGTATTGCCGGGGCTGACCATGCTGTGGGCGATCCCGCTCTTCTGAAGCCCCGCCATGACGGAGAGGCTGCTGTCCGGCTTGTTGCGGAGGGCCTGCGAAGGGTGTTCATCCATTCCCACGACCTGCGAGGCGTGCTGAATGGAGATGGGGAGCTTCTGGCCCCCGGCCCTGCTCAGAAGTCTGGCAAGGGTGTCACGCTCTCCCGTGAGGATAACGGATACACCCTTCTGCACAGCCTTGGGCATTTCGTCAAAAAAACGAACCGCTCCTTCGACAACAACCCCTGGGCCGTTGTCGCCGCCCATGGCATCAAGGGCGATGACCACGCTTTCAGTCAGGGGAGCCTCCGGCAACTGATAAACCCGCTACTCTTCCGCGGGTCTGGTCACCATGCGACCATCGTAGAATCCGCAATGCCTGCAGACACGATGGGGGATCCGGGGTTCGCCGCACTGGGGGCAGTTGCTGACGGAACCGGCCACCAGCTTCCAGTTGGCCCTGCGCTTGTCCCTCCTGGTTGCGGAGGTTCTTCTCTTTGGTACGGGCATCATCCACTCCTTGTTTGCATGACCGGGGAACTCACTCCCCGACGAGGTGACCGCAGTCCCCCCGATCCTTATCCATATCCTTGTTCAAATTGGCTCCGCACACGCTGCACAAACCCCTGCACCCCTTGTCGCAAAGGGGCACCATGGGTATCGACAGGATGACGGACTCTCGTACGGCGTCGAATATACTAATCCAACCGTCATGATGGGAGACGGGTTCAACATCGGGTTCGTCCTCGAGGGCCGGGTCGCTGCTGTACATGCGTCGCACCTCGCCCTTCACCTCTATCAGGGCTGGCTCGAGGCATCTCGAGCACGGAGCCGTGAACAAGGCGCTGAAGGTTCCCTCGACAAGTATGGAGTCGCCTGACATGGTGACCTCGAGGCAGAGTTCTCCAGGGGAAGGCATCGGCTCGACCTCGGGGATGTTCCAGTCGAGGTCGCCGAGGGGGATCGTGTACACTCCGCTGCTGCGCTTTCCCGAATCCAGCGAGTTCACCGCCAGGGACAGTTTTTTAGTGTCGATTATCACGGGTTTCCCTCGAATTCGCGCGTGAGGGTTGCCGCGAGTTCATCACACAGCGATGTGGAGGAAGACTGGATGTAAACCCTGGCAAGGGGTTCGGTGCCCGACAACCGCACCAGCACCCAGGTGTCGGGGCCAAACAGAAGCTTCACGCCATCGGTGCGGTCGATTCCCAGCACAGGCCTTCCGGCAGCATTTCTGGGGTCACTGCAAAGCCAGTCCCGCTGGATCCGGTCCCTTGTGTCGGAGGAGAGGGGAAGGTCCACCCGGATGTTGAAAAGCCTTCCGTGTTTGTTCCACAACTTGTCGAGCTGGGCCGCGAGGCCTTCGCCCCTGGCGCAGACCATCTCCGCCGCCAGAAGGCATGCGAGAACGCCGTCCTTCTCGGGAATGTGCCCCCCGACGGACAACCCCCCCGACTCCTCACCGGCCAGCATGACGTTGCCGGAAAGCATGGCGCTTCCCAGGTGCTTGAAGCCCACCGGGGTTACCTTAACCTGGATACCCCTGGCGGCGGCGACCCTGTCCATGAGGTTTCCGGTTGTCACCGAACGTACTGCGGCGCCGCTGCGTCCCGACTCGGCGAGGTAATCCAGAAGAAGGGCCAGAAAATCGTGCGGTGTGACGAATTCGCCGTTTTCATCGACGATACCGAAACGGTCAGCGTCTCCGTCAGTGGCCACACCAAGGGACGC
Organism: Candidatus Fermentibacteraceae bacterium; assembly: GCA_046485185.1. GTDB lineage: Bacteria > Fermentibacterota > Fermentibacteria > Fermentibacterales > JCC-6 > UBA6080. The sequence goes on from JAWOHL010000020.1 coordinate 19,878, forward strand.
CCCGCTTTTAACCACTTCACCGGAAAGCTCGAGGAGACCGTGGGCGTTGGGTTCCGGATGGTCTCTGCCGGCGAAAAGAGGGTCGCGGGTTCCATGGATGACCCGGATCGAAGCTCCGAGTTCACAAAGCTTTCTGTCGAGAACGCCGCTTCCCGCCCCGCTGAACGCGTCGTAAACCACCCTGAGAGAATCGTGCGCCCTGAAGAGGTCGGCGTTTATGAAACAGTTGATGTCCTTGAGGTAAGGTGTGACGAAATCGACCGTGGAGATCGACCCGGAGGACTGGAGGGGGGTTTCGCCAAGTCGTATCAGCTCTTCGATCCTTCCAGTCGCCATGGAGTCAGCGGGACCGCCATGGCCGGGCGAGAACTTTATGCCGTTGTACAGAGGCGGGTTGTGGCTTGCGGTGAAGTTGATCACTCCCCCGAGCCCCCGGCTTCGGCAGGCGTGGGAAAGTACCGGTGTGGGTACGGGACCCCGGGAAAGGAATACGTCGAAACCGGAGCTGGAAAGCCTTTCAGCAGTGGCCTGGGAAAGCTCGGGGGAAAGGAACCGGCAATCCCCACCGACCGCCACCGACCTGAAGCCCGATTCCGAAAGGAAGACGCCAATGGCGTCCACCACGGACATGGCCCTGTCCCATGTGAAATCACGGGAGATGATGCCGCGCCATCCCGAGGTTCCAAAAGTGATGTTCATCTGGGGCTGTCTCCCCCCCGCAGGTGCTCGAGGGCCGCAAGGATGCAGGGGTCACGGGGGGAGAGCACCTCGTAGTAATGGTCCATGGGCCACTCCCTGAGGCCGATCTCCCGAAGCAGGGCCCGTTCGATGTAGTCCCTGCTCTCCTGAAACTCTTCAGGGGTGAACTCCACACCTTCTTCACCAAGGTAAAGAATGAAGTCTCCAATGACCTGGTCATCGGGCCAGAAATCGTAAGGAACACTGTTCTCGAGGATGTACTCACCGGCGAAACCAAAGAAGTACCCCTCGTACTCGAGAAGGTAGACCAGACGGCCGTCGAATTCGGAGACCTCCACGGCGATATCGGGAAGGATCCCCCAGTCCTCCTCGGCACCCTGTTCCATGAAATCGTCACGAAGGGTTCTGTCGATGCTTCGTCCCGAAGGCGTATAGTACCGGGCCGTGGTGAGCTTCACGCCGTAATGCCCGAGCCCCGGGTATTCGCCGAGGTCGGTGAGGGACTGCACCGAACCCTTTCCGAAAGTCCTGCTGCCTACGATGGTCGCCACGCCGTTGTCCTGCAGCGCACCCGCGAATATCTCGGAGCTGCTGGCGCTTCCGCCGTCTACGAGAACCGCGGTCTCGCCCGGGAAGAACACATCGTTCCGGGCCCGGTATATCTGTTCGCCCACGGCCTGCCCGCGGGTGGTCACTATCGCTGTGCCGGCGGGGAGAAACAGGTCGGCCAGCTCTACCGCGGGGTTCAGCAGACCACCGGAGTTGGAGCGTATGTCGAAAACAAGACGGGTTGCGCCCTGAGCCTCAAGCTCTTGTATCGCATCGCTAACCTCGGCGAGCGACTCTTCCGAGAACCGTGCCAGGCGGACGTACCCGATGCCGGGTTCAAGCAAAAAATGCGCGGTCAGGGAGGGAACATCGATCTTTGCCCGTTCGATAGGGAAGCTGAGCGTGTCTTCGATGCCCGCCCTGAGAACCTCGAGGGTTACCACTGTCCCCCCCGGACCCCTGATGAAGCTCACTGCCTCGTCGGTGGTCATTCCCTCGGTAGTGGCTCCGTCTATGGTGACAATCGTGTCGCCGGCCCTCATGCCGGCCCTGTGTGCCGGGGTGCCCTCGATGGGGGAGATCACGGTGAGCCGTTCTTCCCGCTGCCCGAGTGTGATCCCAACCCCCTCGAACGATCCCTCGAGCTGGATCCTGAGGTTCTCGTACTCTCTGGGGGTGAGAAGCATGCTGTTGGGGTCGAGCGACTGAAGCATCCCCTGAAGCGCCGCTTCCATGAGCACCCTGCTCTCCAGGGTGTCCACATAGGCGCTTCTTGTCAAACCGTAAACATCGAGGAACAGCTCGAGTGAGCTGGCCCTTGCCACCGGCGAATCTTTGGCACCGGCCGGAGAAACGGCGAGAAAGCCGGTGAAAGCCAGCAGAAGGGTGCCCAGCAGCCCCGAAGCCCAGGAGGGTATGGGATTCCTCATCGAACAAGGCCCCCGTTCTTTTCCCGAAGAACCTCAAGCGCTCTTCGGAGTATTAAGTCGTCAAGCCTCTCTGGAGGCAGTCTTCCGTCAAGAACCATGAACCTGGCAGAATTCTCACGGGACAGCTGAAGGTACCCTTCCCGTACCCTTCTGTGAAAAGGCGCCCCCGCCTCTTCCATCCTGTCACGCGTTCTGCCGGCGCTGGCATGCCTTTCGAGGCCCAGTTCGGGGTCGAGGTCGAGAAGTACGGTCAGGTCAGGCACGATTCCCGCCGCGGCAAAAATGCAGGCCGTTTCGACATCACCCCTCGGCAGCCCTCTGCCGAAAGCCTGGTAGGCCAGCGTGGCATCGGTGAACCTGTCACCGAGCACAACGGCGCCCTTTAACAGCCAGGGAGTCACCAGCTGCTCAACATTGGCAGCCCTGGCCGCGAGAAAGAGCATCAGTTCGCACACAGGGGGAGTGACAAGGCCCGTCTCGAGAAGGATCTCGCGGATCCTCTCCGATACCGGCGTCCCCCCCGGTTCCCGGGTGGGCATAACCGTGTGGCCCAGGTCGGAAAGCGACTTGCAGAGAGCCTTGCTCCTGCTGGTCTTTCCCGCTCCCTCCACCCCTTCGAAGGTTATGAAAGCGCCCTTCATGGGAGGGGGGTCAGCCCCGGTCCCCCTACTCCTTGCCCTTCGGGCGGTGCTTCTCGATGAAGTCTTCGGTCATCTTGCGGCACTGGTCATCGTAGTACTGAACCGGGGGCGACTTGAAGAAATACGATGACGGGGCTTCGATTGCGCCGGTCAGACCGTTCTCAAGCGCGAGCTTGGCGCAGCGGACAGCGTCGATGATGACTCCCGCGGAGTTGGGGCTGTCCCAGACCTCAAGCTTGCTTTCAAAATTGAGCGGAACATCGCCGAACGTGGTGCCTTCCATGCGGATGTAGCACCATTTCCTGTCGTCGAGCCACTCGATGTAATCGGAGGGGCCGATGTGAACGTTCCTGGGTTTCATGCCGCCGGGTATCTGGCTTGTGACGGCGTTGGTCTTGGAGATCTTCTTGCTTTCAAGCCTCTCCCGTTCCAGCATGTTCAGGAAATCAGTGTTGCCGCCCACGTTGAGCTGGTAGGTCCTGTCCAGCCTGACGCCGCGGTCTTCAAAAAGCCTGGTGAGGACCCTGTGAAGGATGGTCGCGCCAACCTGGCTCTTGATGTCGTCGCCCATGCAGGGCAGCCCCTTCTCACGGAACCTGTTCTGCCAATAGGGTTCCCGGGCGATGAACACGGGAATGGCGTTGACAAAGGCGCAGCCCGCGTCGAGGATCTGCTCGACGTACCACTTGGTGGCTTCTTCGCTGCCCACGGGAAGGTAGTTGACCACCACATCGGTCTTGGTTTCACGAAGGATCCCGGCGATGTCGGCGGTTGCGCCAGGGGCTTTCTGGATAATGGGTTTGAGGTATTTGCCAAGGCCGTCGTGGGTCATGCCCCTGTGAACCGTCACGCCCATGTGGGGAACATCGCAGAACTTGATGGTGCAGTTGGGATCGGCGAAGATGGCCTCGCTGAGGTCTTTTCCAACCTTGGTGACGTTGATGTCGAAAGCGGCGGAAAACTCGACGTCACTCACGTGCAGGCCACCGAGATTCACATGCATCAGTCCCGGGACCTTCTCGTCGTCCTTGGCGTTCTTGTAGTATTCAACGCCCTGAACAAGACTGTTGGCGCAGTTTCCCACGCCGATTATGGCAACTCTCACTTTTCTGGACATTACGCCCTCCAGTAGTATTCAAACACACACAAGGATCGGTGCCCGCCCCTCACAGGGGTTGCCCCTGACCCGCCCTGTAAACAGTGATCAGCCTCTGAACCGCCGTAATCCAGGCACCCAGGGCGACCACCACACAACCAACCAGTAAGGCCACGCTTCCCGCCACGCCCGCCGCGAGCAGGGCGACAACCATGACCACAAGCCGTTCGGTCCGGGTGAAGAAACCAACATCGCAACGTATTCCCAGCCCCTCTGACCTGGCCCTGACATAACTCACCATGAGTGAGCCCGCCATAGCAAGCGGAGCCGCATACAGCAGGGTAACATGTTCACTGCCGGCCCTTCCCGCAAGAATGGCAATGAAAAGCGCCGACTCGGCCACTCTGTCGAGGCTGGAGTCAAGTGCGGCGCCGGCCTTCGATACCTTTCCCGTAATTCTTGCGATGCCACCGTCGAGAGCGTCGAAAAGGCTTCCCGCGATCATTGTCACTCCGGCCTGCCAGTAAAGGCCTTTCCAGGCCAGCCAGGCAGCCCCGAGGCAGACAAGGAGCCCGCAGACTGTAACCGTCGAGGGCGATACGCCCAGGGAAGCCAGAAGCCTGATGACGGGAGCAAGGAGCGCTCTGCCCCTGTTGTGTAAACTGTCGAGATTCATGGTTCGGCTCCCGCGACGAGAAGGGTGACCTCCCCCTTCGGGGGAACCTCGCCATACTTCTGTGCAAGAACCCCCAGGGTGCCTCTGACATACTCCTCATGGACCTTGGTGAGTTCCCTGGCGACGCAGCACCTTCTGTCACCAAGCAACTCGTGCAGCTCAGCAAGCAGTTTCCCGGTGTGGTGCGGGCCGGCGAAATAGACCAGAGTGCCCGTGTAGGAAGCCATGGAAATGATCCTGGTGCGCCTTGGTCCCGGCTTCCTGGGGAGAAAACCCTCGAAGGCGAACCTGTCTGTGGGCAGCCCTGACGCCACGATGGCTGTTGTGACCGCTGAGGGACCGGGCACGACCGAAACCGCCACGCCGGCCTCGATGGCAGCCTGCACGGCCCGATAGGCGGGGTCGGACACCCCCGGGGTGCCGGCGTCGCTGACCATTGCCACGGTATGACCTGCTTCAAGGGTTTCAAGAAGAAGCGGCAGCCTTCCCCTGGCATTCACATCATTGTAGCTCACAAGCCTTTTGCCGGGGGGAACCAGCTTCATTGTTCGGCGGGTGTCTTCCGCCATCACGATCTCGGCCTCGGCCAGAACCCTGGCGGCCCTGGGCGACAGGTCCTCGAGGTTTCCGATGGGGGTCGCCACGAGGACCAGGCTTCCCTTCATCTCCCCCCGAGCCCTTCCCTGAGGCTCCTGATCCTGTCGATCCTGGCTGACGTTCCTTCAGGATCGGTGACGAGGGTTACGCTGAGCGTCATGCCCTCCTTCGCGTCGGGGGGCAGGTGCTGGGCGGGCAGATGCCACTGGAAACCGGCGGGAGCCAGAAGAACGGCTATCCCCTCTTCGATCCGGTCAAGGTCGACCGTGAACTCACTCTTCAGGGTTCGGGCCATGCCAGACACCCCCTCCGATCATTGACTGGGCTATGTTGGTGAAGTGGTCGCCCGCCCTTTCACAGTACTCGATGTAGTCAAGTATGGCAAGACCGGTCATGTTGGCCATGCGGGAAGCGAGGGCTTCACCGTACTTCTCCCGGGCTTCCTCGCTTATCTTGTTCATGCGGCCCTCGAGCACGAGGACCTTCTGGGATGCCTCGATGTCATTGTTCTTGATCGCTTTCACCGACTCGCGGGTCATCTCCAGGAGCGTTCTGGACGCAGTGATTGCCAGGGCGGGAAGGGGGCCGACCTCCTTCATCACGTCCTCGCCGGTGACCCTGGCCCGGGCCTCCATCATGTTCACGGCATGGTCGGATATGCGCTCGAGGTCGTTGATGGAGTGGATGATAACGGGAAGGCTCAGTGACTGCTCACGGGTGAGTTCACCCTGAAAGAGCTTCGAGGCGTAGTTGGTCATGTCCCGCTGCATGATGTCCACCCTGTCCTCCATGCGAACTATCTCGGAGGCCTCGTGCCGGCCCGTCAGGAAGTGCTCGGATGCCATCAGAAGGCATTCGCCTGAATACTCGGCCATCTTGCCCATCTCGCGGTTCAGTGTGTCGATGGCGAGAACAGGGCTGTCAAGCAGGTTGAAGTCGAGGACCATCTCGGGTTCTCCCGCTTCCCGCTTCTTGTCATCGGGAATGACCATTCTGCAGAGCTTTGCGAGAAGGGGGACCAGGGGTATGAAAACGATGCAGTTCATGATGTTGAAGATGGAGTGGGCGTTGGCCACCTGGCGCATGGGGTCAGCTGAAGTGAACCTGACGAGTTCAAGAAAAACCCCGTCGTTTTTCACCGCGAGGAGCATGAAATAGACCGCGCCTATCAGGTTGAAGAACGTGTGGGCCATTGCCGTCTGGCGGGCGGCCCTGTTGCTTCCAAGGGCGGCTAGCTGGGCCGTTATCGTAGTTCCGATGTTGTCGCCAAGAACCAGGAACACGGCGCCCTGAAGGTTCACAAGGCCGATCCCGGCAAGTGTCATGGTGAGGCCCACGGTTGCGCTCGAACTCTGAACGATGACGGTTATCAGTGTGCCGGCGAAAATGGCCAGCAGCGGGTTGGCGCTGAAATCCGCGAAGAAGTTCCTGACGGGAGCGCTTGCCCTCAGAGGCTTCATGACATCGCTCATTACGCTCATGCCCATGATAAGAAGGCCAAGCCCCATCAGTGCCTTGCCCCATAGCTTGTGAACACGGTTCCTGCCCAGGAACGACATGGCGAAACCCACGGCGATCATGGGAAAGGCGTAGTCGGTTATCTTGAAGGCAATGAGCTGACCGGTTATTGTGGTTCCTATGTTGGCGCCCAGAACCACTCCCACCGCCTGCTGAAGTGTCATCAGAGAGCTGTTCACGAAACCCACAGTGATAACCGTGGTGGCGCTCGAACTCTGGATGGCCGCCGTGACCAGGGCTCCGGTGGCTATCCCCGCGAGCCGGTTCGACGTTATTCTTTGAAGAATGGTCTTCAGACGGTTGCCGGCGACCTGCTGCAGGTTGGCTGACATCATCTGCATGCCGAGCAGGAAGATCGCAAGCCCGCCGAACACCTGGAAGATGATGAAGAACAGGTTGATCGAGACCAGTGTGATGGAAGCCCTTGAGAGTTCGCCTCCGCTGTCTCCCGCCACGGCAGTGACAAGGACTTCCCCCATGTCGTCACCGAACTTCAGGTTCATCATGGCGATGCCCGACGAGTCGGTGTACACTACAAATCCCGACAGCCCTTCCTGCATCACGGTGAGATAGCCGGGATGGGGGTCGAGCTCGGCGTCTCCGTTCTGGACTGTGAAGTTCACCGGAACCCCGACCGCCGGCGTGCCATCACAGGCATTCCGGACCTGAACCGAAACCGGCTCGGAGAGCATCGTTCCGGTGTTCCCGTATGTCTTGCCAAGACACGATTGAACCTGAAGCTCACCCGCGAGACCCAGGGAACTGATCAGGAGAATCAGTACTGCAAGGGCTGGTTTCATCACAACTCCTGAAAGGGACCCCTTTAAGGTCCAAGGTTCAGAACACCCCATGAAAAATAGACTGGAATATGCTCATTCCCGCCGGGGTTGAAAACCGCGGCAACGAAACCTATCATACTCCCATGAAGGAAGCAGGAGCACTACTCGAGAGCATGAGGCCCAAATCATGGACCAAAAACCTTTTTGTGTTCGCGGCCATGATCTTCGGCAGGGTGTGGACAACCGGGGCGCTCATCGCCTCTTTCGAGGCGTTTCTGGGGTTCTGCTTCCTTTCCAGCGCGGTCTACCTCATGAACGACACCGCAGACAGACGGCGTGACAAACTCCACCCCGTGAAGAACCTCAGACCCATCCCCTCGGGGAGGCTAAGGGTCGCCACTGCCGTAACCGTTTCCGCTGTTCTGGCCGGTCTGGTGCTTACCCTTTCATGGCTCTACGCTCCACGGCTGGCACTTGCGTTCTCGGTCTACCTCGTGATGCAGGTCGCCTATTCCCTCCGCCTGAAATCGGAGGTGATACTGGACTGCCTCATCATAGCCATGGGTTTCGTTCTCAGGGCACTGTCGGGAGTGGCAGTACTGGATGACACCGGGATGGAAATGATCCTCTCACCCTGGCTCATCCTTTGCACCTTCTTCCTTGCTTCCTTCCTGGCCTTCGCGAAGCGCCGCAACGAGATCTCCGTGCTGGGCGAGGGGGCCACGGGTCACAGGAAGAACCTCAGAGAGTACACACCGGCCCTCCTCGACCAGATGATGGGCATCAGCGCGGGAGCCAGCATAATGGGCTATGCCCTCTATACAGTCAGCACGCGCACCCTGGAACAGGTGAGCCCCATGCTGTGGGTAACGATCCCCTTCGTAGTCTACGGTGTATTCCGGTACGAATACCTGGTGCTGTGCCAGGGCCTCGGCGGCAGCCCCGACAAACTGCTCCTGTCGGACAGACCCATGATCCTGAACATTCTGCTTTGGGGCGCGGTGGTCTTCGCCGTGCTCAGCTTCTACCCCGCAGTTTAATGGTCACCCTGAAGGCGCCCGCAAAGATAAACCTTGGTCTCAGCATCCTCGCTGCCAGACCCGATGGCTACCACGACATACGAAGCGTTTTCTGCCCTGTTACTCTGGCCGACACGCTGCAACTATCCCCGACCGGGCAGAAAGGCGTGATCAACCTCGAGTGCAGCGGAATGGGCTCACCGGAGGGGCCGGACAACATAGCCTTTCGGGCCGCGGCCCTCTTCCTTGAGGCCACCGGGGCGGATATGGGCGTCGACATCAGCCTTCACAAGGTCATACCTTCCCCGGGTGGGCTGGCCGGGGGAAGCAGCGATGCCGCGGCGGTCCTTCTCGCCATGGCGTTCCTTTCGGGCGAATGGGCCGGTCTTGACGAACTTGCCCTTCAACTGGGCAGCGATGTACCGTTCTTCCTCGAGGACGGTCCCGCTCTGGTCGAGGGTCGCGGTGAGGTACTGACACCCGCAGCCGTTCCGGGTTTTTTCGCCGTCCTTGTGGATTCGGGGGAAGCTGTGTCAACGCCGTGGGCATACGGGCTTTTCGACCTTGAGCCCCCCTTTCCAGCCTTGACAAACGCAGGGGTCACGTGCGATGTTTCGGGCCTGATAACTGCGAAGTGGCATGAGGGTAAGCCTTATCCCGCAAACCTTCGGAACGATTTCTTCCCTCCTCTCTCCAGGTGCCTGCCGGGCATTGAAAAGGTGGCAAAAGCCCTTTCACGCCTGACGGATGACTGGGGTCTCAGCGGTTCGGGGCCCGTCTTGTACGCCCTTTTTCGAACCGCTCAAGAGTCGGAAGCAGCCGCGAAGTTTCTGGGGGAGAGCTTCACCCGGGTGTATACCGCGGAATCTTTGTTAACGCTGGGGCGTCGTCAAATGGTTAAGACACAGGGTTTTGGTCCCTGCATTTGGGGGTTCGAGTCCTCCCGCCCCAGCCAGTCTTCCGTACACCGGGAAAGGATATAGTAATGCCGTTGGAACTCAACATCGAAACCAGAACCCGAACAGGCTCGAGGGAAGCCCGGCGGATCCGCCGGGAAGGTCTCGTGCCGGGCATCCTCTACGGCCGGGGCGGCGAGGTGGCTGTCTCCGTCAACACGCACCACTTCATGACCGTGGTTGGTTACAACTCCTCACTGGGCATCATCAGGCTCAACATCCAGGGCGGAAAGCCGGAGAACTGCATCGTGAAGGAAGTTCAGTGGAACCCCATCAACGACAGGCCGGTGCACATCGATTTTCTCAGGGTGCTCCCCTCACAGATGATCACGGTGCCCGTGCCGCTTCACCTCGAGGGAAGCCCGAAGGGGATCCTGCAGGGCGGCATCCTCGATCACATGCTCCACGAGGTCAATGTGACCGTGAAGGCCTCCGATATCCCCCAAAGCATTGCCGTGGACGTGAGCGGGCTTGAACTTGGCGACGCCCTTCACGTCTCCGACATCATTCTTCCCAAGGGGATGAGCATCGACATGTCCGGGGAGCAGGTGGTGGCCTCCGTTATCGCCCCCAGGGTCATGAAGACCTCTTCCGACACCGAAGCCGCAGAGGGTGAAGCCTCAGAGGCCGGCGAAGGGGAGTAAGTGCCCCAGGGCGGAATAGGCCTGGTGCTCTGCCTCGGCAACCCGGGCCCGAAGTACACATTTACCTGGCATAACGCCGGTTTCTGGGCCGGCGATGTCCTTGCCCGCGAGGCCGGCGTTTCTTTCAAAAACGCCGGCCTTTTCCATGCGGCGGTTCTCCCGGGTGGAATACACCTGGCCAAACCTGTCACCTATATGAACGAAAGCGGACGGGCCGCAGGCGCACTGCTTGACTCGCGTGGGCTCGAACCGTCGGAGATGCTGGTGGTCTGCGACGACGCCTACCTGCCCCTGGGCTCGCTGAGGCTCAGGCCGGAAGGCTCGGCTGGGGGGCAGAAAGGGCTTGCAAGCATTATCGAAGTTCTGGGCACTGAGGGCTTTCCAAGGTTGAGGCTTGGAACGGGGCCCGTTCCGGAGGGCATACCACTCCGCAACTTCGTTCTTTCGAAGGTTCCCAAACGCCTCGAGGAAGAGGCTTCACTAATGGCGCACAGGGCTGCGGACTGTGTAATCCTTGCCCTGCGCAGCGGAATTCAGGAAGCCCAGTCCGTGTACAACACAAGGACGGGGCAGCGGGAGGCGCCCTGAGAGGCCGCCCCCCTGAAAACACGTTTTACTGCTGTGAAGCCATCGCGAGTGAACCGATGAAGTTCACCAGTTCAGCTCCGGAGACCTCGGTGTGTGATTCCATAACACCGTCAGACGCGCTTACTCCGCCGGTCACCCAGAGCGTGGGTATGGTCTCGGGCAGGTCGATATCCTCGGGGCTGAACTGCCTTATGATTCCCAGATAACCGCCGATCTCCATGGCGTAGTTGAACATCCCATCGCCTGCGAGGCCCGGCATCCCGGAGGCAGGGGTGAAGTTTCCGGATACGGTCTGAAGAATGGCTGTGGGGGCGTCGCCGCTCTCAACCATGAAAAGGCCGTCGTGCGAGGCGAACCAGTAACTGAGCGCGAGGGTGTCGACCGAGCCCTCTTCAACTGGAATGACAACGGTGAAACGGGAGTTCATCATCTCAATTCCATCCACTGTAATAGTTTCGCATGGCGAGAAGGTGAGCATGCCCGTCATTTCGGGGGGAAGCATGGACTGGGACCTGGCGGCCATGTCCATGATCATGGCTGTCATGCCGGAGAGGTCCTGGCCCGAGGGCATGACGTAAACCGCCATGAACCGCATGAAGCCGTCGCTATACAACGACATGGCGGCGCAGCTGCCCATCTCTGTCCAGATGTCCGCAACGGCGGGATCGATGGAATAACCCATGGCCTGGTAGACGCTGTTCATTATGATTCCGGTCAGTTCAGGCGGCATTCTGACCTGGGCCGACATGACCTGCCCGGCGGGTATCCTGTCGAGAAGGGAAGGATTGTCAGGTGTTACAACAAGCCTGGCAAGGTCGCTGTCCTCCTTGAAGAACACGGTCTGGTGAGCTGTGACTGTTTCGGGGCCGAACGAAAGAGTCATCTCCGCGCGCTCGGTCTGGTTGAGCACCACCACCGCAGCGTCGAAGTAAAGGGTCATGAGGTTGCCGGCGAAAGCAGGCATATCTGCCTCGGTGGCGGCCGCCTGGGCTATCATGGGGATCTGCGAGGCAGCCATGGGGCCTATCATGGCGATGTTCACGGAAGAGTGGATGGAGGCCGGCGCAACTTCGCGCACCGCTTCAGTTTCAAGAGCCCGGGACATCTCCGAGAGCTTGTTTCGGGTCATGGCCATCAGTGCCACGCCCCTGGATTCCGCCACGAAGATGGTTCCGTTCTCGGAGGGAGCCTGGAAGACTTTCATCTTGTCGATCGGTTCTCCGGGCTCGAACGCGAGACCGAGCCTTTCGAGAAGGGAGAGGAATGCCGTGAGATCGGTTATTGAAACGGCCATGGCCATGGACTGGGGCATCATGCTCTCCATCCAGAAGACCACCGAGCCCTGTGGATCGAAACCCAGGGCTGCGAGGTCATCGAGAGCATCGATCCCGAGATAGCTGACCGCGGCGTTTTCAACCACGTTCTCGCCAAGGAATGGGGCTCCGGACGCTATGTAGGCATCCATGTTTCGAACGGCTGTAACCGGTTGTGTGAGGACAACTGAAACCATGGCGTTTTCCGGCAGAAGGGACAGAGGGTTCGCCGGTTCCTGGCTGCCGCACCCGGACAGGGCCAGGGTCACCAGACAGGTGAACACCGCAAACCTTTGAAGCATTATACACCTCCGTAACATCGAAAGAAAGAGAGACTTGCAGCAATGCTAACGAAAACGGTACCCCGGTGTCAAAAAACGCCCTTCTTTTCAAAAGGGGGCTGCCGGGTTAGAATTGACCCATGGCATCAGATTACGATCTTTTCTCCAGTTTTCAGGACGCCCCCGGTTCGGTGCTTTTCGTCGACACCGAAACAACGGGGGCCGACACATCCCAGGACCACATAGTCGAGGTCGCTTTCCTGCTTGCGGAATACAGGGGAACAACCCCGCTCGGATCAATCGACGAGTTCTCCTCACTGGTCAAGCCGCCGGTCCCTGTCCCTCCCGAAGCTTCGGCCGTGCACCACATAACCAATGTCATGCTAACGGACGCCCCTTCCGCCGCCGACCTTAACGAAACCGTCAAGGGTCTTTCGGAACGGGCCGCGTTCATCTGCGCACACAACCTCCCCTTTGACATGGCCATGCTTCAGAGGGGGTTTCCCGGCGTGTTCTCAGCTTTCAACGAAGACCGCCGCATAGACACGTTGCGGCTTTCGCGGCACTGCTTCAGCGACATACCCAGTCACGGGCTCCAGGCACTCCGCTACAGGCATGGGCTCGACAGCGCCATACTTCCCGGCGACGCCCACCGGGCCCTTTTCGACACCAGACTGGTTAAGGCCCTTCTCGATTCGATACTCGAACAGAACCTGACCGGCGCCACAGGGCTTTCCGGGCTTGTCGAGTTCATTGCCAGGCCCCTCGAGATAAAAGTCTTCAACTTCGGCAAGCACAAGGGCTGTCTGGTGGAAGACACCGCCGCAACAGACCCCGATTACATCCGCTGGCTTCTCAAACAGGAGTGGTTGCCCCTTGAATACCCCGACCTCTACCACACCCTGCTGAAAAAAACGGGCCAGAACGGTAGTCATGCAACCTGATACCTGGGTGGTTGAGGGGGGCTGCCGACTCCAGGGCGTCCTGAACCCGGCGGGAAGCAAAAATGCCGCACTGCCCGAACTCGCGGCCTGCCTCCTGGCCGACTCCGGTTGCATCCTTAGAAACATGCCCGCCATACGCGACGCCGGGGCAATGACCGGCATACTCGAGGGAATGGGTTGCCGGGTCGAAACCGACGGAAACTCTGTTTCCATCGATTCAGGCAACGCCTCGCCCGACCGGCTCGACCAGAATCTCTGCCGAAGCATCCGGGCTTCCATTCTTCTCGCGGCTCCTGTGGCGGCAAGGTTCGGAACCGTTTCCCTGCCCCCTCCCGGCGGCGACGTCATTGGGAAGCGCCGGCTCGACACCCACTTCCTGGCGCTCGAAAAGCTGGGTGCAAAGGTAGACTACCAGCGCAACTGTATTCTGATAACAGCCCATGGGGGGCTCAGGGGAGCCCGTATACACCTCGACGAGCCTTCGGTAACCGCGACCGAGAATGCGCTCATGGCGGCCTGCATCGCCACGGGCGAAACCGAGATATACAACGCCGCGTGCGAGCCCAACGTGCAGGACCTCGCTTTAATGCTTACAAAAATGGGGGCGCTGATCCAGGGTGCCGGGACGAACCTGATCAGGGTTCAGGGCAAGGGCGGGTTGCTCCGGGGTGCTGATCATACGATCTGCCCCGACCACATTGAAATAGGCAGCTTCATCGGCCTTGCAGCGTGCTGCCGGGGCAGGGTCGAGATCCCCGGCGTGCCGGAATTCATACTGCAGCCCATCATGACCGGTCTTGGCAAACTCGGGGTCGAGATCTTTTTCGACCGGGGACTCGTAACGGTTCCCGAAGACCAGCCGCTCGAGGTCAGACCCGACATCGGGGGCGACATACCCACCATCTACGACGGCCCCTGGCCGGGTTTCTCGCCCGACCTCACAAGCACCGCCGTGGTCACTGCAACACAGTCCTCGGGAACAAGCCTCATCTTCGAGAAGATGTTCGAGAGCAGGCTTTTCTTCACCGACAAACTTGCGGCCATGGGTGCAAGGCTCATCCTCTGCGACCCCCACCGGGTTGTCATCTCGGGCCCGTGCAAGCTTCATGGAACCGAGGTCTCCAGCCCGGATATAAGGGCGGGAATGGCCCTTCTCACAGCGGCGCTCTGCGCCGAGGGCAGCACGGTGATACACAACGTGCGGCAGATAGAGAGGGGCTACGAGAACATAGTGAACAGGCTCACCACGCTTGGCGCCCACATAAGGGTTTCGGGGGAGGAGTAGGGAACAATGAAAAAAGCAGCCCTGGCTTTGTCTTCAATAATCCTGGCCGGGTGCGGGAACAACCCCCAGGAACCTTCCCCTTGGCCCGACGGCGCCCAGTTATGGGTCAGCTCAAGCTTCGCGGACACAGCTCTGGCATGGTCCCCTTTCGGCAACGTTCTGCTGTTCAGCCAGGGCTCCTGGATATGGGGGTTTGACGGCTCCGGCGAACCGGCCCGGTGCACCTTCACTCCCATGCTTGAGTCCACGGGGCCGAACGGCTGCTGGAGCCCCGAAAACTTTCTCATCGTCTACTCTGCTGTCGACGACTCGACAGGCATCGGCCAGATCCGGACCATCCCCGGGAACGGAACCGCGGTAACCGTGCTTCTCGACCCTGACCTCCCCGTTACCTTTCCATCCTGGAACCCTTCGGGTGACAGCCTCGTGTTCTCCATGCGCCCAGTGGGCTCGTGGAGCCGAAGGCTTTTCACAATGCCCCATCAGGCCGACACCCTCATACCGGTCGAGCTTCCCATTCTTCCCGGCGACTGCGTCAGGGCAAGCTACAGCCCCGACGGCTCGCACATCCTCTACCAGTACCGCGAAACCAGTGACTCCCCCTGGAGCATCTGGGTGGCGCACCCTGACGGCAGCGACGCCAGGCCCGTGGCTCAGGGCGGTCACTGCATACACCCCTGCTGGGGCCCCTACGACGGCTGGTTCGTCTTCTCCACCGACAGGTGGGGCAACTACGAACTGGCAGCCGCCCACATCGACGCCGATACGCTCATAAGGATCACCGACGACCCCTCGTCCGACCTCTACCCCGCATGGAACCCCGGCTTCAACTGGATAGCCTTTTCCAGCGACAGACTTGTGGGTTTTGACATCTTCAGCATAGACGAACCCGAAATCCCGGTCATACAACCCCGTTGATCCAACCGGTAACAGGCAGCGGGAGCCCACCGGTTCCCGTCACCTGACGATCCATCGAACCGGGAATGCTTCAGTTCCGGGGGCGCTTGGGCTGGTAGCCGGGCGTTGTACCCGAACCCGCAAATCCATGATCTGGGGAAGCAGGTCGGCGTTCACACCGAAAAAAGGGGGGCGCGTGACGCGCCCCCCGATCCCGGATGCAGCCCGGTCAGTAGTAGAGCATCTCCTGGATGGTCTGGGAGAGCTCAATGAGGAAGTTGGGGTCGGCAACGTTGATCCCGAGGCCGAATCCCGCGGTCTGCACGGTGAACAGCGTGAACCTGAACTGCTGCTGGAGGAAGGTCATGGCCGCAGCCATGCCCAGCACGTTGTTCCTGTTCATCGTAGTGTGGACGAAGGAGTAGTCCCCTCCGTTGTAGACGCCGAAGGCGGCAGCCACGCCGGCGATCATGTCGCCGGAGAGACCCTTCGCCATCTGGAGCGCGGCGAAACCGGCCATGGCGTCACGGGTGATGGCCGTTGCGCCCGCGGGCAGTGAGTAGGTGGCGTAGTCGAACTTGATGTCGTGTTCGGCCATTATCCATGTGCGGTAGTTGGTGCCGCTCACAGTCACAAGAAGGTACGGCACATTCAGGTAGACCACCGTCTGGCCGTTCTCGACAACCAGCGAGTCAACACCGAGCACGTTCAGAGACCAGTCGTTCACAGCCGAGGTCATGCCGAAGAAGTTCGGTATGTCGGAGACGTACCTGTACTTGAACGCGATGTTCCCGTACTCGGGGCTCTGCGGGTCGTTGTGGGTAGTGTTGAAGGGGGCTGCCCCGTAAAGGAATGCGCCGATGATGAAGTTGTCGATGACGGTCGTGTCACCGGCTGTTGGCCAGTCAAGCCAGACCTCGCCGTAGGCTTCGATGACCGACATGGTGCTTTCGCTGAGGACGGGATCGATGCACTCGAATACCGTCCAGTCAACGTCCTGCGTGACGGTGGCTTTGCCCGTTATAACGGGCCAGTTTCCGCCGTCGTTCTGACCGGCCATGTAGAAGAAATCGCCGCCGATGTTCCAGTAGTCGCTGAGGTGTATCGATGCCCAGCCCGCGCCAAGGTAGGCCTCGGGGCGGGTGACGTCGACGTCGATGGCCTGCTGGAACTTCACCATTGCGCTGTCGTAGCTGGCCTGGTCGTAGGCCTGCCAGCCCTGTGCCACAAGGCCGTCGTAGCCTATCACGTCAGGGATGTCGGTGGGAAGCTTGTCTCCGCAACCCGACACCAGAACGAGGGCGAGACCCGCAAGCAGTGCTATTGTGCGCTTCATTTTCACCCTCCTTCCTACTCAACCATCATGATCTTCTGGGTGAGAACCTGGCCCTGGGCCTCGAGGCGGCAGAAGTAGACTCCTGCGCCAAGGGGCTGGCCGTTATTGCCGGTTCCGTCCCAGACGATACTGTGGTTAGCTGCGGCCATGTCTTCATTGGCCAGTGTTCTCACGAGCCTGCCGCTGAGGTCGAAGACCCTCATGGTCACAAGACCCTGCGCGGGGGTGGCGAACCGGATCACGGTCTGGGCGCTGAACGGGTTGGGGTAGTTGCCCTCGATCTCTACCTGGACCGGAATGGTGGGGCTGGTCACACCGGGCGCCTCACCCAGAACGTAGATGCCGCCCTCGGACACGGGGGCGCAGATCCTGCCGTTCTGGAAGTAGCTGTCGAGCCTTACCCATCCCTCGGAGCCGTAAACGAAGACCGAAGCGTTGGCGTTCACAGCGGGGAAGGAAAGGGTTCCGTTCACGGCGGGTATGCTCACGGGGCCGGCGATAACACCGGTCAGCATGCCCGAAGCTTCGGCCAGGCTGGTGCCTGCGCCAACGGAAAGCCCGAGCATGCCGGTCTCACTGAGGACGACCCTTGAACCCGGGGCTGCAGCGCCTTCGGGAACATCGAGCCTGATGCCCCTGACTTCGAGCGTGAGCTTGCCGCCCACGGTACCGACAGCCATTGCTGCCGTGTTGCTGAAGGCGATGCCGCTGCTGTCGTATCCCGCAAAGTTGAGGGTGTAGTTGCCGTCGCTTGTGAGGTCGACGTTACCCCTCCACATTACGTCTCCATAGAACTTCTCCATCTTGATGGGCGTGGTAACGGAGCCGAGGGTCGCGCTGAAGATGGGGCCGACCCAGTCGAAGCCCTCCATCCCGAGCGTGGCCTCGTTCAGACCAACCGCATAGACGTTGGCGAAGTTGTCGGAGACCTGGTTCTGGTGAACGGCCACTTCGAGGCTTGGCGGAACGAAGTCCTGGCTGAGTACGTAGCGCAGGTTCACGGCTCCACCCGGGTTGTTGTTGGTGACGATGAGGTAGGTGGCGTCACCGTTGAGCCCGAAGCTTCCGTTGTAGAAGTCGTTGAGGGTCACGTCGGTCACTGAGAGGAATTCGCCCGTGGCTTCGTTGAAAGACACGACCTTGCACTCCCAGCGGCCCGCTACGGCGCTCTCGCCGCCCGAACCGTCGGAGTACTGGCCGTTGAACAGAACATTGGCTTCACTGCCGGTGAGGTTGCGGAAGTAGCAGTACTGGGCCGCCCAGATGGGAGCTGCCATTGCGCTGAGCGCGGACGAGATGGTGACCGGGAACGGGTAAGTGGTGAGCTTGTTGGTGAAAGCGGCCTGCTGGGTGGCGTGGCCGAAACCCTCGGAGGCGGTGCCCACGAGGAAGTCGTACATGTAGATGCCGCCCGCGAAGTCGCTGAGGAAGCGGTGGTTCAGGTTGCAGATCAGGTAGTCCCAGTAGAGGGGGACCACTTCGTCCTGAACGGCCGTTTCGGGTGCTGCCGCGGGGTCGAGGGCGAGGGCGATGTTCAGCATTCCGGTGGTGTCGCCCTGGGCGATTCCCTGAATGACCGATTCGCCGGCGCGCTGGCGCAGGTACATGAAGAACAGGAACTGCTGACCCCTGGAACCGCTGAAGTCGAGTCCGCCGGAGCCAGCCTGAGAGTTGACCATCTCGGTGTACGGGGCTTTTTCGAAGTCGCTCAGGATCTTCTGCATGCCGTAGGACCCTGTGGTGGTGAAGCCGAAGCTCTCGTACTGGGCAACCTCGGCCATGCCCCTGATGACCCATGGTTCTTCGGCGGTGTTCCGGCTGTAACGGCAGAGTGCCGAAAGACCGTTGGCCAGGTTCCACTGGCGCATGGAAACCGCGTGGACCAGCAGGTTGGGGTTGTACGCCAGGGCGTGTGCGTTGAGGTAGAAAACGTCACGGGCGTTGAACTCGCCCTGGAGGTCAGCGGGGACCACGTGATAGAACTGGTTGCGGGCAGCAAGTGTGCCCTGGCCCGCGTTGTACTTTGTGGGGATGGCCGAGACGGCTATCCAGATCTTGTCGCCGCCCGGGACGGTGAGGACCGGCTCGCCCCAGACTGAGGTGACCGCGCCCCACACGGTGTTCTCGAACACCTCGGTGAGGTCTTCGAACTCTTCCATGGTCATCATGTCGCCGATGATGCTTACGTCCCAACCGAACTTCTCGTGAAGGGACTCGTCTCCGTAAAGAAGCGTGTCGAGTTCAAGTATTCCGCCGCCCTTGGCATCCACCCAGCAGGTGTCCTGCACCAGCCAGAGGGCATGGGGTGTCTCGGCGAGCACTGTGAACTGCCTGGACTGCGGGGCATCGGGAAACTCCGCCAGGTCCGGCACCAGAAGGTTGACCTTGTCGCCAACCCCCTGGGCGTTCGCCGTGCCAAAACCGAGAAGCGGCATCAGGATCGCGGCCAGGAGAACGATAAACGCCCCACTGCCCCTTCCTGAAGTGGTTCTCATGTTAACCTCCTCTTTGCTGTCTGCGGTTTTAACCGCACTGTGGTATCTATTCTGTCCGGGCCCGGACGCGGGCCCCCGGGTTCGGTAATCCTTTTCCTTTCCGGTGTGCAACCTACCAATCATCGTCGGACCGCCCCGTGCTTCCGCCATCAGTGGTCTGTATCATGGTCTGCCAGTTCTGGAACGAGACTTCGCCGGGAACGGTCGAGTAGACCTGACGGAAGTCGCCGCTCGAGTTCAGATCGGCGAAAACGAAAGACATCGTGGTGCCCTCGAAGTAATCCCAGACCTCGAATGGCACATGGGTTGTTGTGAAGGGGCTTCTATCGATGTCACCCGGTTCGCCGTAGCGTATCAGGACCCTGCCGCGGTCGGTGCGCCAGCCCGGAACCTGCATGTGCATGTACCTTTCAGCAGTGCGGCACCGGGCTTCGAAAGCAGCCCTTTCGCCCGGTGAGCCCTGCCAGTACTGCAGGAAGTAGGCGGCGCGGCCCGGTTCATCAAGCCGTCCGTAAAGGTCGGCCTGGGTTCCGGTGAGAAGCACGGCAAACTCGTCGAGACGCCCTGGGGTCTCGGTGACCGAAGGCGGCGACTCGATCTGGAACGCCTCTCCCGCAACGTCGATGAGCATGGGTTTGGTGGTCAGGCCAAGGGTGTCGCCGCTTTCGCCGGTGTAGAGGATGAAAAGCGTGTAGAGACCTGAAGCCCTGGCGGGTTGGAGGTCGAGGCTGTCCACCAGGCTCACCGAATTCATACCCTGCGGGATCGCGAACGACTCACCCGGTCTGGCGAAAACCACTGCGCCGTCCGGACCCGCGATTCCGGTGTGCCGGTGGAGGGTTTGTCCGCCGAGGTCGTAGATCTCCTGGTAGGTGTATACCCTGGTTTCGGCGGGAACGCTGAACGTGTTTGAAGCCGCGGGGAACACTATCAGATCGCCCTTTTTGAGGGTGTTTTCGCTACCCGCAACGGCGGGCATCAGGGTTCTGGCGATCTCGAGCTCACTGAAGTGGCCGGGTTCCGCCACGGAGAGTACCCTCTCCGCGGTTCCCACAAGACCGTTCAGTTCATCGGTGACAGTCACCGTAAGAACCTGTTCACCGGGCTCTGCGGGGAGCATTACGGCATTCAGCGCACTGCGCTCGGGTGCCCACTCGATCTCGGAGCGCCAGGCATCGAAGGCCAGCGTGTCTCCCGATGTTCCGGTCAGGACAACCACCGTGGTGAATGAAGACATACCCGCTTCATTGCGAGAAAGGTTGCCAAGTGGAACTTCCTGGTACACTTCGAGCATCAGGTCGGTACCGGCTCCGCATCGGAAAAGGGCTGTGTCGATGGAGAACCGCACATCCCCCCTGCCCGGCGTGGCGAACTGGCCGGCGATGCCGGCGGGGCGACGCCCGCGTAGGCGAACAGCAGCAGGATCCACTGTGAGCGCGGCCCGAGGCCGAGCACGCTCTCCGGCAGCACGATCGGCATGCCGTTGCCGACGAGGATCAGCGCGTACAGGGCGATGACGCCAATGACGGACACCCACAACAGGCTCATCTTGTAGCGATAAATGAGCTGCCCGATGATGAGGGCGACGACGATCGCGCCCCAGGTCGGGATGACCGCGGTCGGCGTGGACACCAGCAGGTTCGAGATCACCACCGCGAAGGCCGCGTTGACCATCAGCAGCAGCAGGAAGATCACGACCAGGAACAGGTTACGCGCGCGCGCGCCGATTACGGACCCGGTCAGCGTGCCGATGGACTTGCCCTTGTGGCGCACGCTGGCCCACAGGGCACCGAAGTCATGCACGCCGGCAAAGAAGATGGTGCCGAAGATCACCCAGGCGAAGGCCGGCCCCCAGCCCCAGATGACGGCGATGGCGGGGCCTACGATCGGCGCGGCACCCGCCACCGACGTGAAATGATGACCCCAGAGGATGTACTTGTTGGTCGGCA
>JAWOHL010000047.1:0-44643 GCA_046485185.1 Candidatus Fermentibacteraceae bacterium
TGACGAAGGGGTTCCAGTCCCGAAGCCAGACCACCGGAGAGGTCTGCATGAGATAAAGCAGGAACAGAAGGCAGAACACGATCGAAACGGTGTCGCCGCACTGCCTCCGAACAATTGTGAACGCAGCGGTCAGACACACTGCGATGATCAGCGGCACGGTGATGTACGAGGCCGAACCGGAGCCCCCCGTGATGAACCAAACGGGCATCCTGAGAAACAGGTAGGCCGGTCCCGGGTGGTTGAAGCCGAAACGGGAATAGGGACCAAGAAGCGACCGGCCCTGGGCGAGGTTCCGTGTGGAGATGTCCAGCATTGCCAGGTCCCCCTCGACCGCAAGGTCAGGCGTACCGGACAACACCGCCCTTGCGCACACCAGCAGCAGGGGCGCGAGAAGTACCCCCAGGGCGATCCACGGGAAAAGCTTGAATTTTGTGAGTTCTGCTGAAATCATGGTGCTTGCATATCCAACAGAACCCTTTCGGTCAAGGAAGAGCCTGAACACGGGGTGCAGGGTTTCATATATTCATTAAAACCGATGTTCATGAAGGAGCGCTCCTTGAAAGGAGAGTTATGAGTGATGTCAGGGTTCTCGGCTGCGGAATGGTCGGCAGCGCGATAGCCAGGGATCTGGCCGCCTCGGGACACAAGGTGAAGGTTTTCGACAGCTCGCCTGAATCATTGAACAGGGTTTCCGATGAACAGGGCATTGAATCGGTCGTTCTCGACCTCTCATCCCCGGGGTCGGCTTCGGGCGCGCTGGCGGGTGCTGACATTGCCGTCAACGCGGTTCCGGGATGGATGGGCCTCTCCGTTCTGGAACAGGCCATCCATGCGGGTGTGGACATGGTCGACATCTCGTTCATGCCGGAAGACCCGGCGCACCTCGACGGGTTCGCCCGGGAACACGGGGTTCGCTGCATTGTGGACATGGGCGTAGCGCCGGGGCTGAGCAACATGCTCTTCGGTCGCGCCCTGGCGGCACTGGGTACTCTGAAGAAATTCACATGCAGGGTCGGCGGGCTTCCCGTCGAGCGTAAGCTGCCCTGGCAGTACCTGGCCCCCTTTTCCCCCATCGACGTTCTGGAGGAGTACACAAGACCGGCAAGGATAGTCAGGGATGGTCGTGTCGTGACGCTCCCCGCCCTTTCCGAACCCGAGGTTTACGATTTTCCGGGGGTGGGCACGCTTGAAGACTTCCTGACCGACGGCCTCCGCTCCCTTCTCCGCTACAGCGACCTCGTTCCCGCAATGGAAGAACGCACAGTGAGGTATCCCGGCCACAGGGATGCCGTGCTCCTTCTCAGGGAATCGGGTTTTCTTTCCACTGGAAGGGTCGAACTGAGGGGTGGTGCCGAGGTTGCGCCCCTCGACCTCACATCAAGGCTGCTTGTAAGATCATGGCAGATGAAGCCCTCTGACCGCGACATCACCGTGATGAGCGTCGACGCCGAAGGCGCCGACGGAGTCTCACGGAAGGGCTGGCGCCTTGTGGACCACTACTGCGGAAGGACGCACACAAGCTCCATGGCCCGCACGACCGGCTACACATGCACGGCCGGTGTCGAGCTGATACTTTCGGGGCTTCTTTCCAAGCCCGGTGTCATGTTCCCGGAGGACGTGGCTACCCGCAAGTCATGCTTCGATATGGTGCTGAGCCATCTCGAACACAGGAACATCCGCCTGGAAGAGGTCTGACAGGGGTCTTTACGAAAGGGCGCCGGGTTGCCCCGGCGCCCCTTGTCTTTGTGCGGTTTGCTAGAAGTTGTAGGTGGCCGCGACCTGACCGAGGAAGCCGTTGCCGACTCCGCCGACCATGTAGGGGCCGTCGTGAAGGAAGTCTTCAGCAATGGTGGCGTCGAGGATGAAGTTGTCCCACTTGAGACCGACGCCGAAGTTGGTGTTGAAGCCTGTGGTGAGCTCGTTGGTGTCACCCCAGGACCAGTACTGGGTGTTGCTGGTGGCGCCGGCGCGAAGGATGAAGTATTTGCCGATGCTCTGCTCGACACCGCCGGAGAGCCTGGGGACGGTGATGATCATCTGGGAGTCCATGTCTTCGTAGTCGCCGCCGTAGCTGATGCTTGTTACGCCGACGAAGGCGCCCGCCACGAACTGGGTCTTGGGGGCGATCATGTGGTTGTGACCGGCGCCCAGATCGAAGCTGATGTTGGAGATGCTGTAATCGTTCTCGTCATCGCCGTTGCTGCCCTGGTTGAAGCCAACGCTGATGATGGGGAACAGGTTGAAGAATGAATCCTGATGGCCGCGAACCGAGGCGCCGAAATTAAGGTCGCCGTAGTAGGGGTTGACATCTTCGATGTCGATGTTGGTCTTGTCGTAGCCGACACCAAGGGCGAGGTCGGTGTAGTCACCGAAAAGGGCGATCTCGGTACCCCAGGCAAGACCGATGGCGGCCTCCTTCTGGTAGATCTCCTCTTCGTTGTAGAACTTGCCGTAATCGATGGACAGGATCGCGCCCCAACCACCCGGGCTGAAGATGAACTCGTGCATGTAGTCGTTGTGGTTGATGGTGAGACCAAAGGTCGTTCCGCCGAAGTTCTTGGTCATGCCGAACCAGCCGTCGGAAATGTTCTGATCGGTCTCGCTTTCTCCGGTGACGAATTCGTAGTCGCCGATAACGCCCGGGTAGGCCCACATCTCGAGATAGTCGTCAAGCATAAGCCTGGCGTCGCCCCCGAGAACAAAAAGCCTGGGGTCGCTTGCGAAAGCGGCAACCGCAAGCATCACGAGAACGGTAAGAGCCTTCCTCATGTCTCCTCCTTGAGTTGTTTTGCACCCCTTTTAGGGGCCTTCTTCCACACCCCGAAAATGCGGCGTGTGCCGCAATTTCGCGGAATATATGAAACGGCGCATACAGTGAAAAGTCAACCCTTCCGGGGGGCGCAACGGGAAAAATGCCTTAACCCTGCCTTAACACCGTGCGGTTATGTATAGCGATATGGGACAGGAGGTTGCCATGACAGAAAAAACAGGGTCCAGGGCGGACCTGCATGTTCACAGCTCGCATTCCGAAAGACCGTCGTTCTGGGTCCTTCAGAAACTCGGCGCTCCCGAGAGCTACACCGACCCGAATGAGGTGTACCGCATATGCAGGAACCGTGGAATGGATTTCGTCACGATCACCGATCACAACAGGATCGAAGGTTGCGCTGAGATAGCGCATCTGCCGGGAACCTTCACCGGTGTCGAGGCGACAACGTACTTCCCCGAGAACGGATGCAAGGTACACTGCCTTGCATACGGTTTCACCGAAGCGCAGTTCAGGGAGATCCAGAGGCTGCGCGAGAACATATACGACCTTCGGAGCTATCTTCTGCGGGAACGGATCGTTCACTCCATCGCCCACCCCCTTTACAGCGTCAACGGGAGGCTCGACCTCGATGCCTTCGAGAAGCTGCTTGTCCTATTCAACCGGTTCGAGGGGCTGAACGGCTCCAGGCATCCCAGGGCAAGCACCATCGCCACGGCGATAATCGAAGGTATGGACCGGGAAACCCTTTACAGGCTCGCTGAAAGGCACAACCTCGCGCCCCATGGTGAGGAACCCTGGAAAAAGAGCCTGACGGGGGGCAGTGATGACCACGGCGGGCTTCACTGCGCGTGCGCCTTCACCGAGACCGCAAAGTGCGAAAGCCCTGAGGAGTATCTGCGTCTGCTCGCTTCCGGTGAGCACCGCAGCGGTGGAAGGGCCGGCACGAGCTTCAGGCTGGCCCACACCATCTACCGGATCGCCTTTCTCTTCTACAAGTCCAAACTAAGCCCGGAATCCGCCGGCACGAGCTTTCTGGGATCGGTCGTGAGAAGGCTCGCCGGGGTGCCTGTTGGAAGGCGCCTTATAAACGGGTACAGGACAAGGAGCCTCTCAAAGAACGAAAAACTCATCCTGAAGGCCTTTGAAAGCCTTTTCTCAGTGGAGAACGCCGAGTCGGCGCAGGGTGACGGGAGCGACATGGAGAGGTTCGACCACGCCTGCGAGATAAGCCAGCAGGTGGCCCTTGGCTGCGCCACGACCATGGTGGGGAGGTTGAAGAGCGGCAGGTTCCTCGAGAGCTTCCAGTCCCTGGCATCCATGGCGCCCGTGGCTCTGGCGGTGGCGCCCTACGTGTCTGCGTTCGCCGCCCAGCACAAGGATGAAGACCTTCTGAAAAGGGCAGCGGCAGTCTTTCCGGCATCCCGCCATCTTGTAGAAAGGTCCGGAAAGACCGTGTGGATAACCGATTCGATGCCGGGCATGCCGGACATCCGGCGGTCGATGCGGACACTGCGGGGGCAACTCGCCGGTTACCCCCCTGACGTAATGTGTCTGGGCGAGAACTGCAACCTTCCGGGAAGGGTTTTCCGGCCGGTGGGCCGCCTGAAGGTGCCCGAACTGAACAACATGATAATAGGTTTCCCGCCCTTTCTGAAGATGCTGGGAGAGCTTGAAAAGGCCGAATACGACCACATGATGATAGTTTCGCCGGGACCGGCGGGTCTTGTCGGCCTACTGGGGGCGGAGTTGCTTGGCATAAGGGCTGAGGCGCTCTTCACCCCCAACCTGGTTCCGACCCGGAAGCAGAGCGCGGAGGATGACGGCCTTTATGAGCTGGCCTGGAGGTACTACCGGTGGTTCTACTCCCGGGTGGAAACGACCTGGTTCTCGTCGGAACAGACGGGGCTGCTCCTCAAAGAGCAGGAGATAACTAACGCCCGGAGGCTGAGGCCTGCATCACACCAACCGTGATGTTCCCGTTCACCGTCCCGATCTCAGCCGAGGGTTCTCCACGAACGGTGACGCCCGTTCTTGAAGAGGTTGTCGTGTTGAACCCCTCGACAGTCACGTTTCCGTTCACCGTTACGGCGGAGAATGCCGCATCAGCCGGAAGAGTTGCCCGAATACTTCCGTTCACCGTTTCGAGCGTCATGCCCCCGGCAAACCCGATGAAGGAAGCGGTGATGTTACCGTTGGTAGTTCCGGCCCCGTCGCCGCCCGCAGCGCCTTCGACGGTAATGCTTCCGTTGCTGGTCTCGAGGTTGACGAAATGGGGGCCGACAGCGGTGATGCTTCCGTTTACGAGTTCCACATCGGCTTTCAGGGAGAGTTCACGGGGTACCCTGACGATGAAACTCACCGACACAATGTTCGGCCCCCTGGGGTATTCCACTTCGTAGGACAGGGATGAAGGCGTGGCCGCAGCCGTGGCCTCGAACCCCTCGGGGATCCCCATTTCTGAGTTGCCGCGGATTGCCAGCGTAACCTCCACGACCGGGCCGTCCCAGGGTTCGATGCTCACATTCCCGTTGACGTTCCGTATGGAGAGGTTTCCGCCCTGTTCGATGGAGTAGCTCTCCGTTCTTTCCTCAAGAAGATCATCCCCCATCGTGATGGAACACGCCGCCCACGAAAGCAGCATGGCAGCAAGAATAGCCCCTGACCTCATGAATCATCCTTCCTCTTCTGTGGAGCATCCGCGAAGGAGGTCCACAGCCTCGTCGACACCTATTTCGCCGTGGTGAAGGTCGTCCAGTATCTCAAGCGGGTGCTTCCCGAAACCGCCCATGCCGCGGAACAGGTCGTCGATACGGGCCCTGACCGTCGGGTACGAAACCCCCAGCTTCCTTTGAACCGCCTTCAGGTTGCCACGGGCTTCGAGGAAGAGGTCAAAAAGCACGCGGCTTTCACCCGTCAACGTGCAGACCGGGCACAGCTTGTACTTCCCGGCCACCTGGGTTCCGCACTTCGGACACTCGAGCCTGATCACCAGAAGGCCTTCACCACAGGATGGACAGCTCGTGGGGGTGGGAGTGTTACACATCCTCTCCGCCCCTGATGGTCACACCGCCGCCCATGGTCTTCACCACGAGGATCGAGGAGCCCTCGGCGGCACCCATGGCCACGACTTTCCGGGCTGAACCGGGTGACGGTTTGTCTTCGATCACCCTGACACCGGTTGCGGAAACGGACCCTCCCATGGTGGAGGCGTCTACCGTGCCGGAAAAACCCTCGAGAAGCTCAACCGACACGCCGCCGCCCATGGTCTTGGCCTTGGAACCGCCGTTCCATTCTGGGCCCAGCACCAGTTCAAGACCACCACCCATTGTCTTGACCGAAAAATGGGCGCCGGGTCTTACCAGGTGAACGCTTCCGCCCATGGTCCTTGCCTTCAGGGGGCATTGAAGGTCTTTCACGGAAATGCTTCCGGCCTTGAGGGTGAGTTCGAGCGAACCCGCAGCTTCAGGGACTTCAAGCTCAACGCCACCTTCGCTTATGTAGAGTTGAACGGTGTCGTCTGTCCTGAGAACCCTGAGCGTTTCGCCGGCCGCAGGGTGAGCCACAAGCCTTCCCGAAGCGCTGCGGGTGACATTTACGCTGCCCGAGGTTCCGCAGAGCTTCATACCCGGGCTTTTGACCAAGACCGAAGTTCCGGCGGGGATCTCCTCGTCAAAGGACTGCGCTTCGACAGCCTCTGAGGGAA
Organism: Candidatus Fermentibacteraceae bacterium; assembly: GCA_046485185.1. Classification (GTDB taxonomy): domain Bacteria; phylum Fermentibacterota; class Fermentibacteria; order Fermentibacterales; family JCC-6; genus UBA6080. The sequence goes on from JAWOHL010000047.1 coordinate 6,474, forward strand.
CATCTTCCCGGCCAAAGCCAACCCGCATCTCCTTCATGACCTCGCCCATCATGTCGCCCATGGTGTGGAAAACGCCGTGAAAGGCGCCGTGCCTGGGCGGTTTTGGGGGGTGGGGCACGTGGAAACGGTGTTTCGCTGTGCTGTCGTTCAGGGCGTCGAGAAGTTTTGCGGCATCGTCGGCTGAAATGGTTCCGTCGGCGACCATTTCCAGCACTTTCATTCGTTCTTCGTTCATATTAGACAATTCCTTTCATTTTGTGGCATAGTGGAATTGCCAAAATGATATAACGATTTTACAATTTGTCAATACCAGAGTTGGAAGCACTTTTCTCGAGGCTTGCCCTTAGGCTGTCGACCTGACGGTAGATGTCACCCATCTCATCCACCAGCTTCTTCTTGACCTCGAGAATGCTGTCCTCGAGGTCGGAGGCGGCTTCCCTGAACCTGTTCACGAACCTTGAGTTCTCGGTTTCAAGGAAGAGGGCCAGGAGCTTGTCTGGTGTGAGGGCTTCGTTCCGGGCATCGCCCCTAACTTTATATGTCCCTCCGCTGGTACAGTATGGGCGGTTCCTCCCCGGTGGGATCTCGACCCTGAGAAAGGGCTTCTCTCCGTCCCTGTTCTCGAGAATGACCCTGACCTCGACCGGCGGGACACAGCTCTCCGCTTTCCCAAGGATGTTCAGCTTGGCCTTGTCGCCCACCTCGCAGCCCACGATCTCGGCGAGCTGCATTCCACGGGAGTCCCTGAGTTCCCGCACGCCAAGAAGAACGACTCCCCCGTGCTCTGTGTTGGCAAATGCGACAAGGTCCTCGGCGGATAGGGCGTTCACGGATTCCTTGAAATCGAGCCCGATGCCCTCCTGCCTGCACAGAAGTTCCCCGGCCCTTTCCGAAAGGCCCGAATGTTCGGTCGGTTCCTTGTGGTTCACCTCAGTGTAGCCTTTCCTGCCACGGGTGGCCCTGGGTCCAGCCCGCCTGGTACTCGCAGTCGACGTAGAAGATGCAGAGATCGGCCTGGTATTCGTAGTCGCAGAAATACACCGAAACATCCCCCTGGTATTCGTAGTCGCAGAAGTACCACAGGGAGTCATCGTCATCGGCCTGGTACTCGTACTCAACCACGTAGACACAGAGGTCGGCCTGGTACTCGTAGTCGACCACGAACACGTTCAGGTCGGCCTGGTACTCGTACTCAACCACGTAAACGTTTCCAGCGTTGGCCATTGCCGCCAGACCCAGAACGAAAAGCACAGCCTTCATCTTTCCTCCAAACCTCGTAACAGGGACGGACTTAGATAACTAAGTTTGCTGGTATATCTGAAAGGGGGCGTTCACTTTGTGGACTTACCCCTTTCAAGGCAACTGCCGCTGCTCACTTTCCACGAAACTGCACCCGGCTTATAATGTGAATGATAATGAAACACAGATACCCGTGGTAAGCAACTTTTTCAAAGGGAGTTCACATGAAATCGATTACACCGCTTATTCTTGTTCTATTCCTCGGACTGGCCCGGGGAGAGTGGCACGATTTCGGGACTGACGGCGCGACCAGCTCCAGGGTGACCCTGCTGGAAGCAACACCAGGCGGGATGCTGCTGGACGTGACGGTTCCGGGGGTGGACATCTCCCCCGTGATGATGAACGGCACGATCTTCCATCATATCGAGGTTCCCGGCGGCACTCCGGCTGCCCTCGAAACCGGAGCACCAATGATGCCTTCACTGGGGTTCCTGGCTGCGATACCCGCCTCGGGTCAGGTACAGATCGTGGTTGAAGATGCTCACTGGGTCGATCTGGGCGTGGTGAACCCCTACCCCATGCAGCCCATTCCCGCCGACAATACCTACGAACCCATCCCCTTCACCCACAACGCCGGGTATTACGGTTCGGGGACCCACCCTTCCCACGAGGCGGCAGTGGTGGTCGACGGAATCCTTCGAGGGGTCACGATCGGGCGCTTCAACATTGCGCCTTTCCAATGGGATGCTTCCACCGGGGTTCTCAGCGCCGCTGCCCGGATGAGGGTGAGGGTTACCTTCGACGGCACCGTGACCGTCGATCAGAGGCTTTACTCACGCTTCTGGGAACCCACGTTCAGAATGTGCCTTCTGAACTCCGAGGTTCTGGGCGAGCCCGTCAGGACGATCTCGGCCGACCCCGCCCCCATCATCGCGACGAACGCGCGAGATGCAATGGAAATCGACGCGGCAGACCTGTTGATTATTGCCGGCGATGACTTCGCGGATACCATGATGAGCGAGTTCATAACAAAGAAGACCGCTCAGGGATACCTCACGGCTGTTGTGGCCGCTGGCTCCTGGACAACGACTCAGATCAAGGACTACATTCAGAACGCGTACGATACCTGGAGCATCCCCCCCAGTTTCATCCTCTTCGTGGGCGATGCCCCCGAGCTTCCCCCCTACTACGCCAACGGCATGTACGGCGATAACAGATACTGCTGCGTGGACGGGACCGATTACCTGGCCGACATCTACAACTCACGGTTCGTCACGCCCACCAGCCACTACCCCATTGTCGAGGCCAAGGTACTGAAATGGCAGTTCGACCCCCTGATGGACGAGAGTTTCTGGGGCAACGTGCTTACAGCGGGGATGATCCAGACCAACGGAGGCACGGTGGCCACACGCTGGTTCTGCTTCACCCTTGAAACCGTACGCGACACCTACATGAACATCTACGGCAAAACGGTTCAGCGTGAATACGTGAAAGACACCAGCCAGCCGCCACCATACTACTACAGGTCCGACCTTCCCAGCGCTGGTCAGATGGTTCCCGCCGACATCGTGTGGGACGGCAACGCGGCGGGCATAACGGAAGCCATCAACAACGGCGTGTTCCTTGTGCAGCACAGGGACCACGGAAGCGTCAGCGGCTGGGCCGACCCCTCGTTCACCACCTCCAACCTCTCCTCCCTCACAAACGGCAACAAGACCCCCCTGGTCATGAGCACGAACTGCCAGACCGGCCAGTTCGTAGACAACTGCTTCGCCGAGAACCTGTTCAGAATGCAGGGCGGCGCGGTCGGCGTCATCGCCGCCGTACAGGTCAGCTACAGCTACTTCAATGACTACATTACCTACGGCCTCTACAAGGCGTTCAACGATGAGTACACGAGCCCGCCCTTCACCTACACCGAACCCGGAGGCAACTACCTCGCGGGGCAGGCCCTTATGTGCTCGAAGCTGGAGATGCAGGCCGCCGCCCCGTTCAACCCGTACGGCAGCTGGGCCGGTTACGCGGAAGACGAGTGGGACCTTTTTCACTGGTTCGGCGACCCGACGATGGACCTTCGCACCCAGGTTCCGGGTGAGAACACCGTGAGCGCGCCATTCACCCTTCCCGCCGGTTCCGCGCAGGCCGCCTTCACAGTTGGTGGGACTGAGGGACCGGTCGAGGGAGCCCTGGTATGTCTGATGCATGAAGACGGCCTGTGGGCCAGCGGTGTGACCGATGCCTCGGGAAATGTCACACTCTCCTTTGACCCGATCGGAACCCTCAACGACATCACCTGGATGGTCACCTCCCACAACACCCTGCCGGTCCAGGGCGTGGTGAACGGTGTGGGCATCGAGGGATCAGCGGCGGGTGTAATGCGGTTTTCGATTACGCAGCCGCGCCCCAATCCCGCGTCGGGCATGGTCTGGTTCCCTGTTTCGACGCCTGACGGCGGTGTGCTTGAGATAACGGTGTTCGACACGGCGGGCAGGGTAGTGGCCGTGGTGCACAACGGGGAGTTAGCCGCGGGCAGCCATACTCTCTCCTGGAACACCGAGAGCGTGCCACAGGGCGTCTACCTGGTCCGGATCTCCACCCCTTCAGGCTCCCCCGCCACCACCCGCCTCGTGGTCGCCCGCTAGGGGACGGACTTAGATAGTTTAGTTTGTTGGTATATCTAATAGGGGGCGTTCACTTTGTGGACGCCCCCCTTTCAAGGTTGCCCCAGAGTCTTTCAAAAACCCGCCTCAGCGTTCCGCCGTCCTGGTCGAATGAAGCCAGGACCTGAACCCAGGCTTCCTCCATGGAAAGCGGCTCTTCGACGGAAAGAAGACCCTGTTCAGTGAAGAAGGTCTCCAATTCCCCCACGAGAGCTGTGCGGAACCCGGGCACCTCCTTCGCCCTGAGCGCATAGAGCAGCGCCTCGGGACTATGGCCGTACTTCTGCGACAAAACCCATGCCTCTTCAAACAGCTTTGACCTGCCCACGGGAGATTCCTCGAGGTTTTTGCGCGTGAGCGGCGCGGACCTTCCCCGGGAGTATACAGCCAGGATTTGCGCCGCTATCGCAGCGGCCTTTTCCAATTCCGCGTATTCAACGGGATCGAGCACGGACTTGCCCGCGGCGATGGCCTTTCCCACCGAGTCGAGACCCGCTTCGAGCAACTTGTGAAGCACGAACGTTTTCGTAAGCACCCAGGCGGGGTGAACCTCTCCCGCGGGCATGCCGTAGACAACCCCGGGCGGTTCCACGAGACGGGCATACTCGTCGTAGGACAGGCTGCCGGGCTCGGGCACGACTGCATGGAGGTTTTCGTGAAGCGGCCATTCCCCGGGCCCGGTACGGTCCATTCGTAAAACATTCACCGGTCGGCCCCCGACGCTTTGGAACACATCCTGGATGAGCGACGCGTCGGGTTCCTGGCACGTGAGGTAGAACAGCTGTCTGTCATCCAGCGCCAGCTCGGCCATGGAGTGCGCCACTTCCCTGAACCGCATCAGATCGGTATTGGCGAGCACCTCGTCGAAGACCAGGGGTAGTTTGTCACCGGCCTCGACCAGCTCGGCGAACGAGATCTTCAGCGCAAGGAGCAGCTGCATCCTGGTGCCGCGGGACAAGTGACCCAGCTGCACGGGTTGACCCGTTTGACTGTCCAGGGCCGCCACCTCGCTGTCTTCAAGACCCACAGGGCTGAGGGCGTACCTCCCCCCCGTGAAGCGGGTCAGCAGACCTGATGCCCGATTCACTACAGGAGGCTGGATCTCTACCTGATACTTCCCCTTCACAGTGTCGAGAAGCCTTTTCCGGATGCGTATCCTGAGGTTCCGGTTATCGATAAGGTCTTTTTTCCTCTCGAGGTTCTGGATCAGCGATAAAAGCTCCACCAGTTCTACGGACTTCTCCATCTCCGCTTCGGCTGCCATGGCCAGGACCACCTGATCGCGGACTTCGTCAAGGGTTGAAGCAAGCTGCCCGGTAAGACGGATCTCCTCGGAAAGGTCGGTATCCGATGCGGGGATGTCCGCGTCCGGGATATCGAAGCGCTTCAGTCTGTGGTCAATGTCGCGGTACTCCTGAAGACGGGAGTCGCGCTCCTTAAGGGAGACGAAATCCCCCCGTTCGAGCCGGTTTCTCTGAAAGATCCCGTCGTACTCGGCCCCGGCTTCGTGCAATCTGCGGGAAACGGCACCGGCTTCGACAAGAAGACCGGCAAGGGTCTCGGATTCATGCACAAAAACATGCACCCGCTCCTCGAGGGTATCCACAAAAGAGACGGCGCTTTCAAGAGAGTCCGGCGAGGCAGACCCGTACGCTGAAAGCAGGACACCGAGTCTTTGAAGCGCTCCACGGGCGTTGGAAACCGCGTTCTCAAGCTGTCCCTTCAAGCCGTCCAGTTCATCAAAACGCTTCATCCGGGCCGCCACGAGCTCAACGCCCAGAGTGGAGCTTACACCCATCTTCTCCCTGGTTTCCTGAAAGACCTGGTTCGCGGGTCCAAGCTCCTTGCCGATCTGGGTTAGTTCCAACGCCAGGTTGTTTCGCACGGCCATGTCCGCCCGGGTATCCTCGAGGTAACGGATGATTCCCAGAACATCATGTACCGTCCAGGAAGCCGGTTGTCTGAGTTTGAGCGATGAGTAGGCCTTCTGAAAGCCATGAGCCCTGATCAGAGGGATCAGAAGGGAACCGGCGAGGATCAGGAGCGCAAACGCCGCGGGCAGATGGTTCCCGCCCGGGATCAGAATCGCCAGAAGGACCAGCACTCCCGCAGGGATGATGTAATCGCGGTGTTCCTTCAGGGCAAGCCAGCGCGCCAGCAGGCTTCTGCCATGGGTAAGGGTTTCCTCCTGAAGACCCGAGAGCCTGCCGTCAGACTCCGCGAGGCGGGCTTCAAGTTCCCTTTTTCTTTCCATGAGCCGTTCGTGGCCCAGCCCGGAGGCGAGAACCGTGTCGAGATCGAAGATACTGACGCTGGTGGGGACTCCCTCGAGGGTCTTCGAGAGACCCCCTATCCTCTCCTCCAAATCGGCTTTCCTGCGGATGAACGCCTTGAGGCTTTCCAGAGTGTTGCGTATCTCGCCAAGGGATTCGGGCACCGAGTCGAGGCCGCAGGCGTAAAGCTTCCGGCGGCAGGCTCCGGCGAGGCCGTCAATCTCCACGGCCTTCCCCTTTAAAGTGCTGATCTCATCCCCGAGCCTGGTGGCGTTCCCCAGATCGGTGGGCAGGGCGCTCTCCATTCCGCTCATGGATGAGAACACCCGAAGGAGAGCACGCCTTTCCTGCTCCTTTTCCAGCAGGACAAGCCTTCGTTCGGCCCTTACGGCAGAGGCCTGCTTTTCCCTGAGTTCGGGCAGGGTGACGACAAGCCCGTGTTTGGCCTCGAGCTCACTGACCCTGGCATCGTACTGGTTTCGATGCCTTTCCAGCTCAATGTCCAGGGCTCTCGATGAATCTTCCCGAATGTAGAGGGAGTTCACCGACACCTGCCCTGTGATGGCGTGCTTCACCCTGTCCGCAAAGGTGGTCGTACCCTGGTCGAAAAGGTCATCGGCGGTGATCGTGAAGCAATCCGAATGGCTGTCGGGGGGAAGCCTGAGCAGGGACTGCCCGCTTGCGTAGCTCTGGTTTATCTCGAGAGGTATGTTGTCGAAGGTCTGGGCGGATATCACACGCAGGGCTGCCCTGTCCGCAGTTGAGGGCCAGAGGAGCCAGCGGACGGCGCGTGTGAAAGTTGTCTTGCCGGCGCCGTTGGCGCCTATGATCACATTCATTCCCGGAGAAAGGTCTGAGAAAACAGGGCCTCCCCGGGGGAAACCCGGCATGGAGACTATGCGGAGGCTTCTAAGCTTCAACGCCACGCTCCTGTTCGAGAAGTTCTTCGAGCAGTTCGAGGCCAACCGAGTATTCAGCGCTCTGTGGTTCCATGAGAAGGATCTCCCGCGCCAGGAGCGAACTCATCCTCCTGCCCCGGGCAACCTCGCCGATGTCCAGCCAGGGCTTGGTGTCGTTGATCGCCTGGTGGATGAAGTAACCGGAATAACAGGCGTTGTCCAGGGTGACCGCGGCCTTCCCGAAATCCCTGCTTCTTCTGGTGCGGCCTCTGAAAAGAACCCTGAACCCCGTAAGCACCGACCCGGCCTCAGCGTCGAGTACCCGTTCGACCAGCGAGGCTATGCTTTCGTCGGGCTCGATGAGGTCAGCCTGGGTGATCGTGACCATCTTCCATTCAAGAACCGGAAGCGGGATGCGCCTGATTGTCATGCCGTCGGTATCGAGCATCACGACGCTTCTTGGTCCGGTTTCGCCGGAATTGAGCCCCACTGGAGAACCCGGGACGAAAAACCTTCCGGATTCCATCGGCAAGTGCATGTGACCCAAAATCCACCTGTCCACGGGCCGGGCTTCGAGCTCCCTGACCGCCACAGGGGCATAGAGGCTGTCACCTCCGGACAGGTCGCAGTGAAGGAGCGCCACCGTCCTTCCACCGATGCTACCGGGGAAATCCTTTATGGGTGACTCGCGGTGATGCCTGCCGGGAAAGGACCATCCCGCTATGGTGAGCTCCCCAAGTTTATGGGTTTCCCATCGACCTGCAAGCCCCAGAGGCACCACCCCCGGAAAACCCATGGCGGCCTCGGGAAGCAGGTTCCAGTCATGATTCCCCGCAGTGAGTATCACCGGGATCCCTGCAGCCTGCAACCGTCTGAGACCGTGCCGGAAAGTGGCCATGCCCTCGGCGTAGCTCCTGGCGGAGTCTATGGCATCACCGGCGATCAGCATCGCATCGACCCGCTCATTGACAGCCATGTCGCACATGAGCCTCCAGGCCCGGGCCGGACCGTGGGCTTCCTGGGAAACGCTATCGGGAAGGGGTATGCTTCTCCCCAGGTGCAGGTCAGCCGTGCAGAGCAGTTTCACGCGGGCTTCCTTCCGGTGGTTTCAGCATGAATAAACCGGCAGCGGTCCCGGGTCAATGTCGCTCCGGCTCGACAGCCGGCCCCCTGGCGGCCAAAAGCGTTCCCAGAAGCATGAGCAGACAACCCGAGAGTTCCACGGGAGACAGGCTTTCGTGCAGGATGAGCCAGCCGCCCAGAGCCGCGAAGACAGCCTCGAGCGCCATCAGAGCCCCGGCCTCGGATGGCCTCACACGTTTCTGGGCGAATACCTGAAGGGTGAAGGCCAGCCCCACCGAAAGAAAGCCGCTGTACGCAAGCGGGATGACGGCGTTCTGAACACCTCTTACGGGCTCGCCGATAAACGTGGCGATCAGAAGACTGATCACTCCGCAAACCGTGAACTGGCAAAGGGCAAGCCCACCCGGATCGAGCTTTTGGGCCAACCTGCCTATCAGCCTCACATGAAAGGCCCATGCAAAGGCACCCAGAAGAACAAGAACATCTCCCGGGTTGGCCGAATCGAACCCTTCTTTGAAACTGAGCAGAAAAAGCCCCACAAGGGCCAGGGCGAAACCAACCCATGCCGTAAGTGGTTCACGTTCGCCTGAAAACGCTCCCAGCAGGGGAACGAAAACTATGTAAAGGCCTGTGATGAACCCCGCCCTGGATGCCGTTGTGTGGACCATCCCCCACTGCTGTAGCGACGCCCCGGCGAACAGCACCGTCCCCGCAGCGATTGCGGGAAGGATCATCGCTTTCGTCACCCGTGAAGAGAAAAACGGAACCAGGACCAGCGCGCCGAGAAGGAACCTTATGCCGTTGAACAGAAGGGGTCCCATGTGTTCCATGCCGGCCCTCTGGGCAGTGAACGCCATTCCCCATACCGCAGCCGTGAGGAGCAGGTGAAGCCTCGCTCTGCCCTGGTAACCACCAGGCCGGATCGTTTTCAAGCCGTCACTCCTCCACGAAGGGTCAGGTGTGAACATATTCCCACCGGTGATACTGCGAACCGGACATCCCGAAAAGAACCAGGACGCCCGGAACAAGACACAACCGGAGGCGCGCTGCAATGAACGTTCACGGACTCGACAGCATACTCAAACCCACGAGAATAGCCATAACCGGAGTGACCATCAACCCCAACAGCGTAGGTGGGAGGGTGCTGCGGAACCTCGTGGGCGGCGCCTTCAGGGGAGTGGTCTATCCCGTCAATCCCGGGAGCGAGGCTGTCATGGGGGTTACGTGCTACCCCTCCATCAGAGCCCTTCCCAGAACACCCGACCTTGTGACGGTTTGCTCCCCTGCCGGGGATGTGGAGGGTATCCTTTCGGAATGCGCCGAGGCCGGCGTAAAGGGTGTCATAATAATGTCGGCCGGATTCGGGGAAGCGGGACCCGAGGGCGCGCGCATGCAACGGAAGCTCGCGGAGATCCGCAGAAGCAACCCGGGGATGCGGATACTGGGACCCAACTGTCTCGGGGTTATAGTTCCCGCCATGAACCTGAACGCCAGTTTTGCCCCGTCAATGCCCGGAAACGGCAGCATCGCGTTCATAAGCCAGTCCGGCGCCCTCTGCACTTCCGTGCTGGACTGGGCAAGGCAGGAAAAGATCGGTTTTTCGGCATTCGTTTCGGTCGGAAACGCTCTGGACGTTGATTTCTCCGACCTCATTGACTACTTCGGCGAAGATGAATCGACCGAGTCGATAATCCTCTACGTCGAGTCAGTGGCCGGAGCCAGACGCTTCATGACCGCCGCCCGTGCATTCGCCAGGTCAAAGCCCATCATAGTCTACAAGGCCGGGAGGTTCCCCCGATCTGCCGCGGTTGCAGCATCCCATACCGGCGCCATGGTCTCGGAGGACGCGGTGTACGACGCGGCGTTCTCCCGGGCGGGAATGGCCAGAGTGCTGAATGTCGGCGGGATCTTCGGTTGCGCCGAATTGATCGGACGAAAGAAGGTTCCCAGGGGCCCACGGCTCGGGATAGTCTCAAACGCAGGCGGTCCCGGGGTCATGGCAGTCGATGCCCTGATGGCCGGAAACGGAACATTGGCGGAGTTGTCCGAAGAGAGCATCAGGGCCCTCGACGAATGCCTGCCGGGCTTCTGGTCCGGCGCAAACCCGGTCGACATTCTTGGGGACGCGGGCACGAAAAGGTACGAAAAAGCCTCGTCCATAGTTCTCTCCGACAAGGGGGTCGACGCGCTTCTGGTGATACTGACCCCCCAGGCCATGACGAAGCCTGACGGTGTCGCGAGAAGCATCGGCAAACTGGCCGAAACCACAAGAAAACCTGTCCTGACCGCGTGGATGGGTGGCGAGTCGGTCATGGAGGGCACCCGGATACTGGCGGAACGCGGAATTCCGGTGTACTCAACACCTGAACAGGCGGTCGAAGCTTTCATGACCCTGGTGAGCTACTCACGCAACCTCGAGTCGCTTCACCAGACCCCGCGGGACATCCGCCTGGAGCTCGCCGCTTCGCGCACACAGGCCCATGATTTCATCGAACGGGCAGGTGTGGAGGGCAGGACCATCCTCTCCGAGCTCGACTCGAAACACCTGCTTTCCCTCTACGGCATACAGGGTACTGCACCCGTCGCGGCGGCAACCGCCGACTCTGCGGTTACGATCTCCGAAGCCGCGGGCTACCCGGTGGTGCTCAAACTGGACTCGCCTGACATAACCCACAAGACCGAAGCCGGAGGCGTGGAGTTGAACCTGAAGGACCAGTCGCAGGTACGATCGGCCTTCGCAAGGATCGTCGAGAAGGCATCCAGGTGGCAACCAGGCGCCGATATCAGGGGGGTCACCGTACAGAAAATGGCGCAGGTCGCATCCGGGGTCGAGATGATCCTTGGTTTCAAGCGGGACCCGGTGTTCGGTTCGGTGATAATGCTGGGCGCCGGTGGCGTAAACGCGGAAATCCTTGGAGACAGCACTCTCGGCTTCCCCCCCCTGAACGAGACCCTCGTGATGAGAATGTTGGAGAAGCTGAGGATACTGCCGCTTCTCAAGGGATACAGGGGTAAACCGGGCGTGGACATGAACGCCCTTGTGACAACCGTTATGAGGCTTTCATACCTTGCGTGCGACAACCCCGCCGTGACGGAACTCGACATAAACCCTCTGCTGGTGACAGCTGAGGGCGCCATTGCCCTGGACGCCCGGGCCGTTCTGGACCCTGGGGGCGTACCGGACAAGCCTTTCGGACACCTGGCCCTCAGGCCGTACCCGGAAGAATTCGTGGAGAAGGCACGGCTGAAGGACGGCACCGAGATCCTGCTTCGGCCCATCAGACCCGAAGACGAGCCCATGTGGCTGGAGCTTCTGGGAAGCTGTTCACGGGAATCGATCTATTCGCGGTTCAGGTTCTTCTACAACTGGGCCAGCCATGAGGCCGCTGTACGCCACTGCTACATCGATTACGACAGGGAGCTTGCGATAGTGGCCGAGATCGAGGTCGAAGGCGGCAGAAAGCTTCTGGGCGTGGGACGCCTGGTGGCGGACCCCGGACTCGACAGCGCCGAGTATGCGGTGCTGGTGGGCGACCCCTGGCAGAACCGCGGTCTTGGCGGGATCCTCACCGACTTCTGCGAACGGATCGCGCGGGAGTGGGGCGCAAAACGGATCGAAGCCCAGACCACGTCGTCCAACAACAGGATGGTGAGCCTGTTCGTCAACAGGTCGTGGTGTCAGGAGCCGGGTGAGGAGGGGCTGGTCGAGCTGTGGAAGCAGTTTTCCCGGGACTGACCGGAGACTGAAGGCGTCTGCGTCAGCCTCCGCATCTCCCAACGTCTCCCGAGAGAACCTCGAGAGCATGTGGAAGAAGCGGGATCAGAAACTCCAGGCATTCACGAACCGCCTTAACGCTCCCCGGGAGGTTCACCACCAGGGATCCTTCCCTTATACCGGCACAGCCGCGGCCAAGCCAGGCGGATCCCACCTTCTCCGCCGATCTGGCCCGAAGCATTTCGGATACGCCCGGAACAAGCCTTTCGCAGACTTCCATGGTTGCCTCGGGTGTGAAATCCCGCGGGGAAAGGCCGGTCCCGCCAGTTGTCAGCACCAGGGACGCTCCGCCGCACAGTTTCATCAGTGCGGAAGCCACGGAATCCATGCCGTCTGGAACCACAATGCTCTCAACGAGCGTGTAGCCTTCCCCTGTCATTACGCCGATGATCCCGGGTCCGCTGCCGTCTTCCCTGAGACCGGCGGCGCATGAGTCACTGACCGTGAGCACGGAGAAGGACTTCAGCGGGCGCATTTCCAGTCTCCGCTCTTTCCTCCGGTTTTATCTAGAAGATGGATCCCGCTGATGACCATTCCCTTGTCGACCGCCTTGAGCATGTCGTAAACGGTAAGCAGCGCAATGGCCGCCCCGGTCATGGCCTCCATTTCGAATCCGGTCCTGGCCTCGCCCTTCACAATGCAGGTGCATCGGAGGGTTGAGTTCGCAAGATCGAAAACCACGTCCACTTTCTCGAGCGAGAGAGGGTGGCACAGGGGAATGAGTTCCCATGTCCTCTTTGCGGCCTGGATACCCGCCAGAGCAGCGGTTGTCTCGACCGGACCCTTTCCGGAGGCGCCCAGGGCCGCAAGGCCCTTCTCTCCCAGTTCGATCTCTCCGACGGCTGTGGCGGTCCTGTGGGTGGGGTGTTTTTGGGATACATCCACCATCCTTGGTTTTCCGGCCCCGTCAAAATGAAGGTTGTCCTCCATGCTCACCCTCCGATCCGCCACATTGGCAGGGAATGGCAGTTTCCGCGTTCAGGTTTGGCGGCCACCGCATCGAGGATAACACCGCGAAGAGCGGCTTCTGTGGCCCCGGACAGCACCAATGGTTTCAGGTCAACGGCTCCCAGCCCCGACAGGCACGGCATGAACACCCCCTGGGAAGTGAGCCTGACCCTTTCACAGGTGGGACAAAGGTGCCCGGAAACAGGCGCAATGATCCCGAACCGCAGCCCGTCGGGCCTTACCCAGGTTTCCTCGGTACTCTGCCTTCCCACGGGTTCACCTCCCCCGGCAAGCCTTGCGATCTCGTCACGAAGGACCGTTCCGCCTTCTTCATCTCCGTGGGGCATGTGTTCGATGAACCTCACGTGAACGCCCATACGCGCGCCCCACTCCACGAGATCGCTGAACTCACCGTCGTTTATCCCCTTAAGGGCCACACAGTTGATCTTCACTGGGGAGAGCCCCGCCTCGATGGCACATCTGACGGCGGCTTCTATGGCGCCGAGGGTCACCTCTCTGCGGGCGATGCGGGTCAGCACAGCATCCCTTGTGCTGTCGAGGCTTATGTTGACCCTCGAAAGCCCGGCAAGGGCGAGCGCACGGGCATGCTCACAAAGCAGCAGACCGTTGGTGGTCATGGCGATGTCGGGAACATCGGGCAAAAGTGGCAGCAGGTTTGAAAGACCCTTACGCACCAGGGGTTCGCCGCCGGTTATCCTGATCCTCTCGAGGTTCAGGGCCCTGTGTATCACGCATGTCAGCCGCGCGAGCTCCTCGAGGGAGAGAAGGCTGTCGTGTGAGACCTCGGGTACTCCCTGGTCGGGCATGCAGTAGAAGCATCTCAGGTTGCACCTGTCGGTGACGGAGAGTCTCAGGTGGTGCGGCGCGCCCCTTACGCTTTCGCTCATGACCAGGCAGCCTCGCCCCCGAAACCGCAAAGGTAAGAGAATTGAACCGTGTCACCCCTGGCCGCGCCCGGGGACGGGGCCGGAAGCAATACAAGGCAGTCGGTTCCCGCGGCGCTCACGAGGTCTCCGGATCCATGGGTATCGGGGACGCTGAGGGTGAAAACCCCATCCGACTTCACTGCATTACCCCTGAAAATCCCCGTTCTGCCGGGCTTCTTGCGAAGATCCTGGGTCAAACGCCCCTGCAGCCTCGTTTTTCTGAAGCGGGTGAAGCCCGAGGATTTTCTAAGAAAGGGGATAACGTACTCCTCAATGGTCACAAGAACGCTCACGGGGTTGCCGGGAAGGCCGAAGAAGACCTTCTCATCCCTCACGGCAAAGCAGAAAGGTTTGCCGGGTTTCTGGGCAACCTCGTGGAAGAGGAACTGAAAGCCCATGTCTGCAAGCACCATGGGAACGAAATCGTGAGTGCCCATGGAAACCCCTCCAGCAATCATAAGGATGTCTGCCCGGGAAAGAGCCGTGGTGGCCGCAGCCCTGATGGCCGAGGGGGAATCCTGACAGTGGCCGGTTTCCGCTTTATAAAAACCCGCCGCTGCAAGGGCCGATAAGCCAAGAATACCGTTGGCGTTCCTTATCTGGCCGGGGCCCGGCACCTGGTCCGGCTCGACCACCTCGGACCCTGTGGTAAGCAGGACGCAGTCTGGTTCAGCGGCCACATCGAGAACGGTGCTGCCTGCCATGGCAGCCACGCCCAGAGCCGAGGGGGTAAGCAGAGTGCCGAACGGAAGCACCTCGGTGCCGGCTTCCATATCCTCCCCCCTTACGCAGATGTTCTCGCCGGGACGCACATCCCTTTCAACAAAAAGCCTTCCTTCGTGAGTATCGGTGTGCTCCAGCATGACGATGCGGTCGGACCCGGAGGGAAGCTGGGCTCCTGTCATTATCGGCGCCGCATGACCGGGTGCGAGGGCGGGCGGGGTTCCCGGTGAAGCGGTTATCTCCCCGGTCAGTTTGAATTCTTTGCCCTCGCCCGGCAGAGCATAACCGTCAACGGCACTTCGTGTGAAGGGCGGCATTGGAATGTCAGTGTTTACTGCCTTCCGAAGAACCCTTCCGAGTGCCGCGGAAAGCTCAACGCGTTCCTCCGCGACGGGCAGCGAATGGGCAAGAACTGTTTCCAGCGCGTCTTCGAACGAGATCACAGGTCCTCCAGTACTCTGACATCACTCGAAAGAGCCTTCTCGAGCTCATCGTACTCTGTCAGAAGCCGTTCCGCCAGAAGTGTCAGGCTGCTTCCCCCGTTCCGGCTGCCTCCCCGTGTCCGGGAAACGAGCCGTGCCCCCATGTTGGCCTCGGCCCTTTCCAGAAGCGTCCATGCCCGGCGGTAGGAAATACCCGACTGTTTCGAACCGGAGCTTATGCTTCCAGTCTGGCCGATGAACCTCAACAACCGGGCGATCCCGTGCCCGAGCACCGTGCCCCGGGAGGTTCCGAGCCAGCACTTGAAGGCGCGTTTGAGCATCCGGAACCCGGAAAGGCCCGAGCAGTGAAGGATCATGGAGCACAGCTCCCCGTCAGGCGGACCCGAAAGGGGGGCAGGTACGACAAAGGTTGCGCCGGCGGCCAGTTCCGGATTCTTGCCTGCGCCCTGTTCCACTTCGAGGTATACAAGGCTGTCGGGTCCCACAAACCCCACGGCGCTGTTGGTTTCCCACAGCACCATGTCATACGAGGAGTCCAGCGGAGGAGAGGGACTGAACTCTCTAAGCTGGTCCACGGTCCAGTACTCAACGAGAAAGCAGCGCGAGGCTCCGGCCGCGGCGCACCTTGCCGTGTCGGTGCCATCAGACCCCTCCCCCTCGGTAACGGAGAGAACCGAGCTCACCCTGCGTCTGAGCTTGACAAAGGCGCATACAAGACCCTCCTCAACCGCCAAGCCCAGAAGTGACTGCGCGAGAAGTGTTTTTCCGGCCTTTCGGGCGGAGGCGGCGATAACGATATGCCGTGTTTTCATTTCGCTCATGGCGCGGAATCTAACTCATGAGCGGGCTCCAATCCACCCGAGGCGGGGGTCGACTTATATTCACGGCTCAAGCTCACCGTGAAAGGCAATTCATGCAGCGTGAAACTGTTGACAAGCTCGGCGGCGGCTTTCAGCTGATAGAACAGCGCCAAATGCCGGGTATAAGATGCCATGCTCTGAGGGCGCGCCATGTAAGGTCGGGTGCCGAGCTTGTTCTGCTCCGCAGCCCGGGGGACAGGGAGAAGCTGTTCGCGGCCGTTTTCAGGACCCCGCCCACTGACAGCACGGGAGTGCCCCACATCCTTGAACACTGCGTTCTGTGCGGCTCGAAGAGGTTCCCTCTGAAAGATCCTTTCATGGAACTCGTAAAGACCAGCATGGCCACCTACATAAACGCCATCACCTACGACGACAGAACCTTGTACCCGTGCGCAAGCCTCATCGGAAGGGACTTCTTCAACCTTATGGACGTCTACATGGACGCGGTGTTCCACCCGCTGCTCACCAGGCAGTCCTTCATGCAGGAAGGCCACAGACTGGATCTTCTTCCCAGCGGCCTGACTTCAAGGATGGGAGTCGTCTACAGCGAGATGCGGGGGGCATACGCGGACCCTGACGATTATCTCGAGAGAAAACTGCGCACCCTGATGTTTCCCTTCACCACATACGGACATTGTTCAGGGGGCGAACCCGACCAGATACCCCTTCTGACGTACGAGGCCTTTCTTGAATTCCACAGGAAACACTATCACCCCTCCAACGCGTGCCTGTTCGTGATGGCCGACATCCCCCCCGGAGAGATAACCGGTTTCCTCGGTGAGCGGCTTCATGGGTACACCGGCAATACCGCCTTTTTTCCCATAACAACTGAGCCCGGATTCATTGGACCGGTGTCGGGGGAATACCCCATTCCGGGTTCACGAAGGGCGGGCAGCACCGTTCTGAGGGCATGGCTTCTTGATGATTGCAGCGACCCCGTTGAATCCCTGGCCATCTCCCTGCTTGACGACATACTGCTCGACAGCGATGCCGCACCCCTCAGGGAGGCGCTTGTGGGAAGCGGCCTTGGCACGGGACTGGGCCCTTCCGGATACGACTGCGACATTACCCGGCCCACATTCACCGCAGGCCTCAGGGGAGTCAGGAAGGGTAACTCCGATGCCGTGTTCGACCTTGTCGGCAAAACCCTTGAGAACTGCGCCTCGGGCCTCGACCCCGACGACACGATTAACCTCCTTCACCGCAAGGAGTTGTTCCTGAGGCGGATAGGACAGCGATGGAGCCACGGCATCATGGGCGCAGCGGCAAAAGCATGGACCCATGGCAGGAACCCGCTGGACGAACTCGAGGAAGAAAAGCAGCTCGACGACCTTCGGACAAGGCTCGCGAAGAACCCCAGGCACCTCGAGGAGCTCATACAAAGGTATTTCCTCGACAGCACACAGAGGGTTGACGCCGTCTTCACGCCGGACCCCGGGCATTTCAGCAGGCTCGGGAGAAACAGGATGAAGGCCGCGAGGCTCGAGGGAAAGAACCTGGACAGCAGCGAGCGGGATGCCCTGAAACGCCTCTCCGATCAGCTCAGGGCCCATCAGGAGTCCCCTGACCCGCCCGAAGTTCTCGCGAGCCTTCCCGCACTGGGTCTTTCCGACATACCGGAAGAACCAGCGGTCCTGAAATGGCACCACGAAGAAAAGACTCCCGGCATCCATCTTCTGACAGTTCCGGCCTTCACGAACGGGGTCTGCCACATCAACCTCTCCCTGGGGATAGCACACCTTCCCGAGCGGGACCTCCCTCTGGCGCAGCTTGTCGCAGAAACTGTCTGCAGTGTCGGGGCAGCCTCGCTCACATACCAGGAGGCTTCGAGGGAGGAGATGGCCTGTTCGGGGGGCATCTCGGCCGGCGTTGGTTCGTACGAGCCCCTTAGCGCGGCGGGAACCACTCATCCGGTCATCTCGTTCAACGCGTCCTGCCTGGCATCCGACCTTCCCCGGTTCCTTGAAGTTCTCGAAAAAAGGCTTCTTTCTCCCGCGCTCAGCGACAGCGCCCGGGTAATGGATGTAGGCCGCGAAGTGAAAAGCGGAATCCACGCCCGATTCCTCGAAAGCGCTGGCAGCTTCGCCGGCCTTGAATCCATGGCGGCGCTGAGAGGAGGGATGGAGGTCGTCAGGAGATTGAAGGGAATGGTAATGGCAAGGGAGACCTGCAGGCTGGTCTCAGGAAAACCCCCGACCCTCTCCCGCAGGATCGAAGGGATCTGGAACCGAGTCATTACAGGCGCTCCACTGGTGCTCGCCTGGGCAGGTCCTGAAGAGTCCGCGCCTGTGCTCGAAGACTTCCTTGGGAGGCTGGGGGGCGTAAGCAGGTTGCCTCTGTCACCCATCGGCTTCTCCCGCGCGGCGCACTCACCCTTCACAGGGATAATCACCGACTCGGACGTTGCGTGCACTGCGGGTGCCTTTCCCGGAAGGGAACCGGATGACCCCGCGTTCGAGCCTCTGTTCGTACTGATGACACTGCTGGGCAACGGACCGCTCTGGAACCAGATCAGGGGCAAGCTGGGTGCTTACGGCGTTTCCTCCTGGGCGGCCCCGGGTCTGCTCCTTTTCAATACCTACCGCGATCCCGCCCCGCCGGAGAGCCTTTCGGTGATGCGGATGACCTTCCACGACCCCATGTCGTTCGTGGACTCGGGTGAAAAGGCAGTCAGGGGAGCGGTCTTCAGCACGCTTCAGAGGCTCGACCCGCTGGTTAGACCCGCCCGCGCGCCGCTGACGGCCACAGCCATGTTTTTCACGGAAATGGACAGGAACTACCAGAAAAAAGTCTGGCAAAGGTTGCTCGAGGTCGATGCCGACTCACTCACACGGGCCGCTTCGATCCTGTCCGAGGAGTCGGAAAAAGCTGTGGTCTGTGTTGCTGCAGACCGGAAAACACTGACCGGTATGGGTGTGGCAGAGTTCATAAAACTCTGAGAAAGGACGCGAAGATGGACATCGTATCCCTTGTCATTGGTGTGGTGGCGGCGATCCTGGGGTTCATTCCATGCTGCAGCTGGCTGGCCCTCGCACCGGCAATCGTGGGGCTTGTGCTTGGTATTGTCAGTTACGGCAGAAAACGGGAAGCGGCTGCCCCCACAGGGGTCGCGCTGGCTGGAATGATCCTGAACGGCATAGCCATACTTCTCATAGCCGGTTACACCCTGATATTCGCCGCCGGTGACCTGACGTCAGGGCTGATGCAGTTCTGAAGGCTTACTTCGTATTCAACTGTACCGTCGCCGGGCTGCTGGCATACTGCCTGGTGATTCCCATTGCAGAACCATCCGTCACGGCGTTGTGGCCGGAACTGACCGAGTGCAGGCATGTTGCCGAAACAGGCGAACCGTGCGTCTTCTGTGGTCTGACCCGTGACGCCCGGAGCCTGCTTGATGAAGGCAGGCTTCCCGACACCCCGCACAACCCCATGGCGGCCTTGTTCTTTACCCTTTTCGCCTTCGAGGCCCTGTTCCGGACATGCGCGATCCTGCTTGTGCGTCGGACCCGCCTTCGCCCCTGGCTTCTCGCCGATACCGGGGTTCACGCGGGGATGGCTGCCCTGCTTCTCCTTCACTGACACCAAGAACCGCGTTTTTCTGTGCCGTCTTATCAGAAGGCCTTTTTCTGACAGGCACTGCCTCTCCGGTCTCGAAGTCGAGGCCGGTATGGTAAATTGCCGCGGCGACGGTCATGGGTGTTGGCAGAAACACCTGAACCTGCCTTGGCAGGGCGCCCATGGCGTGAAGCCTCTCCCGGCAGCTCTTCATATGGTTCATCGTGCACCCCGGAAACGCGGCGATGATGTAGGGCAGAATGTACTGCCTTCTTCCCGCCTTTCTGGAAAGCCTTTCGAACTCGGCGCAGAAGGCAAGCCATGTCTGCACCGGGGGTTTTCGCATGAGCCTCAGTACCGCGTCTTCGGTGTGCTCGGGGGCGATCTTGAGGTGCCCCGGCACGTGATTCCGTACCAGGGCTTCGATGAAGCGGGGGTCCCGAAGGGCAAGGTCGTGCCGTACTCCGCTTGAAACCATCACCCTGTCCACCCCCGGGACGGCGGAAGCGTCCCGGAGAAGATCGATGAAAGGTGAGTGATCGGTGGCGAACCAGCGGCATATCTCGGGATACAGACAGGATGGCCGACGGCATGCCTTCATGGCCCCTGGGTTCGTGCAGCCCAGGCCATAGACATTTGCCGTTGGGCCGCCGATGTCGCTGACGATCACACCCTCAGGGTTGAGCGAGGCAAGCCTTTGTACCTCCCCCAGCACCGACTCACTGCTGCGGGAAGTGATGAACCTTCCCTGATGAACGCCGAGGGCGCAGAAAGTGCAGCCGCCGGGGCACCCCCGAACAGCTGTTATGGAGTTGCGGATCATGCTGAACGCCGGGATCTCGGCGGTGTACGACGGGTGGGGTCTGCCGGTGTAGGGCAGGGCGTACACCCGGTCCATCTCCTCCGAGGTCAGCGGAAAAGCCGGCGGTTCAACCACCAGGGTCCTGGTGTCCGCCCTCTGAAGAAGCCTTGCTGCATTCCAGGGGTTCTGGTTCTCCTCGATGAGCTTCGTCATGAACATGAAAGCCTGAGGGGACGATGCGACCTCCTCGTGGGACGGAAGTTCCACATCGCCGGGCATGGGGTCTGCCTTTGACGCGAACCAGCAGGTTCCACGGATACCGTGAACGGACTGGGCCGAGTCGAGCCTGTGCGCCAGTTCCAGAACGGTGTTCTCAGCCATCCCGTAAACCAGAAGGCTGGCCTTGGTGTCGAGAAGGATGCTCTTCCGAACGCTGTCGGTCCAGAAGTCGTAGTGACTGACCCGGCGTGTGGATGGCCCCAACCCGCCGAGGATAACGGGAACGCCCTTCATCACCCTTTGCAGCACGTTCACATACTTCATTTCGGCACGGTCGGGTCTTGCCCCCGGCGCTCCCCCCGGGCTGTACGCGTCGTCGGAGCGGAGGCGGTTCATGCTTGTGTAATGGTTCACCATGCTGTCCATGTTACCGGGAGTCACGCCGACAAAAAGCCTTGGGACACCCATTTCAAGGAAAGAGGAGGGATCGTCCGGGTTGGGCTGGGCAAGCACACAAACGGTGTAACCGGCGGCTTCCAGCACCCTGGCGATTATCGCCGCGCCGAACGAAGGGTGGTCGACAAAGGCGTCTCCGCTTACAAGAAGTACGTCGGGGTTCAGAAGGCCAAGGGCCTTCATTTCCCTTCCGGTGATGGCTATCACGCCCTTGGGCACTGTTCACCCCTTTCCCCGGAAATATACCCTTGAAAAAACGTACGGCCGGGCCGTACTTAGAGTTGTGAACACCTGTTCAGTGAAAGGAGCTTTGTCGAAATGTCTGAAGAACGCGCATCTGTCTACGAAGCCAGGGTAAACTCGGGTAAAACAACCTACTTCATCGACGCCAGACGGGCTGTCAACGGAAGGTACTACCTCTCCATCACCGAAAGCAGGCGAACCGAGGTTGAAAGCTTCACCCAGAGCAGGGTGATCCTGTTCGAGGAGGGGCTGGCCGAATTCAGAAAAGCCCTCAATGAGGCTTTCGAGGTGGTGGAGAACCTGGTCGAGCGTCGGGGGGACGAGGGCGTTGACGAAGTCAGAACACTTCACCCAAGGGCTTTTTCAAAATGGTCGCCCGAAGACGACATTGAGCTGGAGAAGCAATTCCGCAAAAACCCCGACACAGCAGTCTTGGCGGGAATCACCGGTCGATCCGAGAAGGGGGTCATCGCGAGACTGGACAAGATGGGTCTCATCCAGCCCCGCGACGAAAACCGGGTTACGGCAGGTTCTTGATCTGCGCCCAGCTGGTGGCGTCCAGGGAGAACGAGTTTTCCCCGTGGGCCCTGATGATGTAGTCACCGGCAGCCCAGGGCGTCCAGTTGGAGAGGTCGTTGGAGAAGAAGCTGCGACCTGAGCCTGCCGCTGCGTCGCCCATGAGCGAAGGCGAACCGTTTGTGCTGAGCTGGGTGCTGGCCACGCACCAGAATTCCTGAGGCAGTGGCACTCCGCCCCCCAGGTTGAGGTAAACCGGCGCGTAGTGTACCGCAGTGACCTGTTCAAGCACATACATTGCCTCGGGTCCGTTGATCCCGCCGCTGAACACTTCGGCCCAGAAATCAGCGGTATCCCAGGCGGGGGAACCCGAGTCGTAGAACCAGTACTCAACCTGCTGAAGGAGGAAGCCCGAGGCATCGGGGTTGAAATCCTGCACGTCGAAGGCAACTCCCCTCCAGATTCCATCGAAGGTATGCTGGGTGGGCGTGCCGTCGTCGTACTGGAGAACCTCAGCGCCTACCAGGGAGGTAAGCATTAGAACCAATAAAATCCTGTTCACAGAACCCTCCTTTCTTGGAATAGTACGCTATCACAATAGAGCGAGTTTGTCAACCAGTGGCACTTCCTTCGTCATCATCTCTGCCCTCTCCCGGGATACCCAGCACCCTGCTCATCACGGTGATGTCGTTGCGCACATGCCAGCCCGACTTTTCGTAGAAAGCAACGGCAGGGTTGTCGCTGAATATGAAGAGGTGGATCTTCTCCAGTCCGGCCTTCGACAGGGCGTCTTCGACCCTTCGCATGAGGGCTCCTCCAAGGCCTTTCCGCTGGTGGTCCGTTTTCACGGCCAGATGGTAGACGTAACCGCGTCTGCCGTCGCTGCCGGCCATGACGCTTCCCACGACCGCATCCTGCTCGCACGCGGTGAAACAGAAAGATCCGTTCTTTGTGAGAAAGGCATCGAACTCATCCCGCGAGTCCGCCCCGGTTATGGCGTTACCCGGAAAGGAACTCCAGAGACGGATGAGTTCCCCATGATCCCTGCTGCTCATGGCGCGGATCCTCATGCCCGCAGCCGCCCCAGGCGGCCTACATCACCTCCGGCGTCGTGAGAGCATGTCTGAGCATGGGGAGAAAGCCGGTTCCGGCCGCCAAGTCGACGATGAACGCTGCGACTCCCAGGATGATCAGACCCATTATTATCACCTTGCAGGCGTCGAGGCTCTTGATGCCCCCGATCTGTCTGGGTTCACGGCCCAGGTAGGCGCTGGCCGCGTAGAGCTCCTCGCCGATCAGGGTGTAGTCGCAGGTCGTGATGAAGAAGGGAAGCTGGGTCACTGCGTCGGTGCCGGCGATCTGGATGGCCCCGGAGAGTGACCCCGTCTCGGCCAGGATCAGGCTTTCAGCCCAGAACATGCCAAGATAGAAGTTCGTGGCGGGTCTTTCCCTCATCATTATTCCGTTGACCCCCGCAACGAAGGCGAACTGGCTGGACGTGAGGAAGAAAACGCTGTTGGGGTCGAAGGAGTCGGGCCTTCCCGCCTCGAGGTAGGCCTGCTTCACCGACTCTTCCGCAACCGTGTACACTATCGGATCGGTGTTGGGCACTATTATCCGGGTCTGATAGTCCGCCACCCTCCGGGCTACCCTGCCCAGAATGGTGAGGCTTGCAATGGTTGCCACGTCATCGATCGTGGAAAGCCCCGGAACATAGAGGATGGGTTTTCCCATCTCGGTGGCCCTTCCGATCGCCTCGTCGATGGCTTCGATCCCCGCTATGGGCCTGAGGTAGAAGTCTGCGCCCCTTACCGCCCTGTGGAAGTAATAGAAGATAAGGCCCAGAAAGAGCAGGCACGCTACCAGGGTGGGAACCTCGCCGGTATGGAACCACGACCCCACGGGGAGCTCGGCGCTGGTGAACACAGGCCCGCGCAGGGTGTCGCCGGACAGGGTCAGCAGCCCGGGCATGTAATGGTACATGGTTCCGGGCAGAATGGGGAAGTCGGGGTCGTAGCCGTCCACGAGTATGTCGCCCTCGAGGGGAAGGCCCTCGACCATCACCAGCTGCCACGACTCCTGATCGGCGGGTGTCCGCCACACCAGAAGACCGGCGGCATCCTGGACTTCGTCGGGCATGTTCACCCTGATGATCAGCCTGTCGCCTGCGTCGTTGGGACGGTCGGTAACCGAAACGACCTCGGGGAAAGAAAGAAGGAGAACCGCCGGCAACAACAGCTGCACCATATGTATGCCCTTTCGAAACCGTTTCATGAGATGTTTGACTTGGCCGTCCGAATCGTATAATACTGCAA
The DNA here is from genome assembly GCA_046485185.1 of Candidatus Fermentibacteraceae bacterium. Lineage (GTDB taxonomy): Bacteria > Fermentibacterota > Fermentibacteria > Fermentibacterales > JCC-6 > UBA6080. The sequence goes on from JAWOHL010000047.1 coordinate 30,430, forward strand.
TCCCGTTGGAAAGGGGATGAATGAGCACAGATTGCCCCTGCCCCCTCGAGTGTGAACGACACGGCGACTGCGTGGCCTGCCGCAGGTTTCACGAGCTTCTGGGGGAACAGGTCTACTGCGAGAAAGGTGTTCTGGGAAAGGCGCATGAGGTTTCAGCTCCATCGGTGAACCTCATGGACTACGCCGCCTGCGCCGGTTGAGCGGGCAAGATGTCTCCCGGCAGGTTGTCGGGAATACTCGAGCGCCTTCCACGCATTCAGTCGCAGAATCTGATCGTGGGCATGGAGTCCATGGATGATGCCGGCGTCTACCTTCTGACCCCCGATGTCGCCCTTGTACAGACCGTGGACTTCTTCACCCCCGTTGTGGCCAGCCCGCTGGAGTTCGGGCGCATCGCCGCGGCCAACAGCATGTCCGATGTGTGGGCCATGGGCGGCGACGCCGTCACCGCTATGAACCTCCTTTGTTTCCCCGGCAATACACTGGGGTCGGACATCATCGAACAGATCCTGTCCGGCGCCTGCGAAAAACTTGTCGAGGCGGGAGTGGTTCTGGTTGGCGGTCACACCATGGAGCAGGACCAGGTGGTTTTCGGCCTCAGTGTGACAGGGGTGATCCACCCCGAAAAGGCGCTTCGCAACTCGGCCGCACGGACGGGAGATGTTCTTCTGCTGACGAAACCCCTGGGGTCAGGTGTTCTCACCACTGCAAACAAGGCATCGGCACTGCCTCCCGAGCTTTTCAGGCCCGTGGTAGCCTCCATGGAAAGGCTGAACCTCTACGCGTCAATGGTTCTCAGGAATTCCGACGTGAGCGCCATGACCGATATCACAGGGTTCGGCCTGCTAGGGCACGCCCTTGCCATGGCCCGCAGCTCAGGGGTGACGTTCAGGATATCGGCCGGGTCGGTGCCGCTCTTCCAGGGTGCCCGACAGTACGCGCACGACTTCTTCCCGGGAGGATCGGGCAACAACAGGAAGTATGTGGGGGAAAACGCTTCGCTCGACCCCGCGATCGACCCCGACCACGCGAAACTGCTCTTCGATGCCCAGACCTCGGGCGGCCTTCTGGCGGCGGTACGCCCGGATCAGGCCCATGACCTGCTGGACAGACTTCACCAGACCGGAGACACGGCAGCGGTTGTAATAGGTGAGGTGGTTTCCCGTAAAGACGGACCGTTCCTGATCGTCACACCCTGAGAGGGCTTTTCACCCTTCCTCGCGGCGTCTGAGTTTTGTTTCAGCCCTCTGGCGCTTGTCTTCGAGCCTTCGTTCCCGGGATGCCTCGGTGGGCCGGGAGGGAATCCTTTTAACTGGCTTGCGCGAAGCCTGTTCCAGAAGCTTTTCAAGCCTTTTTCTGGCGGCCCTGAGGTTCTGCTCGAAACTGCGGTGCTCCCGGGCCTGGATGACTATCTCATCCCGGCCGTTCAACCGTGACCCCGCCGCATCACGAAGCCTCTCGGCAACATCGTCGGGAATCCCGCTGTCGGCGATGGTGAACACAAGCGTGACGCCCGTAAGGCTGCGGTTCTGGTGCTGGCCACCGGGACCGCCGGCGCTCATGGGCTGAACTGCTATTGCTTCCGGATTGTATTTCATGGTGTACACAAAAAATGTTTGGTGCCGAGGGGCGGAATTGAACCGTCGACACACGGATTTTCAGTCCGTTGCTCTACCAACTGAGCTACCTCGGCACACGAGGAGCAAATTTACTACTTGCCCTCCTGCCGGTCAAGTTCCGCCAGAAGGGTTTCAATGCTCAAGCCGCTTCTGATACCGAACCTTGTCAGGGTGAAATCGTACCGTACAGGATCACCGGGGCAAAGCCCGCGAAAACCATCGGTAATCTCGAGGACCGCTTTCAGGTCGGGGCTTCTTCTTGAGGTGAAGCCCAGGCTTCGGCCAACCTTCCACATATGGGTGTCAAGCGGCACCAGCAGCGCCGACCGTGAAACACCATCCCATCCGCCCGGATCAACGGCGTCGCGTCTCACCATCCAGCGGAACCACAGGTTGAGCCTCTTGCAGCAGCTTCCCCTTGAAGGACAGGGCAGAAGGCTCGTGGGTCCGCCGCTTTCCAGTATTCCCTTAACGAGCAGGCGCTGGGCTTCGAGCAGACCTGAACGTGACACCTCGTGCGAGACGAAAGCGCCCAGCGAGCCGTGGCGCTGCTGAAGGCGCCTCGCCCCCGCGAAGATATCGGCTATGGAATCGCCGGGGGTAAACCGGTGCCTGAACCCGGCCAGCTTTTCCCGCAGCAGGGAGGGGGAACATTTCGACGGGTTGTCCCCCATCATCCCGAGAACTGAAGCGACACTGCGCAATATCTGGGTTACCCGTCCGTAAGCCAGGGAAGACGCCAGAAGCCCCACGATCTCACGGTCATCCGGGTCATCGTACCCGTACAGGAATTCAAGTGGGTCGGGGTGAACGAACTCCCTGCGGTTCCACGTTACGTAAAGGTTCTCGAGGAGACCCCCCAGTCCTTCAGTCAAGCTCCAGGTCCACCCGTTTGGCGGAAACCCCGCTCAGGGTGTTGAGCTTCCTGACCAGCTCCTCTTTTTTCTCTTCCTCCCCCACCAGGTCGAGGATGATAAGCCCCTTCTCGGAGCAGTCATCGAGGATGCCTTCGTGGATGCCGAGGCGGGTCTTGATCATGCAGCCCCAGCCCGTGAGAACCTTCTGAACGTTTGCCGCGGCCTGATTCCTGTGCGAGACCAGAATGGCGACAACTGTTTTCTGCATGATGGACTACTCCTTCTCGAACATGTCCTTGCCAACGCCGCACACCGGGCACACCCAGTCGTCGGGTATGTCTTCGAAGGCAGTCCCCGGAGCGATGTTACCGTCAGGGTCACCCTGGGCGGGGTCGTAGATCCATCCGCATGCCTGACAAACCCACATGTCGTTCCTCCATTCAAAAGGTTGCCGCATCCAACAGCAGTTATTCCGGTTCCGATTCCTGAGCCCTTTCAACAGCACTGCCAAGACACTCCATCAGTGCCGAGATCTGAGAGTCATCGGTCTCGTCAGCGATCATCAGTTCTATCCACCCATCACCGGTGGAACAGATGAAGGGATACTCCTCGGACAGGAGTTCGAAGTCGAGCGAATGCACCAGAAGCCTGACGACGTAGGAACCGCCGCCCTCCTCTATACTGCCTATGACACTGTCCTCGAACAGAATGCCGCCGGTTTCGTGTTCGAGGGTCAACCCCTCGAACGCCCTGACAACTGCAAAAATACTCATTCCTGCTCCGAAAGGAACCAGGGGCGCTCTACGCCGGCCCTGATCCTGGTTGTTGTGAACACCGCTCCGTGGTTTCCCGACATGGCCGAGAGCTTTCGCCACTCCTCAGAGGCAAAACCGGTCGAACCCACTCCCGAAACGGCGAGAATTGAAACGGGAAGGTCTTCCCCCCCGGTGAGGATCACACCGGGATCACAGCCAAGATAACCCGACACGACCTCACCCGGAACCCCGGGGCAGATCAGCGCCGCTGCGCCCGCGCCTTCGGCCCGAACTATGTCCTCACTGGTCAACGACGTCTCGCAAAGCAACAAAACTCCCTTCCCCGGGACGGTCGAAAGGGCGCCGGAGGCATCCTTCCCCAGGCCGAGAACACCCTCGGTTCTCACACCCCGGAATGATACCGTCAGGGAGTGTTCCGGAACAACACCGGACACTGTTCCGTGCAGTGGAGACTCCAGGCGCACCGGATTGGTCACATACTGCACGGTGACGGTTCCATCAGTTTTGTCGACCTCGGTGACAGTGCCCGCGGAGGGAGATTTCACCGTTACAAGGCGCTCACCAACAGCCAGTGCCTGCCCCCGCAGAACGAACTCGCCCCTCCTGACCTTGAGGAACCGGCCGAAATGCTTCGGCTTGACGCCAAGGGGGGCTGCCACATCCACCACATGGGGTTTGCCGTCGTAGTCCTGTATCTCACGCAGGCAGATCAGACCCGGCGGGGATACCCTTGTCACAAGACCCCTGACCGGGCTTTTCACTTCATGCACCGCCCTGGAGATCCCGGAACCGACACTGTGCCGGAAGACGACCGTGCCGGGGGCGACCTCGTCTCCCGGTCGAACCGTCACGCGGGACAGGACTTCCGCAGTGGAAAGGTTCTTCGTGTAGCCGGCCTGCCCCCTGACATCAATGAAATACACCATCGGCGGGCTCAGCCTGTTCTGCCCAAGCAGGGTTCCCGGTTCCACCCTGTCCCCCGGTTTCACCAGTATCTCACCCGGATACGGGAGCGTGAACGTGTGTTCCATTTTACCGGGCTCGCTGGAAACAACGCTTCTTGAGTGCGAGGCGGGTTTCACCGAGACGCGGATGGGAGCTTTCTGAAAATCGACTGGCAAAGCATCGGTACTCTCGGCCCTGCAGTCAGCAAGAAGGGGGATCCCCTCGGTTTCCTCCCAGTCACCCGCCTTGAAGCCCTTTCCATCCCTGATGTAAAGGAAATCCCCTCCCATAACCGTGACAGGGCCGTCGGGTCCTGTCACGGTCATTGCCGGGCGGCCCTTTTTCACGGCGTGCATCGGGGTCACCACCCGGCATACCGTTCGAAGACAGTTCTCCCTGTAGTAATCCAGGGCCATCCCGGGATGCACCGTGCTGAGAACTCCCATGTGCGGGCTATGGAATCTGGCGTCGACTATGAGGGTCGTCACCCCGCGGGGGCTGAAGCCCTGTGTGAGAATCCATGCGGCACGCAGCGGGTCAGCATGCGAAAGCACTCCCCCGGCGCCGATCAGGGTGTTGAAGTCGCTGAGTCGGAATGACGTTAGTCTGTCCACGGTCCTGAACTTGGCGTCGAACTTGCATCCCGTCAGAAGCTTGAGCCGGTCGAGGAAGCCCACCCGCTCCCTTCGGTACGAGAATTCCATGTGCTGCCCGAACGCCAGCCTCACGCCCTCCGCCGCGCATGCGTGCTCAACGAGGGCGCCGAACTCGTCATCCGGAGTGATGGTCGGGAAAAGCGTCTTCTCAAGTATCCTGTCCCTCATTACGGCTTCGGGCAGCCCCGGAAGGTGCCTGAACACCATTTCAGACCCGGCTTCCCTCAGAAGGTTGGAGAGGCTGTAGCTCATTCCCAGGTTGGCGCTTACGGTGCGCTGAACACGTCCTCCCGCGAGGCTGAAGACATCGGTCGTGGCGCCGCCGATGTCAACGAGAAAAATGCCTTCTCCCTTTCCTTGCCCGTGCAGGGAAAGGATCCTCTCGACCCCGGAGGGGGTTGGTATGACGGGCACTGAGGCCGCAGCGGCCACGCTCTGGTAGCCCGGAGCCATCTGCATCACGTGATCCATGAACAGCTTGTGAACAGCCTCGATGGCCGGCCTCAGGTTGAGCCCCATGCCCGAAGGCCTGATGTTTTCGGCGAAGTGAATCTCAAAACCGTCACCCAGGATTTCCTTCACGTACTCCCTGGCTCCCGTGTTGCCGCAGAAGACCAGCGGCAGCTTCCCGCGGCCATACTTGGGACGGGGGGCCGAAAGGGCCAGTAGTTGGGCCATGTTCACAACCGCCGCCACTGCGCCGTCTTCGTATCCCCCCGCCATCACGACCAGGTCGGGCGAGAGCATGCTCATGCGCTTTATCTTCTCCACCCTAGGGGTTTCGTCGTCTATCGTGAAACTGTCCAGCACGACCCCGCCTGCGCCGCAGGTCACGGCCCGGGCCATCACCCCTGTGTCCCACGAAGCCAGAGCTACAACGAGGATCTGAAGCCCGCCTCCAGCGGAACTCGTGGTGAAGTAGGGCACCAGAAAGCGGTCGTCGTCACGGAGGGGATGGCCGGTTTTTCGGGCAATGCGGTCTACGGCCCTGAAAAGACCCACCCGAACGTCTGCATGCGGGCTTTCGACTGTGGTTGGTTCGTCGGCGCTGTCAACCAGGGCAAGCCGCCCTGCGGATACTTCGAGCAGAAGCACCTTGGTGGTGGTGCTGCCGATGTCCGAAACGATAAGGAGATCACTCATGACAAGCCTCCTTCACCCAGAACCGGGGGCCGGGGAAGGCCGGGCGCCCCCAGCGATACCGGGGGCGCCCCTTTTTTCAGTTGATCAGACCGAGCCAGTCGTTCAGAAGGAACTGTATCCTTCCGATGAGAAGGCTGATACGGCCCATCACGGTGAACCCGAAGGTGGCCCCGAACCCTATCATTATGACCCAGATGCCGATCTTGGAGCCAGTTCCGAAGAAAGGCCCCTTGTGGGGTTTGCTGAAGAAAAAGTAAATCAGCGCGGCCAGGGTTCCCAGAACGAGGATCACATTCCCCAGAACAGATTGCCATGGCATTCCGGCTTCGTACAGGGGAAGGATGGTTGCCTCGAGCTGCCTTAGAACGCTCGCTTTCATGGCCAATGGAAAGCCTACGCCCATGCTGGTTCCCATGATGAACGCCATGGGGTACCGGGAGAGCCAGGCTATCTTGGGGAAGAAGCGGGTGATGTAGAGAAGTCCCAACAGGGCCGGTATGAGTAGGATGTACTCGCCGTCGTTCGCTATGGGGTCGATGAGCCTGGGCTTGAGAACCTGGGTGTATGTCACCACGATGAAGTACCCCATCGATATGCCGACCACGAGGTGCTCACCGAGCCTGTAGAGGGGGTTCTCCTTGTAAAGGAAGGAGTAAATGGCCAGTGTGAACAGCGCCGCCACCCATACGCCGATAGTGGTATACATGGTCTACCTCCTCCCCTTCAGAAGAGCGCCCTTTTTGTGAAAGCCTCCGGCGAAGTACGCAATGTTGCCCAGCAGGATGAAGAAGAATATCAACAGGTGAGCTGCGTTCTGGACATCCATGCCGATGAACGCCCGATCAGGTTTTTCGACGTAGCCGGCGTTCTGAAGCAGTACCTCATACTCGGCGGCTCCCCTGAGGCCGCCCATCTGCCCAACGAGCTGACCGGACTGGATGTAGATGGTGTAATCCGTGGCACTGACGGCAGTGACACCGAAGGCTACTGGCAGTCCGATCTTCTCCCGGCCGTATGTGACCCACCACATGCATGCAGCGGTTCCGGAGAAGGTAGTTGCCAGATCAACATCCCTGAGGCTCTTGTGTTCCTGAAGCATGGGCATCTCAATAAGGGGGTTCTGGTTCATGTCCTCAGGATACTGGGCGGCAATGGATGAGGTCATCCCCAGGATCGCCAGAGCGAAGTAGGGCAGATATCCGAGCTTCGCGAAGTCGCGGCCCTCGAAAACCCATCCCGACGCGTTCGCCGGAAGAACGTTGCCGTCGGCCTCCCAGGCGGCCTGCAGCTCGTCACGGCGGGTTATGCCCTGCTCGCGGTACGACTCCCACTCCTGCCATGTGACCATGTGAAAGTACTCTTGAGTTTCAGGATTGGTGACGTAGGCAAAACCCGCCTCCAGCATGCCCTGCGCCAGCGGGGCATTGGCGGTGAAGAACACGGGGATGTTCCGGGAAAAGGCGTGCCGCATAACGGCTACTGCCATGGGCATGTTCTCGGGGTCTGTGCCCGGGTCAAAATCAAAGCTGATGAAAATGGCGTTTTCGGGGCCCAGGTTCTCGATGTAATCGAAGATCGAAATGACATGAGCCGTTGGTATGACCGGCAGCCCGAAGGGAAGGAAGAAGGGCACGATGCATACGATGCCGATGCACAGGAAGATCCAGCGGCGGTCGAGGTTGAGCATTCTGCTCCAGATGTTTTCGTTCATTCCTTCACCCCCTATTCACCGGCTCCGCCGAGCCAGTTACGCTCGACGCCGAAGATTATCTTGAGCTGGGTGGCAAGGATGCCGAACCCCACCCCAAGACCGATTGCCCTCTTGGCTGCATTGTTGGGAAAATCGATGATCCAGAGCCCCACTTTGGGGAACCAGCTTCCCAGAAGCTCGCCGATGGGCACCTGCCCCATCATCACTATCACAGCTGTGAGTAGAAGAAGCGTGGCCAGCAGGCTCTTGGCCCTGAACGCACGAAAAGCGGCGCTGGCGATGTAGAAGGCCAGAAGGCTGAACATGGTTGACTGGATGGGCACCTGAATGTGCATATATGCGAAATTGTAGACTCCCGGAGGATCCATGCCGCCTCCCACCGATACCGGAAGGAGAAGGGCAAACACCGGCAACACGTACATGGGCAGAAGAACCGCCAGGCTGTACGGCCAGTTCGGGGCCTTGTTCCGCACCTTGTGCCCGTGGAGCCTGGAAAGGCTTCCGACACCGAGGATCAGCGCGAAGGCGCCGATGATTGGAACCCAGATCGTGTAGTTGTCGAATATGTCCTGAGAGATCCGGTGGGGGATGAAGTACTGAATGATCATCAGTACTCCGCCCACCAGCACAATCATGAGGGGAACAGTTCTCTTCACTGCTCAATGCTCCTTCCGGTGGGCTAGTCCACTATCTGCGAGGTCACAAGGTCCTTGAGCCACGCCAGTGTTTGTGTCTTGGCGATAATGTCCAGGATCGCCAGAACCATGCCTAGTGTGATGAAGACCATCAGTATTGCCTTGCAGGCGTCCAGTCCCTTGATGGATCCCATCTGCATGGGCTCATGGCTCAGGTAGGCGCTGGCCGCGTAGAGTTCCTCGCCTATCAGAGTGTAGTCGCAGGTGGTTATGAAGAAGGGAAGCTGTACCACGGCGTCGGTTCCGGCGATCTGGATAGCGCCCGAGAGCGAGCCGGTCTCAGCCAGGATGAGGCTCTCAGCCCAGAACATACCCATGTAGAAGTTCGTGGCGGGCTTCTGACGCATCATTATGCCGTTCACACCCGCGACGAAGGCGAACTGGCTCTGAGTGAGGAAAAACACGCTGTTGGGGTCGTAAGAATCGGGCCGGCCCGCTTCAAGGTAGGCCTGCTTCACGGCCTCTTCCGCAACGGTGTAAACAACGGGGTCACGGTTGGGAACGATGAGCGTGGTCTGGTACTCGGCGACCTTTCTGGCAACCCTTCCCAGAATGGTGAGGCTGGCGATCGTGGCAACATCTGATATGTCGGACAGACCAGGAACGTACAGAATGGGTTTTCCCATCTCGGTGGCCCTGCCGATGGCCTCGTCTATGGCTTCGATACCCGCGATGGGCCGAAGGTACATCGTGGCGCCCATCCGTGCCCGGGAGAAGAAGTAGAAGATCAGCCCGAGAAAGATGAGGCAGGCAACAAGCACCCTGACCTTGCCCTGGTGGAACCATTGACCCGACGCAACCTCCTGAGCGATGACAGGAGCGCCCATCACTTCGGTTTCATCGAGGTAAAGGGCGGATACGCGGTACTCGTAGGATTGGCCGATGATCAACGGAAAATCGGGGTCGTACCCGTCCACGAACTGGGTGCCCTCGCCCACAGGTATTACGCCGACATTCATCCACTGCTCGTCGGTACCGCCCGCAGGCCTTCTGTAGACAATGTACGCCGCGAAAAGGTCGGCGTATTCGGCTTCGCTGCCGGGAGAAAAGCTGACTATGAGCCGGTCACCTGCGTCATCCGGGTGATCGATGACGGTTATGTCTCCTGGTGCCGCGAGCTCAACCCCGGCCAGTGGCGAAAGATCCCCGGGGGGGACGTCGAGATCTTCTTCGGCGGAAACGTCAGCAATTTCCGGTTCCGCCGGTATGGGCTGCTGTTCCTGTTCATCCGTCTGAGCCGCCGCGAGTGCGGTCAGAATCAGAAGAAGCAGGGGGAGTATCCTTATCATCGGCCCGCCTTTCCCGTTCAGCGACTACTTGAAGAAGTCAACAATGATCTCGGCCACTTCAGCGCCGATCCTGTCGGTGGCGCCTGCGGTGCCCGCGCCCATATGGGGGCTGGCCACGACTTTGGGGTTCCCGATCAGGGGGCTTTCAGCGCTTGTGAGTGGCTCGGTCTCGAAAACGTCAAGGGCGGCGGCGTGTACCCTGCCCTCTTCAATGGCAGCCAGAAGGGCGTTCTCGTCTATCGTTCCGCCCCTGCCGCAATTCACTATGACCACGCCCTTCTTCATGAGCCCGAACTTTCCGGCGTCGAGGATGTGGTTCGTCTCGCTGTTGTGGGGGACGTGCAGGCTGATGAAGTCGGCCTTGCTGCAAATGGTGTCGAGGTCGGTCTTTGTTCCGGGTACCGAGGGGGTTTCGCCGGCATAGGGGTCGTAGAAGATGACGTTCATCCCGAACGCTCCGGCCCTCTTTGCCACCTCTTTGGCTATCCTGCCGAACCCGATGAGACCCAGCGTTGAGTTGTAGAGTTCCAGCCCTTTGCTGAAGGTTTTCTTGTCCCAGAGGCCTTCCTTCATGGTGCGGTCAGCGCCCGTGATACCCCTGCAGCACGCGAGCATGTGCCCGATGGCCAGCTCGGCCACAGCCACAGAACTTGCGGCGGGAGTGTTCTTGACCGCGATGCCCAGCGCTTCAGCGTGTGCCACATCGATGCTGTCCACACCGACACCGCCCCTGACAACAAGCTTCAGAGAGGTTTTTGCGGCGTCGAGTACGGGAACCCTGACCTTCGTGGCGCTTCTCACCACCATGGCATCAAACCCGGGGGCGACCCCGATGAGGGTGTCCTGGTCCATGCCCGTTTTCACCAGAACCTCGTGGCCGGCTTTTCTGACCACATCAAGGGCGTCTTCGGATACAGGGTCACAGATCAGCACTTTTGCCATTTACGCACTTCCTTTCAAGTATAAACTTAAGCCTGATTTTCCGTCTGAAAGCAGTATGCAACCTATTCCCGGGACCGTGCCAAGTCAATGGCCGCAGAGACGATTCCGCCGGTGGAAAGGCCATGCAGACCCATCAGTTCCCCGGGCGTTCCGCTTTCCCCGAAACGGTTCGGAACACCGAGTATCCGCATGGGCAAAGGCCGGTTCACGGCCAGGAACTCGGCCACCGCTCCGCCAAGGCCCCCGGTTGCCTGATGGTCTTCCACGGTCACCACGCCCGCGACTGAACCGGTTGTCTCCATAAGCAGAGTCTCATCCAGAGGTTTTACCGACACCATGTCGATCACCGCGGCGCCAACTCCCTTTTCGAGCAGGACCTCCCGGGCTTCGAGGGCGGGGGCGACCATCGCGCCGCATGCCACGATCACGATATCCCTGCCTTCGTGCAAAAGGTTCCCCTTGCCGGAGAGGACGGGCTGCAAAGCGCCGTAGACCTGCGGAACCGGATTCCTGCCGAACCTGATGTAGACCGGGCCCGGAATGTTCAGTGAAGCAAGGACTGCCTGCCTGGTCTGGGCGGCGTCGGCGGGGACCAGAACGGTCATTCCGGGAAGGCTGCGGGTCTGGGCGATGTCTTCCAGGGCCTGGTGGGTTCCGCCGTCGGGTCCCACACTGGAGCCGCTGTGCGCCCCCCCGATCCTAACCGCAAGGCCCATGTTGCATATGGTGGTCCTTATCTGGTCAAGCGCCCTGCCCACGGCGAACACCGCGTAAGTGGCGTAGAACGGCACGAAACCTTCGAGCGAGAGCCCCGCGGCATGGCACGCCATGTTCTGCTCGGCGATACCCAGGTTGAAGTAGCGGGTGGGAAACCGTTCGCAGAACGCCTGGGTACCCAGGGAACGCCCGACGTCACCGTCGATAACCACAACCCTCGAGTCGATCTCCCCGGCTTCGAGGAGACCCTGTATATAGCCCTCCCGGCTCGGACGAAGGTTTTTGCTCAGCATGATCCGAGCTCCGCGAGGGCATCGGCCAGCTCGCTGTCATCCGGAGCCCGACCGTGCCATGAGCAGTCCCCCTCCATGAAGGAAACCCCCCTGCCCTTCACGGTATCGGCGATGAGTACCGAAGGACCGACTTGAATCTCTGCGAGGGCTTCTTTCATTGCATCCAAATCGTGGCCCGGGCACCTTCGGACGTTCCAGCCGAACGCCTTCCATTTCTCAACGAGGGGCTCAACGGGAATGATCTCGCAGGTGCGCCCATCCAGCTGTACCCCGTTGTTGTCCACTATGGCGGTCAGGTTCGAAAGCGCAAGGGCAGGTGCCGACATGACAGCCTCCCACACGCTTCCCTCCTGCAGCTCGCCGTCTCCCAGCAGGCAGTACACCCTGGCCGAAGACCCCATGAGCCTGAGCCCGAGCGCCATGCCCGACGCTATGGAAAGCCCCTGACCAAGGCTTCCCGTGGAGCAGTCGAGCCCCGGAAGGCTCTGCATGTGGGGATGCCCCTGCAACCTCGATCCGAACCGCCTGAGTGTGGAAAGCTCTTCAACCGGGAAATAGCCGCAGTCCGCGAGAACGGCGTAGAGGGCAGGGGCCGCGTGCCCCTTGGAAAGGACGAACCTGTCCCGTCCGGCCCACCCGGGGTTTTCAGGGTCATGTTGCATCAGCCCGTGGTAAAGCAGGACCAGTATCTCCACACAAGAGAGGCTGCCGCCGGGATGGCCGCTGCGGGCTTCATGTATCATTCCCAGGATCATGCGGCGCAACTCCCGGCACTTTCCGCCGAGGGCTCCGAAACCAGAACGCATTGAACGATCTCCATCCATGTACGTCAGCCTCCTCAGCCCCGTCCCCTTTCCTTCGTAAGGGGCACGTAGCCCGTGAGGATCGTTTTTGGCTCGTCGAAGCCGAAGTCGATCGAAAGCTCCCACTCCGCGCCGCGGCGTCTGGCGGAAAGCACCATTCCCCTGCCGTACCTGGGATGCCTTATCACATCTCCCCTTTTGAAGCCTTCGGGCTCGGTGGGACACGGCATGGCGGGTCTGGGCGCCTGCGGTTCGGCAAGGGCCGGGGCTATCTCCGCGAGAAAGCGGGATGGACCGCAATGGTACCTGCCCTGCATCGCTCTGGACATGCAGGTGGTGAGGAACAGAGTGGTCCTGGCCCGTGTCATGCCCACATAGAGAAGCCTTCTTTCCTCCTCGAGGTCGGACGGCGCGCTCTCGTTCTGGCGTATGTGGGGAAGAAGCCCCTCCTCAAGGCCGGCGATGAAAACAATGTCGAACTCCAGCCCCTTTGCGCAGTGAAGGGTCATAAGGGCAAGCCCCTCTTCACTGTACGAGTCCTGCGAGGTTAGAAGGCACTGCTCAGCGAGAAAACCGGGCAATCCGCCGCGAGGGTTCTCCACATCGTACTGGGCTACGAACCTGCGAAACTCCTCGATGTTCTCGAGTTTCGACTGCTCAGCAACGTCGTCGGGGTTGTACTGTTCCTGAAGACCCGTCGAGAGAAGCACATGGTCCACTATCTCACCCGCCGGGTCTCCCCGGGAAACCATTCGGGCTGTGCCGGCAAGCAATGCTCCGAGCTCCTTCAGGGCAGCCGCGCCCCGCGGTGTTATCCCGGGCCAGTCGGAGGCTCGGGCAAGAGCCGTCAGGCAGTCGACACCTTCCCTGTAGAAGTTTTGGAAAAAACTCTCCTCGCCCTTCCTGCCCACCCCCCGGGCGGGCTTGTTGATGATCCGGGAAAGGCTTTCGCCATCCCTGGGGTTCACCGGTATCCTGAGGTAACTCACCAGGTCCTTTATCTCTTCGCGCTCGAAGAAACGCTGGGCGCCCACCACCTCGTAGGCCACTCCGCATCGCCTGCATGCGGCCTCGAACTCCCGGGACTGGGCGTTTGTCCGGTAGAGAACGGCCATGCGGGAAAGGGGCGTACCCGAGGCCTGGAAAGCCAGGGCCGTTCTCACGCTCCACTCCGCCTCGTCGGAGGGAGAGGCGACGGGCTGTACCCTGACGGGCTCACCCATCTCCAGAACGGGTATCAGTGTCTTGCCGTGCCTGTTCCTGTTGTTGGCCACAAGCACATCGGCGGCCCTCAGTATGCTGCCGGTGGAACGGTAGTTGGTTTCCAGCCTGACTATCTTCGCCCCGGGAAAGTCCTTCGGAAAGTCGAGGATGTTCGAAACCCTTGCCCCACGCCACCCGTAGATGGCCTGGTCATCATCACCGACAACGGTCACGCATGTCGAGTCTCCCGCAAGGGTCTTCAGTATCAGGTGCTGGACGAGGTTGGTGTCCTGGTACTCGTCCACGAGGATTCTCAGGAACTTCGAGCGGTAGTACTCCATGATGTCAATATTTTGACGAAGTCCCTCCAATGTACATGTCAACAAATCGTCAAAGTCGAACGCCCTGTTTTCAGACAGTGTTTTCTGGTAGATGGCGTAAACATTTGCCATGGCTTCCTGTCGACCGGTCACTGCTTCGACCAGGGCCTGCTCGGGCGAAACAAGGTCGCTCTTCTTCTCCGAAATCCATGAAAGAGCAGCGGATACCGTTATCCCTCCCTGGA
>JAWOHL010000057.1:0-2644 GCA_046485185.1 Candidatus Fermentibacteraceae bacterium
GTGCTCCCGCCCTGGTTCCCAGGCTGTCCACGGACTGGTACACATACATGGCAAACAATGAGCACACGGGGTTCTCACAATCACCTGCGCCACTGGATGCCACAGTACTGTGGACCGCACCGGTCACAGGCGACACCCACGAATTCTGCAGCCCGGTGGTGGTGAACGGGATTGTCTATTTCGTGTCCGACGAGCAGTCCATTGCATACGCGCTCGACTCGGCCACGGGAACCATCCTGTGGCAGTACTACGTGAACGACCACGTTGACGACGCTGTAACTTTCTACGAGGGCAACGTCTACATTGCGGCCGATTCGGCGTGGTGCCTCGATGCGGTCACCGGCCAGAGGGTGTGGGCTTTCAAGCCCAGTCCGGGATACAAGATGAATGGAACACCGGCCCTGGGGGAGGGCGTGGCGTACTTTACCCATGTTCCGGACGGTTCCCATGTCCAGGTGTTCTCCCTCGACGCATTCACGGGAGAGGTCATCTGGTCGGTACAGCACACCGGTTACACCACGGGGTGCCTGACCCTGCACGACGGTGTTCTGTACCTTCCAACTCACAACGGAAGCCTCTACGCGATCGATGCCGGGACCGGCCAGACCCTGTGGACCAACTCTGACGCCGCGGGTGGCTACTGGGACTCATCACCGGTGTACGTTGACGGGATGCTCTACATCTGCGGCGAAGACGGCGTTGCGCGGGGGATCAACGCCCTGACCGGCGCCACCGAATGGGAGCGCAGCCTGACAATGGGAGTGCGCTACATAGCCGCAACCCCGGCTTACGCCTACGAACGCCTCTTCTTCGCCGACCAGGTTGATTCCTTCCACTGCCTGAACGCATTTGACGGCTCCACGGTCTGGTCTGCAGAAGGGGTTCAGCACGGCTCCACGGGTCTTGCGGACAACGTGGCCTTCTTCGGTCAGGGCGCGGACAGGGCCAACGGGCAGGTCAGGGCACTCGACTGCGAAACCGGCCAGGTCATCTGGTCATACCAGACCGGTGGAACCGAGATCTTCTCTAGCCCGGCGATAACCGACGGCGTTGTGTACATCGCCGGTATGGACTGGAACCTTTATGCTTTCGGGACGGGCCTGAAGTTCACGTACCTCGATGACCTTTTCGCCCAGGTCGGCGAGAACAACCTTATCGTAACCTCCTACGTGGGGGGGGAGGCTGTTGCCGCTGACACGGTGGACTTCACCGTGACCGGGACAGGCATCACTCTTGATCCCGGAAGGCGGTTCCAGCTCGCTGCCTCTCCAAACCCTTTCGCTGCCGCTTCAACTGTGTCGTTCCGGCTCAGCGAACCGGGGTATTCTTCGCTTGCAGTGTTCGACCTGTCCGGAAGGGTGGTGACCACCATTTTTGAAGGCACGCTTCCTTCCGGTGAGCACTCCTACCCCTGGGACGGCAGCGGTTCGTGCGGGGAAGCAGTTCCGACAGGGCTTTACATATGCAGACTGACGTCGGGCGGAAAAATGGAAACAACGGGTATGTGCCTGCTGAGAAAGTGAGGGAACGTTAAGGTATGAGACCACTTGTTGTGATACTGATGGCGCTGGTGTTCCTGTCCGGTGCGGCGCTGGCGGACGAGGAGGCGTCGAACAGGCCAATCGTCCGTTCTTCCGAGCACGGGGCGTACTACGCCAGGAGCATCCCCTCGGGATATTACGGCCAGGAAGGCGTGACCCGGGTCTACCACGTTGGAGCGGAAGAGGATACATTCCTTTACGAGTTCCCGTGGTACGCCTCCGAGATGTACCTGGGCGGGGAAGGCGACGGCACACTGGTTCGGTTCGGACCCTGGTGCCGGGGAAACGAGCCCCGCGAGGATCACCTGGCGATAGGTTTCTACCGCGACGGCCTTGTGATAAGGGAGTACTCAACACTCGAGATGGCAACCCTCGGCAGCGGCGTCTCAGAAAGCGTTTCGCACTATGAGGTGTTCGGACAGCGTCTGGGTTTCCGCTCGAGCAGTTACGGTTTCTTTTTTGAAGTCATGGGAGTCGACGAAGTGCTGTTCCGTTTCGACCTTGAAAACGGGATGCTTCTGGAATAGGGCTTTACCTCACCCTATTGGTTCGTGGCGGGTGGTTTTGCGCAGGCGTTCATGATAGGTGTTCCTTCCCTGCATCATTGCAGGGATTCCCGCTCCCGCCCCCAATGAGGGGGTGCTTCTGTTCGGGGGCGGCCCGAGTTCCATCACACGATCTTTGCGGAGTGGGGCAACGATGCAACCTATAGGGACAGGTACCGCTTAATTGTGTTCGACGCCTTCAGGGACAACTCGCTGCTGGACCGGGTATCGGCGAGCATGCATTGGTTCGGGGCGGGGGAAATCCTGTTCCCCGAGACGGGAGAGATACCGTTGGTTGGAAAATTCGGTTTCATGGCCATGGTGCTGCCTTTTAAGGGTTACTCAGTCTGGTCCTATGATTTCATGGAGCATGTCCTGCTCGCGGAACCCTGAGCCAGGTTAAAGGTACTGAAGCAGGTTCCCCCCCTTTTTTCCGGCACCCTAGCTCAGCCGGTAGACCAGCGCATTCGTAATGCGCCGGTCGTCGGTTCGATTCCGACGGGTGGCTCCTTACGCCTCGACGAGCCCCAACCGCCAGCGGTTGGGGCTTTTGTTTGC
>JAWOHL010000058.1:0-3598 GCA_046485185.1 Candidatus Fermentibacteraceae bacterium
CTCCAAGTGGTTTGGTTTATGAGAGTATGCTTTGGCTATATCCCTGAATGGGGTTATCGAGGATCCTGCCTTTAACAGTGTCAGCATTTCCGGACTTCCATGAAACCAATTCTGATAAGGCTTGGTCATTTCTTCGATTTGCCCGGTCATGCATTTGCCTTTCATTCCTCTGCATAACACTTGTCTACTGCCATCTGAACATGCAAATCTCTCTGTTCATTGGCTTGAGAATGATGTTCGTTCTTTTAGTTGTCAAGGGATATAGAATGACATGGAAGATCAACCATGCAAACATCTTCCATGCTTCTGCCCTTTCAATGCACTGAGCAGAACAGCTTGCGACGGGTGATACTTATCACGGATTCCGGGGCAAACTTTCCTATCCCTGCCTTCAGATAGGAACAACGAAACCCTCAAGATACGACTCAGGTCTCGACCCTGTGATCAAGAATGCGGAACAATCAGAGTAGCACTTTTATTGATCCGGTTGGTCTGCGCCTGCCCTGCTCTCACTGCCTCACGAACGAATTGAGCACCTGCGGGGAATGCATGCTCAACCTTCCTCACTTCCTTCAGCCCTGATAACCCCGGAAGTCAGCGTGGCTTCCTCAGAATCGCAGCCAGGCTCGTCAAAATCACTCTTTGTGAACGAAGCAGGCAGGTCGGAGTTAAGCATGTCACGGACGGTTTCACCGATGGCTTCTCTAATTGCCCTTCTCATCGATCGTCCTCCAGATCAAACAAAAAGCCGACTTTCAGGAGCTTTGTCATCTCGAACCCCGGGCTTCCCGCCTGATAAATGACGTGAAAACGACCAGGGCAGCACCCTGAAACGCAACGGAGAAAACCACCATGGGCACGGGACCGAACCGGTCGTACAGAAGACCGATAATGGCGCTTCCGACGAACCAGAAGAAGCCGAACGCCGTGTTGAAGAGCCCGAAGGCCCGGGCCCGTTTCTCCTTGGGCACCCTGTCGCCGATCGCCGCCTTGAGGATGGATTCCTGGGTGCCCACACTGATCCCCCAGAGGGCCATGCCTCCGATGATGGCCCACGACGGGCCGAGAAAAACCATGGGCGCAGTGAACAACTCGGCGATAAAGAGCCCCAGGAGCGCCCGCGCACCGTAACGGTCGTAGAGCTTACCGAACACCAGGGCGGCAGCGGCATCCACGGCCATGGCTCCGGAGTAAAGCAGAGGAATTGCCGCCTCGGTAAACCTGCCGGTCTTCAACAGGTGCAACCCGATCAGCGGGAAATCCGTTATCCCGACCGCAAGGAGGCCCGATGCGGCCACTATCATCCAGTATCCCCTGGAGTAGCCCTTCAGGCGAACCTCGGGTGTGGCACGGTCAAGCTCGAACATCTGTGGGCGCGGGAAGAAGAACCGCGCCGCAACAACCACGAACACCGCAAGCCCCGCAGGTATGAACAGAAGCAGGAGCCCCCGGCGGTACCCGGCAAGGAGCGCCCCGTCAGGCCCTGAAAAGAGCAGAAGGGAAAACAGCGCCGGCCCCAGGAAAGCCCCGACCTGATCCATCGCTTCGTGAAGCCCGAACCCGAAACCGCTCCCGGTCTGCTTCGACGCGAACGAGATCACCGCGTCGTGTGCAGGCTTTCGTATTGCCTTGCCGACCCTTTCCAGGAACAGGAAGAGAAGCGCCAGCTTCCATCCCCGCACGAAGGCCAGCATCGGCAGCGAACAGAGCTGCACCACATAGCCGGTAATGATAAGGAGCCAGTACTTGCGTGTCCTGTCGGCCACGGAACCGGATACAAGACGAAGCGCATACCCGATGAATTCCCCGAAACCCGCGGAAAGACCCAAGGCGAAGGCACTGGTCCCCAGCAGCCGGATGTACTGCCCCACCACGCTGCGGCCGCCCTCGTAGTTCATGTCGGCAAAGAGGCTTACCACACCCAGCAGGACAATGAAGGCCACCGCGGAAGACCGGCCCAGACCCGCCTTCACGGCCGCCTCCACTTTAGAAAAGGCATCCGGAACCGAAAACCCCCGCAGGGATCAGCAGATCCGGTCAGATGGCGCCCCAAAACAGTCACTCCTAAAGGTCAGGACACCAATAGACTGTTGGGAACGGAGACCTCCAGGTGGATGTCATCCGGCTCCATGTGAACAAGCTCCTCATCAGGTTCCCTGACCAGCCGGGCTCCCCTGCCAATGTAGAAGTCAACCGTGTTCTTCGATTCAGTGGCGGAGATGTAGAGGTGGTCGGCACCGATCCTCCCCGCAGTCTCAAGGCACATTCCCAGAAGCATCGAGGCGATCCCCCGCCTCCTGTACTCCCGGCTCACGAACAGGATGTCCATCTTGCAGTAACGGTGCTTCATCCCACGGAACCTGTTTTCCAGCGAGGCAATTCCCAGAAGTTCCCCGTCCCCGAATGCG
This sequence comes from Candidatus Fermentibacteraceae bacterium, assembly GCA_046485185.1. Lineage (GTDB taxonomy): Bacteria > Fermentibacterota > Fermentibacteria > Fermentibacterales > JCC-6 > UBA6080. Next base: position 2,409 of record JAWOHL010000058.1, read on the forward strand.
CCGAAGACCCATCCGCCGTTGGCCAGAAGCAGCTTCTGACGACGGATGACGGCCTCGAGTTCATCCGGTTTGAAGCCCTTCATGTCGTAGTTCACGGCCACTTCGAGAAGTGAGCCGTCAAGGAGCCGGTAGATCGAATCCACCTTCTCGCTCCGGTCAATGCCCCTGATCAGATCGGTCTCGGACAAGGCAAGTTCACGGTATTCCATCAGCCCCACCCCTCAAAGAAGGAAAGCATCAGAGAATAAGGGCACAATCTGCTCCCGAACGTCACGAAAGGCAAGGGCAGAAAAAAAAGGTCTACCGGCAGATCAGTAGATGCATGCATCCAGTATGGACAGCACTTCGGAAAGCAACTCCTCACCGGCATGTTCGATCAGCCTGGCACAGCGGGAACGGTAGTCAACGGATTTGACCTGCTCAACCATGATGAAGCCGGTCAGCCCGCTGCCCTTCGGGATTGGCACATGAAAGGGAAAACCCCGCTCTGTGTTCGTAACCGGACAAACGATGGCCAAGCCTGTACTTTGATTGTAAAGCTCCCTGCTGACCACCAGGGCAGGGCGACGACCTTTCTGCTCATGACCGGATTGCGGATCGAAGGTGATCGTGATGATGTCCCCCTGCCTGGGGACAAAAGCATCCATCACCAGACCTCCCGGCCGGCCGGCTCACCCCAGTCGACTTCACCGGTCTTGTAATCCTGGGGAATCTCTGCGACAAGATGCTCAAGACTGTGATTCTTCCTGGCAGGCGTTACAATGATCACGCCGTCCTTCACAAAGACATCCACCTCGTCACCGACTTCAACCCGGGCATCGGCAAGCAGGTTCTTCGTGAGACGAAGCCCCTGGCTGTTCCCCCACTTCTGGATCCTGGCGATCATTCAGCCACCTCCCATGTATATACACAGTATAGCCCAACTGACCGCGAGGGTCAAGAATGTTCGCAGGCCAAAGCAACCGCGATTTGGGGGACACAGATTCCCGCGAAAAAGGAAAACAGAACTACTTCTGGCAGGGACCCAAAAGCGCCATCCTGCTGAAGGCCACCCCCGGGCATTCAAGGGATGTTAACCCCGCAGCCAACCGCGAAGCTTCCGGCCAGAGCGAAGGCACACACACGGCTTCTCTCACCGCTGATCAAGTTCCATTTCCGGACCAGCCGCAGAAAACACACGTAGCACGATG
>JAWOHL010000064.1:0-5792 GCA_046485185.1 Candidatus Fermentibacteraceae bacterium
CTTCGGTGGTCCTTCCCTCGGGATCTTCGCTGCGCGCGACAGGCATGTGCGCCAGATGCCGGGCCGCCTGGTCGGGGAGACGGTCGACGCCACAGGACGCCGCGGCTTCGTGTTGACGCTGTCCACCCGCGAGCAGCACATCCGCCGCGAGAAGGCGACGAGCAACATCTGCACCAACCAGGCGCTCATGGCGCTTGCCAACGCCGTCTACCTCTCCCTGACCGGCGAGACCGGATTCAGCGAGATCGCGCGGCAATGCTATCACAAAGCCCACTACCTCGAAGCCGGTCTCGTGAAGGCGGGGGCTCGGCGGATATTCAGCGCACCCTTCGTCAGGGAGTTTGCGCTGCGGCTTCCCGGCGACGCCTTCGAGATCGAGGCCAGGCTTGTCTCAGCCGGGTTCCTTCCGGGTCTTCCGGTCCCGGGGCTGGGCAACGACGCCATGCTTTTCGCGGTCACCGAGAAGAGGACCCGGGAAGAGATGGACGCCTTCATCGGGGCTGTCTCAAAAGCATGCGGGGAGGTGTGCTGATGGAAAAGACGCTTTTCAGCACCAGTTGTCCCGGAAGGATCGGAGTGTCACTTCCCGTGTGCGACGTCCCCGAGACCGAGGTCCCCGCGGAACTGACCAGAACAGGTGAGATAGGCCTTCCCCAGGTCACCGAGGGCCAGGTCATGAGGCACTTCGTAAGGCTTTCGAACAAGAACTACAACATCGAGAAGGGCATCTATCCACTGGGCTCCTGCACTATGAAGTACAACCCCAGGCTTCACGAAGCCCTTGCCAGGATACCCGGGCTCGCGGCGGTCCATCCACTTTCTCCCGACCGCACGGTTCAGGGCACTCTTGAGCTCATGCACACTCTGGGAACCTGCCTTTGCGAGATAACCGGCTTCAGCGGCGTCACCCTTCAGCCTGCCGCCGGCGCCCAGGGCGAGTTCACCGGTCTCATGCTCATCAGAAGCGCGCACATCGCCGCCGGAGAAGCTGGGCGTGACAAGGTGCTCATGCCGGACAGCGCCCACGGGACCAACCCAGCCACGAGCACAATGGCTGGGATGAAGGTCGTCCCCGTGAAATCCAACGATCAGGGCATGGTGGACGTGGAAGATGTGAAGGCAAAGGTCGGCCCCGACACCGCCGCTCTGATGCTCACCAACCCCAACACCCTGGGGCTTTTCGACTGCAACATACTCGAGATAACCGAAGCCGTTCACAGGGCCGGAGGTCTCAACTACATGGACGGCGCCAACATGAACGCCTTGCTGGGCGTAGCCCGTCCGGGCGACATGGGCTTCGACGTCTGTCACCTCAACCTTCACAAGACCTTCAGCACCCCTCACGGTGGCGGAGGCCCGGGTTCGGGGCCGGTATGCTGCAACGAAAGGCTCGAGCCCTACCTTCCCAACCCCGTCGTCGTGAAGAGCAAAGACGGCTACGCGCTCTCCGGCATGGGCAACACATCTTTCGGCAGGCTCATGGCCTTTCACGGCAACATCGGCGTTCTCTACAGGGCTTACGCGTACATCAGGACGCTGGGCGCCGCGGGGCTGCGCGAGGTCACCGAGGGCGCGGTGGTGAACGCCAATTACCTCAAGGCAAGGCTCAGGGGGCATTACCCGGTTCCCTTCGACAACGGCCCGTGCATGCACGAGTTCGTGGCGGGGGGGCCTGAAATGGCCGGGCTGGGCCTGAAGACGCTTGATGTGGCCAAGAGGCTGCTTGACTACGGTTTCCACGCTCCAACGGTCTACTTTCCGCTCATTGTGAAGGAAGCCCTCATGATGGAGCCAACCGAAACCGAAACAATGGAGAGCATAGACGAGTTCGCCGACGCTCTCATCGCCATCGCCAGGGAAGCCCGGGAGAAGCCCCATCTTCTCACGGACGCCCCGGTGAACACGCCGGTGCTCAGGCTTGACGAGGTCAAGGCCGCCAGGGAACTCATTGTGGTTGAGCCCCGGGAGGAATCCTGACCGGCGGGACTGAAACTGCCGGGGGAGGGGAGGTCCTTTGCTGGACCTCCCACCCCGCGAGGGAAAAACCATGGGGCACCGTGGCGCTCGTGGCCATAATCCTTGTTTCGTCACTGGCCGCAGCGCTTTTCATGGAGAACCTCTGGTGGGGCGTTCTTGGGTGCGGGCTTCTCTTTTTGGCTATGTGGAACTGGTTTCTGCCCGCCTTGTACACCCTCGACGAACGGGGTGCCGGCAAGAAATCGTTTTTCGGAACGGAGAGCAGGGGCTGGAGCCAGGTGAAAAGCGTTATCCCCGACAGGAACGGTGTTCTTCTGAGCCCTTTTCCCAATCCGACCAGGCTTGCCAAGTTCCGTGGGCTTTCGCTTCAGTTTTCCGGGAACAGGAAGGAAGTTCTTGAGTTTATTCGGACCAGGGTTGAACCCCGACGATTATAAGACCGATACGCCCGAAGCGGCGGCGGTACTGTTCGAAAAGATCGCGAAGAAAATCGTTGAAAGGGAGATGACCGTTCCGGCCATCATGCTTCTGGAGATGGTGAAGCCGCTGTCGTTCCTGGGAAGCCAGGCCCTTGTTTTTTTTAACCCCATCGTATCGCTTGTTGTATCTTCAGGGGATTACTACCGTTTCGTGCGCCTCATGGAAGAGCGCGAAAACATTGAGAAGCTTGCAGTAGCCATAGAGGAAGAGAACGCCCGGGATGCAGCCCGGAGGGGAGCGGCCAGACCGGCACGCCGGAAACGCCGTCGACTTTTCTCCGGAAAGGACAGAGCCGGGCGTGACAACGAACTTAAGGAGGACGGCAGTGGCCGCAAGGGAAATCAAGAGCATCCTGGCGACTGACTGCGGCAGCACCACCACCAAGTCGATACTCATCGAATGGCGCGACGGCCGGTTCAGGCTGATACGCCGCGGCGAGGCTCCGACGACAGTGGAGGCGCCTGCGGAGGACGTGACAAAGGGCGTTCTCAACGCGGTTGGCGAGATCGAAGATCTCGAGGGAAGGCAGTTTCTTAACGACGAGAAGGACGGGGTCCTGGTTTCGGAGGACGGCAGGGGTGTCGATGTCTACTGCTCCACCTCCTCCGCGGGCGGCGGCCTTCAGATGACGGTGGCCGGCGTGGTGAAATCCATGACCGGCGAAAGCGCCCAGAGGGCCGCGCTTGGCGCGGGAGCGATAGTGATGGACGTGGTGGCCTCAAACGACGGAAGGCTCCCCCACGAGAAGGTGGCCGACATCCGCCGCCTTCGCCCCGACATGATCCTTCTCTCGGGCGGTATCGACGGGGGCACCATGGATCACGTGGTGGAACTGGCCGAGATCATTCGCGCCGCCGACCCCAAACCCAGGTTCGGTGTGGGCTACAAGCTCCCCGTGATCTACGCCGGCAACAAGGACGCCAGGAAGGCTGTAGCCGACCAGCTCGGCGAGACCGTCGAGCTCAAGATCGTCGACAACCTGCGCCCCGTGCTCGAGCGGGAGAATCTGAGCCCCGCGCGCGACACGATCCATGAGCTCTTCATGGAGCACGTGATGGCACAGGCCCCGGGCTACGCCAAACTGATGGAGTGGACGGGCCTCTACGAGAGCGGCAAATGGCGCAACGTGCCCATCATGCCAACTCCCGGCGCAGTGGGAAAACTCATCGAGACAGTTGCGAAGCAGCTGGGCATCCATGTGATGGGCGTTGATATCGGCGGAGCAACCACAGACGTTTTCAGCGTTTTCGACAGCGAGGGGCAGCCCGTGTTCAACCGGACCGTCAGCGCCAACCTGGGCATGAGCTACTCGGTAAGCAACGTCCTGGCAAGCGCCGGGATGGAGAACGTGATGCGCTGGGTGCCCTTCCACATGGACGAGGCCGACCTGCGCAACCGAATCCGCAACAAGATGATCAGGCCCACCACCATCCCTCAGGAGCTTGAGGAGCTGATCATCGAGCAGGCCATAGCCCGCGAGGCCCTGAGGCTGGCGCTGGTGCAGCACAGGGAGCTTGCCGTGGGGCTCAAGGGCGTTGCCCAGGAGAGAACCATCGGCGACGCCTTCGACCAGAGCTCGTCGGGCGCAACCCTGGTGGACATGATGGCACTCGACCTTCTCATAGGGTCGGGCGGTGTTCTAAGCCATGCCCCCCGCAGGTGCCAGACCGCCCACATGCTTATCGACAGCTTCCTCCCCGAGGGCGTCACCATGCTGGCGGTCGATTCGATCTTCATGATGCCCCACCTCGGAGTGCTCAGCGAGGTCCATCCCCAGGCCGCCACCGAGGTTTTCGACAACGACTGCCTCATCAAGCTCGGGCACTGCGTTGCCCCGACGGGTCCGGTGAAGCGGGGCGGCTCTCTCGCCGAGGTGAAAATGACCATGCCCGACGGCTCCACAAAGACAGAGAGCATAAACTCCGGTGTGATGAAACTGATCCCTCTGGGTGCGGGAGAAAAGGTCAACGCGGAAATTGAACCCGCGAAGGGGCTCGATGTGGGTGAAGGCCCCGGAAGGACCTGGACGGGAACCCTCGAGGGCGGTGTTGTCGGGCTGGTGCTGGATGGCAGGGGCCGCAGACCCTTCAACCTTCCCGAAGACGATGTAAAGAGGGTGGAGAAGCTCCAGGAGTGGTCGGCTGCCCTGAACACTTATCCTGAGCGTTTCCTCAGCCTGGGAGGTGGCAGGTAATGGCTTTCGCATACACTCCGGGGTTGCGGGTGGCCGCGGTCGCAGACATTCTCAAGACCCGCAGGCTTCCCCTTAAGGGACAGGTGCTGGTAAAGAAGGGCGACATCGTAAGCGCCGACACAGTGGTGGCCCGCACCGAGCTTCCAGGCAACGTCAAGATGCTGAACATCGCCAACATCCTCGGCGTGCCCTCGCAGGACATTCACGAACTCCTTCACGTGAAAGAGGGCGACCCCATCGAGGAGAAGGGCGTTCTGGCCCAGTCGAAGGGGCTTTTCGGCAGGTTCTTCAAGAACACGGTCCGTTCCCCGATCACCGGCTTCTTCGAGACCTTCAACGAGATAACCGGCCAGGCAGTTCTCCGCGAGCCCCCCATTCCCGTTCAGGTCGACGCCTATGTGAACGGTGTCGTAGACGAGATCCTGCCCGAAGAGGGCGTTGTCATCAGCACACACTGCACATTCGTGCAGGGGATCTTCGGCATTGGCGGAGAGGTTCGGGGCGAGCTCAAGACAATAGTCGACAGCCCCGACCAGGAGGTATTGCCCGACCGCATAACCCCTGAATGCGCCGGCAAGATACTCGTGGGCGGAAGCTACATTAGCAACTCCACCCTTCGGAAGGCAATCGCTCAGGGTGTCAGAGCCGTGGTGGTGGGAGGGTTCGACGACAAAGACCTCAAGGAGCTGCTGGGCTACGACCTGGGCGTGGCCATCACGGGCCACGAGAAGAAGGGGATCACACTGATCCTGACCGAGGGCTTCGGCCGCATGACCATGGCCCACGGCACCTTCGACCTGCTCAGGTCCAGGGAGGGAATGACGGCCAGCGTGAACGGAGCCACCCAGATCCGTGCTGGCGTCATGCGTCCCGAAGTCGTTATCCCCCTGCCTGCGTCCGAGGCCAATATGACGGATCAGGGCCACCAGGCGGGGGCAATGGACCTGGGCAGCTTCATACGCTGCATCCGCGCTCCATACTTCGGCAAGCTCGGGAAAGTCACCGCCCTTCCCCCGGAGCTGAAGGTAGTTGACTCTGAAGCCAGGGTGAGGGTTCTCGAGGTCGAGTTCGAGGAAGGCGGCAGAGCCGTCGTTCCCCGGGCCAACGTGGAACTCATCGAGAAATAGACCGTTTTGGGTAC
>JAWOHL010000013.1:0-5327 GCA_046485185.1 Candidatus Fermentibacteraceae bacterium
GCGACGGGACGATCGTGGCCTGGGGGCACAACGAGTACGGCCAGTCGTCCGTTCCCTACCCGAATGATGACTTCGTGGCAATCGCATGTGGCGGGCTTCACAGTCTCGGGGTGAGGGACGACGGTACGATCGAGGCCTGGGGGTTCAACGAGTACTACCAGTGCGAAGTCCCCTACCCGAATGAGGGCTTCATCGCAGTCGCAGGCGGCAGGCATCACAGTCTCGGCGTGAGGGACGACGGGACGATCGTTGCCTGGGGGAGCAACTACAATGGCCAGTGCGATGTCCCCTTCCCGAATGAGGATTTCGTAGCCGTCGCCGCCGGTTATGGGAACAGTCTCGGGCTCAAGAACTGCACAACGGGCATCGCGAACCCTCGGCCCGGAAGTGCACCCGGCTCATCTGGTCTTGTGATAAGCTCAGTGGCTCCCAACCCTTTCAATTCGTTTGCGGAGATCTCTTTCGAGACCCTTTCATCCGGTTCCATGAACCTGGACATCTTTGATCTGTATGGGCGCTGCATCGAGACTGCACAAATTGGCTTCTTTGCGCCTGGTGTGCATCAGGTCCGGTGGGATGGACAGGACGATCTGGCTTCAGGAGTGTACTTCATTCGCCTGCGGTGCGCGACGGGAGGATCAGAGGCGGTGAAGGCGCTTCTCATCCGTTGACCGTTACGGAAAAGGGGCGGGCCTGAGCCCGCCCCTTAGCAGGTCATGACGGTTTAGAAGTTGATGCCGCCGGTGAGGCTGATCATGAAATCATCGAAATCCATCCAGTGAGCCCTGGCACTGACGTCGAGTTTGCCGAAGCCCATCCTGTTCACCAAGCCTCCCCCGATGTAGGCGCCGATCTCGCCGTTGGATTCAGTGGTTTCGATCCCGCCAACTGTGACAGAGCTGCTGATGTTGTCGTATTCCAGACCGCCCGCCGCGTAGAGCGAACCGCTGTAGCTGCGGATGCCGGCGGCGATGGGGATGAGGTGGGCGTCGACGTTTTCGAAGTCGCTGGACAGGAACACGTAGCCAACTGACCCTTCGATGGCGACCACGGGCATGTGGTAGAGCAGCTGGTACAGGACGCCGAAGCTAGTGCCGTAGGCGTCTGCCATGTCGCCGGTGGGAAGCCAGATGCCAACCTGGGGGCCGTGGCTGATGTATCCGAAGGATACTGTGGCGAGCGCCAGGACGAGAACAAGGTACTTCATTTTTCACCCTCTCCGCTTTTGCCGGGCCAGAAGCTCCGGCAGTTGAACCAACTCGGTAACTTCTGCGATCCTTTTACCAGGTGAATCGAAGCGGCCGTCCGGCCTGAACCAGATGAATTCCACTCCTGCAGCCTGCGCGGCAGCCATGTCGCTTTTTGCGCTGTCACCCACGAACACCGCCTGTTCCGGTAGAACGCCAAGCCTTTCCAGCGTGATCAAAAGTATGCGGGGGTCGGGCTTGGCCACCCCTTCTTCCCGGCTGTACACCCTCACCGGAAAGTAATCAATAATGCCCCCGATTGCCAACCTTGCGTCCTGGACCTTGGCGGAACCGTTCGATACCAGGGCGAACCGTGTCATTAATGAAAGGGCCGCAAGGGTTTCACGCACGCCGGGCATAAGTGCGCCCTGCTGCGCAAGCCTCCTGAAGTAACCCTTGAGGAACTTTTTCAGTTCGCCCTGCGGTTCGGGAACACCTCTGGCCTCGTATGACTGCACCTCGGACGAATTCACGAGTTCCAGCAGTGTCCCGTCGTAACCAACCGCTTCCATCTGTGCCCTGCGGTAATCCAGCAGCGTCCCGTCCACGTCGAACAACACCGCCTGGGGGACGGACTTAGATAACTTAGTTTGCTGCGGCAAAGTGAATGGCTGCATTGGGTTGTGATTGGGTTGCGTCACTGTTGACCTCAGTCCTCGAATGCTTTTCGGGTGGCTTCGGCAACAGTGCTGTCGTCAGCAACGACCGGCATGGTGACCTTCATCAGTGGTTCGGCTTTCATTGCCTGCTCGACTGCCCATACAGCGCCGGGATTACGGGCCCAGCTTCTGCGGGCCAGGCCGTTGCCCACGTCCCAGCTCAGCATGGAGCGGGCCCTTCGCGCGGCGTCTTCAGTGCCGTCCAGAAGAAGGCCGAAACCCCCGTTCATGACCTCGCCCCAGCCCACGCCGCCACCGTTGTGAAGACTGACCCATGTCGCGCCCCGGAACGAGTCTCCGATGACGTTTTGGACTGCCATGTCCGCCGTGAACATGGAGCCGTCGCGAATGTTGGCCGTTTCGCGGTAGGGGCTGTCGGTGCCCGAGACATCATGATGGTCACGGCCCAGAACGATCGGGGCCGAAACGGTTCCGTCCGCTATTGCCCTGTTGAACGCCAGGGCGAGAGCGATCCGGCCCTTCCAGTCCGCGTAGAGGATACGGGCCTGGCTTCCTACGACAAGCTTGTTGTCACCTGCCTGCCGTATCCACAAAAGGTTGTCGAGGAGCTGTCGGCGGTTCTCGTCAGGGGCGTATCTTGCCATTTCTTCGAGTACGTCGCCGGCTATGAGGTCGGTCGTGGCCAGGTCATCGGGGCTCGCGGAAGTGCAAACCCAGCGGAAAGGCCCGAAGCCGTAGTCGAAACAGACCGGACCCATGATGTCCTCCACATAGGAGGGGTATCCGAACGTTCCGTCGGGTCTGAGTATCCGTTCGGCCCCGGCCCTGCCCGCCTCGAGGAGGAAGGCGTTGCCGTAGTCCCAAAAGTACATGCCGCCGTCGTGCAGGGTGTTGATAGCCCTGACCTGCCTTCTGAGGGATTCCTGAACAGCTTCCTTGAAGCCACCGGGGTCTTTCACCATCATGCCGTTGCTCTGCTCGAGGGTTAGCCCGGCCGGGTAGTAACCGCCCATGAAGGGGTTGTGAAGGCTTGTCTGGTCGCTGCCCAGGTCAACCGATACGCCCTCGGAGGCAAGCCTCTCCCAGAGATCCACCACGTTGCCCAGGTATCCCAGACTGAGGGGTTTTTTCTCGCGCTTCGCGCGTTCGATCCTTTGAAGCACGCGGTCGAGGTCGTCCTCGACCTCCTGAAGCCATCCCTGGCTGTGCCTTGTGTGCAACGGCTTGGGATTGATCTCGGCTACCACACCTATGGCGCCCGCGATTACCGCGGCCTTTGCCTGCGCGCCACTCATCCCGCCCAGACCGCTTGTTACAAAAAGCCTTCCCGCAAGAGTGCCGTCGCCTTCGAGGAACATCCTGGCGGCGTTCATGAGGGTGATGGTGGTTCCGTGGACTATCCCCTGTGGGCCGATGTACATGAAGCTGCCCGCCGTCATCTGACCGTAGCTGGTCACCCCGAGGGCTGCCATGCGGTTGTAGTCGGTCTGACTGGAATGATTGGGAATGACCATTCCGTTCGTTACAACCACACGCGGAGCGTCGGTATGGCTGGGGAAAAGACCCAGGGGGTGGCCGGAGTAGAGGACCAGGGTCTGCCGGTCGGTCATTTCCGAAAGGTACTTCATGGTGAGAAGGTACTGGGCCCAGTTCTGGAACACGTTGCCGTTGCCGCCGTAGGTCACAAGTTCTTCCGGATGCTGTGCAACACCGGGGTCGAGGTTGTTCTGGATCATCAGCATCACCGCCGCCGCCTGGGGGGTGCGGCACGGATAGTCGGTGATGGACCTTGCGCGCATCTCATACGACGGCCTGAATCGGCGCATAGTAATCCTGCCGTCGGTTCTGAGTTCCCTGGCGAATTCGGGGGCAAGGGCCGTGTGCCACTGCTGCGGGAAGTACCTGAGGGCGTTTTTGAGAGCAAGCTCCCGCTCGGGGGGGGTGAGGGTTTCCGGCCTGGCCGGCGCGTGATTGACGCCCTGAATCGACGGGGGCATGGGCGGGATACTGCCGGGAATACCCGTGCGTATCTCTTCCGCGAAACTCTGCATGGAAACCTCCGGTGCTGGGACCTCTGATCATGTAGTTCCGTCTTTTCCGGAAGATACAAAAATCCTGACACCCTTGCCTTCCGTTTCTATATTTACAGTTGAAAACACTTTGCACGGGGAGGCATGCTGTGCACATGAATTTTCTGCTTCTTGTCATCGCGGCCCTGAGTCCCGCTTTTGCGGAGACATGGTCGCTCATGAGGTTCACTCCCGTTCGCGAGACCGACATTCAGAGGTTCAGCGCCCTCGGGTTAGACCCTGTGATGGTCTACGCCGACGCTTCCTGCGACTTCGTGGCATCAGACTCGGAACGGATACTCCTTCTTCAGAGCGGCCTCCAGGCAACCTGCCTGGTGCCCGACATGACCGCGCTGTACACGTCTCAGTACCGTGAGCCGCTCACAATGGGGGGATTCCAGACCTGGTCCGAAGTCCAGAGCTGGATGGATTCGCTTCATGCAGCCAATCCCGGCATCACCAGCGCCCCGACCTCGATAGGCAACACCTACGAGGGCCGTCCGCAACTCGTCATGAAACTCTCGTCCAACAACGGTTTCAGCGCAGACGACCCCTCGATGCCCAACGCCTGGTACGACGGCCTCATCCACTCACGGGAAGGGGCCAGCCTCCGCAACATACAGTACTGGATGATGTGGCTCTGCTCGAACCATGGCCGCAACGGTTTCTGCGGCTACCAGGCGGACTGGATACTTGACAACAGGGAGATCTGGTGCCTTCCCGTGAACAACATCGACGGCTGGGTCTACAATCAGACGCAGTACCCCGGTGGTGGCGGCATGCACAGGAAGAACAGGAACCTCTCGGCGGGAGGTTCGGGGATCGACCTGAACAGGAACTGGTCGGTGGGCTGGGGTGGCGCAGGCTCGAGCGGAGACCCTTCCAGTGAGACCTACCGCGGAACAGCACCGCTCAGCGAACCTGAAGCCGCCAACATCGACGCTTTCTGGCAGGCCCACCCTCCCGCTCAGATGCACTCGACACACGCCTACGCGAACGCCCTGATCTACCCCTGGGGATGGACGGACGACCCAACGACACATGCCGCCCAGTACACTGCCCAGGGCGAACTCATGGTGACATGGGCCACCGGTGAGGCTCATTACCCCTCTGCCCAGTTCTACTACGCGTCGGGCAACACCAGGGACCATTCCTACGGTCTCTACGGCGCCATGAGCTGGAACCACGAAACGGGAGCTTCGTTCGCCGGTTTCTGGCCTTCGGCCGATGAGGTGGTGAGGCTTTCCCGCAGGAACCTCAGAAGCTACATGGTGACGGCCTGCCTCGCGGGGCGTCCATACGATCCCGAGGTGCCGGGTGTTCCGGTGATGGAAGAGATAGGGATGGTTTCCGGCAGCTTCACAGTGGACTGGAGCGACGCGGCCAACGCA
>JAWOHL010000016.1:0-3200 GCA_046485185.1 Candidatus Fermentibacteraceae bacterium
CCCGCGGCGGGGGGGGGGGGGGGGGGGGGAATGATTAGGTCTGTCAGAGGCGTAAAACGGTAAAAAAGGTGCCGCCGTCGCGCCAGATCAGAAGCAGAACGTTGTCCGTAGAGTTGCTGATGATACCTTCCACTTCTTCGGGTGCCCCGACCCTGGTCCGGTTGACCTCAAGGATAACATCGCCTCCGCGAAGTCCTGCGCCCTCAGCGCTTCCGTTTTGGGTCACCTCGGCTATGAGCACACCCTCTGATCCTGGTACTCCCAGTTGCTCGGCCCGGTTCCATTCAAGTTCACGGAGAACCCAGCCCGCCTCTTCGGAAAAAGACCGTGAAACTTCGGGCACCACAGAGGCGCCGGGTTGAGAACCCAGTGTGACCCGAACTTCGCGGCTCCTGCCTTCACGGATCATGGTGAAGGCGACACGGGTTTCGGGAGGAGTGGCGGCGATCCGGTTGCGGAGGGATGCCACGGACTGCACCGGCTCTCCTTCCATGGCGGTTATGATGTCACCTCTCAGGATACCCGAGCCGGAAGCGGGCGTCCCTGCAAGAACGTCCGACACCACAACACCCGCGACTTCATCGTCCACACCGAACTGCAGCCGAAGCTCCTCCGACAACTCCTGAAGGGTCACGCCCAGCCATCCCCGCCGAACTACCCCGAAGCTGATCAGATCGTTCATGACATTTCTGACCATTTCGACCGGGATTGCGAACCCGATGCCCTGGTTTCCCCCTGTGCGGCTCGCTATGGCGGTGTTTATCCCTATCAGCTCGCCCCTCATGTTCACCAGGGCGCCACCGCTGTTACCTGGGTTGATGGCGGCGTCGGTCTGGATGTATGACTCGTAGTCGGCGAGCCCCACACCCTCCCTGCCAAGAAAACTGATGATACCCTGAGTGACGGTCTGGCTCAGTGCAAAGGGAGAGCCGATTGCAAGGACCCACTCGCCGACCCTTGCCGTGCCGGTCTGTCCCATCGCTATCACGGGAAGGTCGCTGGCTTCAATTCGGATCACAGCAAGGTCGGTTCTGCTGTCAGACGCTATGAGTTTCGCCGCGTAAATCTCTCCCGTGGAGAGCACTACCTCGAGCTCATCCACCTCTCCCGCAACATGATGGTTTGTCACGATGTAACCGTCGCCGGTCACTATCACGCCACTCCCGAGGCCCCGCTGGGTGTACTCCCTCTGCTGGGGTGGCCCGAAACCGTAGAACCCCCACGGGGTCATTCCGAAACCCGGGACAGTGGCGGTAACCGTAGTTCTGGAGTTGATCGTCACAACACTGGGGCCAACGGCTTCAGCAATGTCCGCAAAGTGATCGCTGATTGCCGTCGGGTCCACCATGACCACTGTAACGGTATCCGGGGCCGCCGTGACGCCCGCTTCCTGAAGATCGGGGAATGGCAGGAAAAGCATCACCAAGGCGGCAAGGCATGCAAGCACCGTACCCAATTCTTCTCCTTTCCTGTCACAAAGACCGTGCGGCTGGTTTTACCCTCGCACAAAACCCGGGTTCCACGAGGTTGCACCGTTGACGACCGGTCTTCCCCGGATTATCTGAAGCGCGTAAAAGAAAGGCCGGGTGTGTCATGCTATTGCTCATCCTCGCCCTGACGGGCATTTTCCGCATTCCTTCAAGCATTGTGCTGCCTTCCCCCGAGACCGAAGGCGGCATGAGCCTCTTCACCGCCCTCGCCCAGCGAAGGTCGGTGAGGAGCTATTCCGGAACCGACAGCCTGACGCTTGAACAGCTCTCCCGGCTCCTGTGGGCCGCCCAGGGAAAAACGGGCACGCGGGGAAGGCGAACGGCCCCGTCCGCGGGAGCCACATACCCGCTGGAAGTGCTCTGCATAATCGACAGGGTATCGGGAGCGGAACCGGGTCTGTACCGTTACGACCCGGTCGATCACATTCTTGCTCCAACGACGTTCTCGGTGACCAGGGTGAGCGCTTCGGACATCGCAGGGGCCTGTTACGGTCAGTCCTGGATGGGCAACGCCCCGGCGTTCATTGTTATTGTCGTCGACTACACGCGCACGACCGATCACTACGGGGAAAGGGGTGTCCGATACGTTGACATGGAGGCGGGACACGCCGGCCAGAACATTTATCTGATGGCTGCAGCCCTGAACCTGGCCACCTGCGCCGTGGGCGCCTTCGATGAAGATGCCCTTGCAGAGCTTCTGGGACTGCGCGGGCAGACGCCGGTCTACATCTTTCCGGTCGGGGCGCCTGAATAGGCTAGAATCTGTATTCCATTCCCAGCACGGCGTAGTGAAGCCACGCAAAGGTGTAAACCGCGTCGACATCGGCCCCGCCTTCAATGGTCCTGTAGCCGGCGTTCAGGCTGAGCCTTTCACTGAGGTCACGGGAGAGCTTCAGGGATACGTCGAAGGCCCGGCCAGGCCCGCCCGCCAACCCGTTGAAATCAAGTGAGAGCTTCGTTCCCGGGCAGAACGTGTAATCCCCCCTGAGGTAGAGCAGGGGCACGAAGCCCAGGTCGGTCTTCTCAGCGTAACGGTCATCCTGTGAAAGGCTTATCAGGGCGTCGCGGATCTTTGCGGTGAAACCCACCCTCCACTGCCATCTCTCGCTCTCGTGAAAGAGGTAGCCGTAGCCCACCCGCCACGAGTTGAAGCGGAATACTGCATCGGTGGTTCCCGCCGGAAAGGTCACGCCCTGAAAAACGGCTGCTTCCTCAAGTTCAACCGTCTCGCTTATCTCAAGGGGGGCGAGGGTGAGCTGAAGCCGGTGCCTGGGGTTCATGTCCCAGTTCACGTACATCCGTCCCGCGGCAAGGGGGCCGGACCCGGCCAATGCTACCAGATCGATCTCTGTTGCTTCGGTGTCGTTGGGAATCCGGAAGTCGTTCCTTGACTGCCAGACGAGGCCACCCTCGAGCTCAACGGAGAGGTTTCCCCCAGAAAGCATTGCGACGACGCCAAGCGCCACGACCGGGAACAGCCTCATGAAAGGCCCCCTTTCCGACCCGTTGAACGGGCGTTAAAGAAAAGAACCCTCTAACCATGCCGAATATAGACCTTCGGGTCAGGAGACGGATGCTTTTCTTATATTCAGTTCCGGCACAACGAATGGGGGGCAGAAATGAAGACAGTGCGTATTCTCGTGTCGCTCGCCGTTTTGGCCTTCGGTTGCGGACGGCAGCAGTTGCCCGCGGAAGCGGAAATCCCGCTCT
>JAWOHL010000077.1:0-8072 GCA_046485185.1 Candidatus Fermentibacteraceae bacterium
GGCTGTTAAGGGCTATGGAGCAGAGGTAGTCGTCGTTCCTCTCCGTGGCTTCTGTAAGGACCTGTCTGTAGACCTCCCCGGCTTCGTCGAGCCTGCCCTTATCCTGAAGTGCGTCCCCCATGTTGTGAAGAACACCTGGTATCCCCTCGGAGAACCCCTCCTTCACGTAGACGGTGTGGGAGCGCCGATAGTAGTCGAGTGCTCCGTTTCCGTCCCCGGATGCTTTGAGCACATTGCCGACAGTTGCCAGAAGGTGACCGGCCTGGAGCCTTGCAGATGCTGTTCCCTCCTTCTCGGCGATCTGCTCGAAGACCCTCAGGGCGCGCAGATAGTAGCGAAGGGAGTGATCAAGATTGGTGACGAAGTAATGGATATCACCGAGACGCCGAAGACAGCGGCCCTTCTGAAGAGCGTTTCCCTGGTTGCCGAACAGGTCGAACGCCAGGGAGTAGTGCTCGAGCGCGCTTCGGTAGTCGCCCGTAACGCGACCAGCATCACCCAGCCCGAAATGAGCGGCAGCTTCCTGGGCAGCGTTCCCTGTCGCCCGCGCTACGTCAAGGGCTTCGCGGGAGAGTCTGGCGCCATGATCGGGGTTGCTTTCCGTAACCAGCGCCGCCAGCTCGTTCAGAATGCCGGCGCGCTGGTTCTCATCGGATTTTTCAAGCCGGCACTCAAGCTCTTCCACGTATTCCGGTCTGCAGTGCAAAGCCGCCTCCCGTCTTTGCTCAGAGCGTCAGATCAACGGACTTCACCCATCTGTGGAAAGTGGTGAAGTCATCGGAGCCTTCGGGTCCGTACCCCAGGAGGACTTTGTATGTGCCTCCTGCGGCCAGCACTTTGTCGAAGCTGTCGCCGGAGTTCCGCGGGATGGTGAAAGTGATGCTTGTAGCGCCGTTGGTTTCAGTTCCGGAGAGGCCGGTGAAGCTGCTTTCGCCGCCAAGGCTCGTGTCGGGTGCGTGGGAAGTGTTGCCCGTGCCGAAGTCGTCCCTGAGATAGACTTCTCCATCCTGGACAAATCCGATGTAGATATCCGCGTCCTTCATCACACGGGACGGCTCGAACCCCACCGATACCCATCCCGTGGTGGGGGCGCTGATGCTTATCTCAAGAGAATCGGTTTCGAGCCTTATGGTCAGGGTGACTCCGTCCGCGGTAAAGACGACGGGGGAGTCAGGGGCGTCCGGTGTGTCGTTCCCTGCATCGGCGCTGCTTGTGCACGCCGGAGCCAGAACGAGCGCAAGAGCGATCTGCAGACCCGCCAGCTGTTTCTTCATAAAGTCTCCCATCGTGTTCGTGTTGCACAGGGATAGATATAATGGGAATGCTTCGCGGAAGATAACCAGGGTGAATGGGAAGGAGATAAAGTGAACAGACAGAAAGCCCTGCGGACACTTAACCCGATCTTGTTCGTCGTCCTGCTTTATCAGGGGGTGACGGGCGTTTTCAGGTTCAGTTTCTACGAGCACTTCAAGCTCATGCATCCGATCTTCGGCCTTGTCCTTCTTTTGCTGGGGGCGTTGCATCTCGCCCTGAACTGGCCCTGGGTCAAGTCGAACTACCTTTCCGGAAAACGGAAGAACAACAGGGCAAGGTAACCCCTGGTTCTTCAGTGCAAACCCATCCCGTCCGTTTTACAATTCTGCTTAACTGACTGCACTGGCGGATCGGTGCTGCATTGCCCATAAATCCTGAAGCGTACATACGCTGAAGGGAGTAGTGCATATGAGTCGTCTCTATGCCGGTGGGCTTGGACGAAAGCGCGGGCTGGCGCCCGGCACGCTTATCCATGTGGGGGAGAAGCACGCCCCCGAGGTGACCCTTGCAATAATGGACTACACGGTATCGGACCTCAGGGAGCAGGAATCTCTGACGCTTGCGGAAGCGCTCTCCTTCAGGGCTTCGAACGCCGTTACATGGTTGAATGTCACGGGCCTTTCGGACACTGAGGCGGTGGGAACCCTGTGCAGTCATTTCGGAGTACATACACTGGTACAGGAGGATGTTCTTAACACCGCGCAGCGCCCCAAGGTTGACATCTACGAAGATCATATCTTCATGGTGGTCAAAATGATAAGGTATGATGAAGAAAGCCGCGAGCTTGACATAGAACAGGTCAGCCTTGTTCTCGGAGATGGTTTTGTCATCACGTTTCAGGAGAAGGAAGGCGATGTGTTCGACCCTGTCCGGCAGCGTATCAGATCGGGGAAAGGAGCGGTTCGGACCCGGGGCGCTGATTACCTGGCCTACGCGCTGATGGACGCCGTGGTTGACAACTACTTCCTGGCGCTGGAGGAGATGGGGGAGGACATCGAGGAGATCGAGACCACTGTTCTGGACCACCCGGATAATGACGTGGTCGCGTCGATCCACCGCCAGAAAAGGGAACTGATTCTTCTGAGAAGGGCTGTCTGGCCACTTAGGGAAGGGTTTGGAACACTGATGCGCGACGCCACGCCTCTTGTTGAGCCCGGTACAGTTCCCTTTTTCAGGGACTTGCACGATCACGCCTTTCAGGTCATGGATACTGTGGAGACCTTCAGGGAACTGGTTTCGGGTCTGCTTGACGTCTACCTCTCCAGCGTCAGCAACAGGATGAACCAGGTAATGAAGGTCCTGACGATAATAGCCACCATCTTCATACCCCTGACATTCATTGCCGGCATCTACGGAATGAACTTCAGGCACATGCCCGAACTGGCATTACCATGGGCTTACCCCGCGGTGCTCGCGCTCTGTCTTCTGATCGCGCTGGGAATGGTCATCAGTTTTCGCAGGAAGGGCTGGTTCTGACGATTCAAGTCCTGCTTGGTTATATTTGAGTTCTGTTAACAATGGGGTGACATATGCTTTTTGCCCGTTCTCGACCTCTTCTTCAGTTCGCGGTTGCCTTGGCGTTTGTTTCCACTGCCGTGGCGGTTGACCTGTCGGGTCAGGTTTTCGCCCGGTACGAGATGCAGGGCGAACCGGCCTGCGGTCCCGCGGGCGAGTTCCTCATAAAGCGGGCAAGCATCACGGCCGAGTCGGAACTGGGGTCTAACCTTTCGGTCGAACTGGAACTCGAGACCCGCCCGGACGAAGTCTACCTGAAGGATTGTTTTATTTCTTGGTCGCCGCTCGACTACCTTGATCTCACCCTTGGGCAGTTCAAAAAACCTTTCTGCCTTGCCACCGACAAGTCGAACTGGAACATGCTTTCCATCCAGCGTCCCCTGACGCACGACATAGTGAGCGACCTCGGGTACTCAGGCAGGTCACCGGGGTTCATGCTGGAGGTTTCCGTTCCCGTTTTCCTTCGCACAACTCTAAGCGCCGGGGTTTTCAACGGTCCCGGGACCGAAAGCGAGAAGATGTACGCGGCCTTGCTTTCTGTGGAACCCTTTGCCGACATCGTTCTGGGGGGCGCGGTGTCCCTGTTGCGGCTTGGTGAGTACGACCCGGCGCAGCCCTCCGGGTACATTGCCTCCGAAGGAATGACGGCATTCTCCGGTTACATTAATGCAGAGCATAAAGTTACATCTTCCACCACTCTCATGCTCGATGCCGAGTACGTCTCAGGCCGGAACTGGGAAGAGGCCGATGTCGTTTACGGCGAGATCCCTCCCGGCTTTCGGTCCTATTGGGTATCCGGCGCTTTTAAAAGGCGACTCAGGGATGTTCCGGGCATACGGTCGCTGGAAGCCGGTCTCTCCTGGTCAGTATCCACCCCTGAAACCGACGTTTCGCGGAGTGAGCGGGTCCTGGCACCCATGGTCGGGCTTGGCATCACATCCAGCGCACGGCTCAGGTTCTCCGTGGTCAGCACCAGTTTTCCCGGAGGGGCGCAGGACGGGTTTACCGATTACCTGACCGAACTCGCGGTAAGGTTCTGATGGAATCCCAACTCAGGAAACTCCACTTCCACCGCTACGAGTTCAAGTACACGGTTTCAGGCGAAGTGGCGGACACGGTTCTGGCCACGCTCGAGAATCGTATGGAAAGGGACTCCCATTCGTCCTCCGAGGGGTCTTACTTCGTCAGAAGCCTGTACTTCGATACGGCATCCTTCGCGTACCACAGACAGAAGGAGGACGGGCTTCATTCCAGGTACAAGTTCAGGATCAGGTCGTACTCACGGGACCCCTCTGACAATGTTTTCCTGGAACTCAAGGGCAAGCAGGACTGCCTGGTTTACAAACACAGACACATGATGCCTTTCATTGGATTTCCCGAAGCCATGGCCGGAGGCATGGGGAAGCTCTGCTCATTCGTGATGGAGAGCAGGGGCTGCAACGGGGTAGGGCGGCATTTTGTTGCAGACTGCTTCCGTAACCGGCTTTCGCCGAGCGTTGTTGTCGATTACAGCAGAACGGCCTTCGAGAACAGTGCCAACCCTGATTTTCGCGCCACCATCGACAGGAACGTGACTGCATGGAAGGCTGGAAGGGACGGCACCCCCGTTGGGTCTTCCGAAGACCTGTCAACGGGTTTCGACGTGCTCGAGATCAAGTTCAGGTACCATCTTCCGGGCTGGTTTCACAGGCTTGCCCAGGGTCTTGAGCTGACCCGTGTTTCCTTCTCGAAGTTTTACAACGCCGGAGACAGGCTCTGGATGGCAAACACCTGTTCCCAGTTGAACAGGATGGTGGAGAGGGGGCGCTCTTGGCCACTCTGATGACGTGGTTCACAGAAACTGACACGGCAATGGGATACAGCCTTCTCTACGTTCTGGAGAACCTGTTCGCAGCCCTCCTGGCCGGGCTGTTCATCGGGTATGTCTACCGCAAGACCCACAGGGGGCTTTCGTACAGCCAGTCCCTTGTCATCACGCTGGTGCTCATGTGTCTCATCGTGTGTTCCGTGATGATGGTGATCGGCAGCAATCTGGCCAGGGCTTTCGCCCTTGTCGGCGCCCTGACCATCGTCCGATTCAGGACGGTGGTGAAGGACACCCGGGACACGGCATTCATATTCTTTGCACTCACCGAAGGAATTGCCTGCGGAACAGCCAACATCAGGCTCGCCCTGCTCTCCACCCTTTTCATAAGCCTTGTTGCCTGGCTTCTGGCCCGCACCAACTACGGAAGCATGATGCAGAGCGAGTTCATCCTCAGGTTCCGCTACGACCGCGAGGGCGGAGGGGAAGAGCAGTACGTGGAGCTTATACGGCGGTTCTCGAAGAACAGCACGCTGATACATGTCGAGCCTGCCGGAGAGGGACGGTACCTTGTGCTTACCTACGACATCAGGCTGACGCCAGGCACGACTCCGGCCGTGCTGGCAACCAGTCTGAACGCCCTGGTGGGAGTGGACAACGTGAATATGGTGTCTTCCTGCAACGACGTGGAGTACTGAGAGTGGTGGGCACAGAATCGAGGGATGAAAAAGATGACGTTTCTTTTCATTCTTTCAGTGGCGCTTCCGGCCGAAGGCCTGTGGCACTACGATCTGGTCATCGACCCCCAGTACCTCGAGGCCCTCTACAGCGATCCAACAACTGAAGTCCTGTACCCCGCCCACATCTCATGCCCCGGAGGGGAGAGCGACTGCCTCGTGGGTTTTCGGGGCACGACCTCCCTGTATCTACCCAAGAAATCCTGGAGGATCGACCTTTTCGACCCCGCCCTGATCGGAAGGGGCAGACTGAACCTCGACGCCCACTACAGGGACCTCACAATGATGCGCAACCACCTGTCGATGGAGCTGGTGAGGCGAATGGGGTACCCGGCTCCCCTGACCAGACACGCCACGTTCTCCGTAAACGGCGTGAACATGGGAGTGTACCTTGAAACCGAGCGCATTGACGATGACTTCATGCGGCGGAACAGCCTTCCCGCCGGGTCGGTGTTCAAGGCGGTTGACGGGCAGGCCCGGTTTGTCCCCTTCCTTTCCGGTACCCCCCCAGGGGAAGGGTTCGAGTGGCCTACCGGCGACGAGGGAATGCTGCCGGAACTTGCCGCGCTCATAGGTGATGTGTGTCTGGGGAGCAGATACGAGAGCCGCTTCGACACCGACCAGTTCATCGCCAACATGGCGGTGAACCTGGCCGTCATGGAGACCGACGGCCCATGCAAGAACTACCACCTTGCGCTGGGCGCCGACGGTATCTGGCGCTACTTCCCCTGGGACCATGACGCCACGTTCGGAAACGACTGGGAGGGCACTTTCCACGCCGGATCGGTCCTTTTGCCTTACACGGCTCAGATGCAGCTTCACACGCTCTTCCACCAGGTCATGAGAAACCCTGATCATCGTGAAACCTTCATGCTCAGGCTGGAGGAGGCGGCTTTTCTCATGGCGGGTGAGCTTTCCGAAAGCCTGGATTCAGTGAGAAACGCCATCAGGGCAGACGTTTACCTCGACCCCCTCAGGCCCGGAACCCCTGTCGACTTCGAGTCGGCGTGCGACAGCCTGGCATGGTTCATCGAAGAACGGGCCGCTGTGACACCGGAGTTTTACCAGCATCACCGCACACCGGACTCCCTTTCCATATCGGTCGAACCGTCCTGGGTGGTTTCCGGAACTCAACACATAACCGTGAACGGCTATTCATCAGACTCGCTGCTATGGTGCAACCTTGTCTTGATCCCCGACGGCGGCGAACTCATCGAGAAGGAGATGTTCGCGGTGCCCGGGTCGGCGGGAAGTGAGTGGACGCTCACCGTGAGCGGAAACGAGGGTTTTAAATCGAGCCTCAGGTTCTATCTGAAGTTCTTTCTGGCAACGGTTCCTCCAAGGCGGCCTCTGTTAAGCTTTCCGCCCTACGCGGTGTTCGCCGGGACCTACAACGACGAGGCGTTCCCATCTGCAGTCAGGGTGAGCTCGGTACCCGATCTTGGCGCTCTGCTGCCCGGAACACAGATAAGGCTGGGTCCCTCCCTCTGGGCTCTTCCGCTGGTCAACTCCGGCGGCTCCTCAATGGATGCTTCGCTTTGCCACATTGTTCTTGGAGAGCCCGCGGGCCAGGTCTTTTTCCCGGAAAACCTGCTGGTTGCTCCCGGGGAGACCCTTTTCGTCACCAACAACCTCGAAGCCCTTTCACTGGAACTCCCGGGCAGAAAGGCAGTGGGCGACTGCAGGTCCATTTCCGCGTCCGGATCCGTTCTGACCCTCTTCGATCCGGGGTGGGCCCCCTCTGCGTCCTTCACCATCCCTTTCGGGGAGAGGATTCTGTCACCCTCGAGCGATACTCCAGTCATCACGGAGATCTGCTTCTCCCAGCCGCTGCTCTTCAACTCGGGGGACTGGATGGAACTTCACAATCCGGAAGCAGCCTGGCTCGACCTCTCCCATACGGGGATCTCCGACGCCAGCCCAGGGCACATGGTCTTTCCGGCGGGCACTCAGATACCTCCGTTCGGTTTCCTGGTCCTGGCGTCTGATGTCGACCTGTTCAGGGCTCAGTTTCCCGGTGTCGACTGCCAGATCATGGACATGGGGTTCGGCCTTTCGTCCGAAGGCGAGGACATCAGGTTCGTGAACAGGGCCGGGGCGACAACGGAGCTTGTAAGGTACACACCGGAACCGCCCTGGCCCGAGGCTGACCAGGGGATCATCGCCCTTATCAACCCGGGCCTTGACCAGAGCGACCCGCTCTCGTGGGAGGCCGTTGCGCAGCCCGGGAGCCCCGGATCGGGCAACCCATCGTGGTATCAGAACGCCGGGGGCTTCGTGAGCCTGGGTTCAATAACGCCCAACCCCGTGCGGGGTGGCTCTTTGAGTTTCACGCTGTCGGGAGGCTCGGGTGAGGTGCAGGTGTCGGTCATCGACCTCGCGGGCCGTGTCGTTCACAGGGTTGGCGAGCTGGGATCGGGGCAGTCCAGGCATACGATCGAACTCGCGGCGGGGCTTCCGCCGGGTGTGTACTTCCTCCTGGCCCGCTCCGCGGGAAGGATCAGCACCGGAAGGTTTTTATGGCTGCCCTGATGCTTGCGGTTTCCCTGCTCTCCATGTGGCCCGACTCTGTTGTCAGGCTATCCCTGCAGTTCGATCCCGGGGAGTGGGCCTATGCCTGCGCCAACCCGGACTCGGAGATACAGGTGCAGGCCGTGCTTACCACGGGCGGCATTACATACCCGTGCACCATGCAGATAAGG
>JAWOHL010000069.1:0-36750 GCA_046485185.1 Candidatus Fermentibacteraceae bacterium
AACAGAAGGACCTCGGTGGTCAGGGGCATGCCCCGTGATGCGGAACCGGCAAGCGGAAGGGGGAACTCCGTGCCGGCAAGGTCAACCTCGTAGTAGAGGAACCTGTCGCGAAAGCCGTCGGCCCTGGTCAGCGTGAGGGCATCCGCAGGCCTCCAGAAGGGCGCTGCCATCAGCCCGGGAACCGGCTCAAAGACCTCGTCGTCCTCACCCTCAAGGGCTTGGATCCCCTCCCAGCGGATGAACGAACCAAGCCCTCCCATCATCATGGGACCGCCGGACACGTCCGGTTCGGGGTACATGTCGAATATCGTTCCCAGAGCGGCCACCGAGACGTTCCCGGTGAACTCGGGCCCGTACAGGTTTATCACAGGTGCGTAGGCAACCGCTTCCTCGACCTGGTAAAGCCCTCCCGGATCACCCGTTGCCTGAACCGTTACCCCGTCGTAGAAGACCACGCCCCATTCATGGAGAGCTATGGTGGGCTCCGCCGCGATCAATACCGTGAGCAACTCAAGCATCTCTCACCTCCGGTCGAAAACCCAGGTGACGCTAGAACTCGACATCGTCAGACCATTTTACCGACTCCAGGACCATCCAGGAACCGTCCGAAGCCGGCTGGTGAAGGAACACGGCCTCGCTGTAACCCTCCCGGTCCCACCGGAAGTACCTGATCACCCGGCCCTCGGTGGAAGGGTCATCGGGTTGGTATGTGTTGTGAACCTCTATGAAGAACTCGGGAAGGGTCTCACCGGCGTGAAGGGTAATGTCCTCCCGGTTGTCGGGCTCTCCAAGAGAGGCAATGACCTCTGACTCCGCGAGCCCGTGGAGTTCCGTAAGCTCGGCAACCCCGACGAAAGCCCTGGTGTCGTTGCAGCCCAGTGTAGCTGCGGTGGCGGTGTCGGACCTGTCTCCCTCACTCACGCCGCAGGATGCCAGAAGAGCAACAACAATGACCGGTGATATCCAGTGCATGGCCGCTTCCTTTCCCCGGTTGGAAAACTGATGATAGGGGGGGTCTTCCCTTCAGTCAACACCGGGGGCGATGCCTTTTGAAATGACAACCAACCTGCGGAGGGCTACCTTGAACAGAATGCTTTTTCCTGCATTACTCATGATCGCATCCGGAGCGGCCACGGGGCGGGTCCTCGACATCTGCCCGGCTTCCGGTGACGGAGCCTGGCTCGTTGTTCAGAGTTCCACCGAAATGGATGAAGTCTCGGTCTCATGTCTTTACCTGATCGAAGACGGCGAGGCTGTGCTGGCGGACACTCTGGGATCTGTCAGGTCGGACGCGGCGCACTGCCGTCTCATTCAGAGGGAGGACGGCGGGTGCTTTTCAGCCACATCCACCGGAACAGGCTACACCGCCATATCTCTCAGGTCCTACGGCCCCGACGGCTCGGTGGAATGGGAACTGGTGGAGGATGGTGACTGCTACGACGAACCCCTTGGGCTTCTGGGAACGGGTGACGGAGGAGTGCTGATGCTGTGGGACTCATGGTCAACCAGCCGGGGGCTATGGGTGATCCGGGTGAACCGGGAAGGTGAGCAGTTATGGAGAACTTTCGCCCTGCCCACACTGCACCCTTTCTTCACGGCGCTCTGCCCGGCCGGGGATGGCGGGTGCTTCGTGGCGGCGGCGACGGTTGCCGTCATGGATGAATGCGTAACGGTTACCCTTGATTCCAGCGGGAATGAGCGTGAATGCATCAGCGTTGGAGTGCTCGAGAACCTGGGCGCGCGCACGCCGATTGCGGCAGTCGCTTCCGATGAGGGAATCATTTCGCTTTGGGCCGACACCCCTGTTCCCGAATCACTCGACGAAATTGTCGTCGCCCTGTTTAATCCCGGTTCCATTGAATCCCGGTGGTTCTCGCTCGACCCCCTTTCCGGCGCCCAGCTTCTGGAGATGTCGGACGGGGGAGTCATCGCTGCGGGAGGCGGCGACACCCCGTGGGTCTGCACCACCGACATGACTGGAACGGTAACATGGCATCACAGGTTCGAGACAGCATTCGTCCCCGGGGCAATTGATTCGGGCGACGGGTTCATCCTCGTGTCAGGTGACTGTGAAACCGGCTTTTTCGCCGCTCGAGTGGAAGAGGGAACCGGAGAGGTCTGGTCGCTGCGGCAGAACAATTGATCAGGATCCGACACGTGAGTCGCAGCGGATCGTTTGGACGCCCATCCGGTTGAGAAATTCGGGTGCGAACTCTTTGACGAGTCCGACCAGATGGCAGTCTGAGCGTACCGGGCAAAAGCCCCTTCCATCGAACTCGCAATGCACTGAAGCTCAGTGCCATGCTCTGCTCGAAACCTGTTGGTTGCAATTATGCATTTGAAATGCAATATTGCAACCACCAGAATTGGAGCGGAAAATGATTGGCACTTACATTGAGAGAACGCTGGAACCTCTTCTGAAACAGGCTTCCAAAGACTTTCCGGCGGTCGTTCTATCCGGCCCCCGGCAATCCGGAAAGACCACTCTTCTCAGACACCTCTTTGGCGACAGGTACCGCTATATCTCGCTTGAACCGCCGGATGTGAGGGCCGCAGCGCTTGTCGATCCCCGTTCATTTCTCGAGTTGAATTCCCCTCCCGTGATTCTGGATGAGATCCAGTACGCACCCGGTCTGCTTCCATTCATCAAGGAGAGGATCGATGCAGACCGGCAAAACAAGGGCATGTACCTGCTCACGGGTTCCCAGAACCTTCAGTTTATGGACATCGCTGGAGAGTCTCTTGCCGGACGGGCGGCGATACTGAATCTGATGCCGTTGACAATGAGGGAAGCCTGGGGAAGACCACACTCCAGGTTTCCCTGGGATTCTGCCAGAGCAACCAGCCCGGTTACGGAGCTGAGTTTCGGAGGATTATGGGAGTACGTCGTACGAGGCGGCTATCCCGAACTCGCGAGCGATCCGGATCGGGACGTGCTTCTGTGGCAGGGATCGTACATGCAGACCTATCTGGAGAGGGATGTCAGATCACTGAGACAGGTCGGCGATCTCATGCAGTTCAGGGCTTTCCTTCAGATTCTCGCCGCGAGGAACGGGCAGCTCCTGAACCTGTCCGATGTTGCGAGGGACCTTGGTATTGCCGTTAACACAGCACGGACCTGGCTGTCTGTTCTCGAGGCGACTTTCGTTGTGATCGTGCTTCGTCCATACCATGCCAACATTGGCAAGCGTCTCGTGAAGACGCCAAAAGTGTACTTCTCCGACACGGGAATGCTCTGCTGGCTGCTCGGGATCTCGAACCCCGACCACGCAAGACTTGGCCCCTCAGCCGGAGGGATCATGGAATCGCTTGTTGTGTCGGAAGTGTACAAAGCCCTGCTGCACATGGGAATGCCGCCGCGAATACATTTCTGGAGAACATCCGCCGGCTCGGAAGTCGACCTTGTAGTGGAGTTCGCGGGGAAGCTTGTTCCCCTTGAGATCAAGCTGTCCGCCACCCCGCGACCGGAGATGGCAGCCTCGATCCGTACGTTTCAGCATGATCTCGGTGACATGGCTCTCCCGGGTTACGTGATCCACCCTGGCGACGTTATCCTGCCTCTGGGAGGCGGAGTGACGGCGCTGCCCTTCTCGGCCCTCTGACAACCGTCGGTCCTGTCTTTCACTTGTTCAATCAGGAAAAAAAAGGGGGGGCCGAAGCCCCCCCACTGACAGGCCCGATCACTCCCCGGCGTTCCAGTTCATGACGGCCATCTGCTCGTAGAGATGGAACCGGCGGTTGATCTCGGTCTGGGCCTGTTTTACAAGCATCTCTCCCCGCTCCGGGTCCTTGTCCAGAAGAACCTTCCAGCGGACTTCGCTCTTTGCGAGCTCGACGAAGGGCGTATCGGGCTTCTTTGAGTCGAGCTGAAGCGGCGACTGCCCCTTCTCGATGAGCCTGGGGTCGAAGCGGAAGAGAGGCCAGAGGCCGGTCTTGACCGCCAGCTTCTGCTCGTCCATTCCCTTTGTCATGTTGATGCCGTGGGCGATGCAGTGGCTGTAGGCGATGATTATGGAGGGGCCGTCGTAGCTTTCGGCCTCGACGAACGCCTTCACGGCCTGGCCGTAGTTGGCGCCCATGGCTATCTGGGCAACATAGATGTTGCCGTAGGTCATGCAGATCATGGCAAGGTCTTTGCGGGGCATCGGTTTGCCGCTGGCCGCGAACTTTGCCACCGCACCCATGGGCGTGGCTTTGGAGCACTGGCCACCGGTGTTGGAGTAGACGCCGGTGTCCAGCACCAGGGCGTTCACGTCCTTGCCCTGAGCCAGAACGTGGTCAAGGCCGCCGTAGCCGATGTCGTAGGCCCAGCCGTCGCCGCCCAGGATCCAGACGCTGCGCTTCACGAAGTAGTCCGCCAGGCTCTCGAGTTGACGGGCCTCGGGCGTATCGATCCCGCCAAGAGCTTTCTTGAGTGAATCAACCCTTGCCCTTTGAGCTTCGATCTCTTCCTCGGAGACCTGGGCGCAGTCGAGTAGACCGGCAACCAGGGAGGAGTCGAGTTGACCCTTGAACCCCTTTAGAAGCTCGACTGCGAAGGCGGTGTGCTTGTCCGCGGTGAGCCTGAACCCGAAGCCGAACTCGGCCGCGTCCTCGAAGAGGCTGTTGTTCCATGCCGGACCGCGACCGTCCGCATTCCTGCAGTAGGGGGTTGTGGGAAGGTTGCCGCCATAGATGCTGCTGCAACCAGTTGCGTTGGCGATGACCGCCCTGTCGCCGAAGAGCTGTGTGAGAAGCTTGACGTAGGGGGTCTCGCCGCAACCGGCGCAAGCTCCCGAATACTCGAACAGCGGCCTGAGGAGCTGGCTTCCCTTCACCGAGGCGACATCGACCTTCGAACGGTCGTAGTCGGGGATGTCGAGGAAGAACGAGTAGTTTTCCGCCTCGGGGACCCGAAGGGGGATCTGGGGCTCCATGTTGATCGCTTTTCTGCCCTCGACCGCCTTGTTGCGGCCCGGGCAGGCCTCGACGCACGCGCCGCAGCCCGTGCAGTCTTCAGGGGCAACCTGAACGGTGTACATGCTGCCCTGGAACCTGCCCTTGCCGTCGATGCTCTTGAAAGCTGCCGGGGCACCCTTCAGGCACGAAGCGTCGTAGTGCTTGATGCGTATGGCGGCGTGGGGGCACACGAGGCTGCAGATACCGCACTGGAGGCACACCGCGGGGTCCCAGGCCGGGATCGAGAGCGCGATGTTCCTCTTCTCGTACTGGGTGGTTCCCGTGGGCCATGTGCCGTCGGCGGGGATGGCGCTGACCGGGAGGTTGTCTCCCCTCTGGGCGATGATCTCAGCGGTCACTTTCTGAACGAAATCAGGCGCGTTGGCGGGAACCGATGGAGGTCGGCTGAAGCTGCTGGTGACATTGGAGGGGTACTTCACCTCGAAAAGGTTGGCAAGGCTGTGGTCGACCGCGGCGTAGTTCTTCTCTACGATCTTGTCGCCCTTTCGGCCGTAGGTCTTCTTGATGGCGCCCTTGATCTTCTCGATGGCCTCGTCCCTCGGGATCACACCGCTGATGGCGAAGAAGCAGGTCTGCATGATGGTGTTGATCATCACGCCCATGCCTGTCTCCTGGGCCACCCTGTACCCGTCGATGACGAAGAACTTCAGCCCCTTTTCGATGATGTCCTTCTGGGCCTCGCGGGGAAGGCTGTTCCATGCCTCGTCTTTGCTGTACGGTGTGTTCAGGAGGAATGTGGCGCCTTTGGCAGCGTAGCGGAGTATGTCGTACTTCTCCATGAACACTGTCTGGTGGCACGCCACGAAATCGGCCCTGCCGATGAGGCATGTCTGACGGATCGGCCTGGGGCCGAACCTGAGGTGGCTCACCGTTATGGCCCCGGCTTTCTTGGAGTCGTAGACGAAGTAGCCCTGGGCGTAGAAGTCTGTTGTTTCACCGATGATCTTGATGCTGTTCTTGTTGGCGCCCACGGTTCCATCAGCGCCCAGACCGAAGAACACGGCCTGGTGCATGCCCTGGGAAGGTATGCAGAAGTCGGGGACCGGGATGCTGGTGTCGGTGAGGTCGTCGGTGATGCCCACGGTGAACCCGTGTTTCTTCGGCCCGGCGGCATTCTCGAAGACCGCCTTCACCATGGCGGGTGTGAACTCCTTGCTGGAGAGGCCGTAGCGGCCTCCCAGAACCTTCACGCCGCACCGGCCCGATTCCTTGAGCGCGGTGGCAACGTCTTTGTAAAGCGGTTCGCCCTCACTGCCGGGTTCCTTGGTGCGGTCGAGCACCGTGACGACCGTTGCGCTCCGTGGAATTGCATCGAGAAGGGCGCTGGCGTCGAAAGGCCGGTAAAGGCGCACTTTAAGCACGCCGACCTTTTCGCCTTCGGCAAGCATGCATTCAACCGTCTCGTGTGCGGTCTCGCAGCCGGAGCCCATGAGGATCACGATGCTTTCCGCGTCGGGGGCGCCCACGTAGTCGAAGAGGTGGTACTGGCGGCCCGTGAGGCCGGCGTAGATGTCCATGTATTCCTGGACGATGCCGGGGGTTGCCGAGTGGTACGAGTTCACGGTCTCGCGGCCCTGGAAGTAGACGTCGGGGTTCTGGCTGGTGCCCCGGAGAACGGGACGGTTGGGGTTCATGCCCCTGTGGCGGTGCGCCAGGACCAGTTCGTCGTCGATCATGGCCCTGAGAACGTCGTCGCCGGGCAGGCTTATCTTCTGGACCTCGTGGCTGGTCCTGAAACCGTCGAAGAAGTGGATGAAGGGGATCCTGCTGCTCAGGGTTGCGGCGTGGGCAATGGCGGCCAGGTCGGGAACCTCCTGGACGCTGGCGCTCGAAAGAAGTGCGAACCCGGTGTTGCGGACCGACATCACATCGCTGTGGTCGCCGAAGATGGATAGGGCCTGGCAGGCCAGGCTTCTCGCGGAAACGTGGAAGACCGTGGCAGTCAGTTCACCCGCGAGCTTGTGCATCGTGGGGATCATCAGAAGCAGCCCCTGGCTTGCGGTGAAGGTTGTCGTCAGGGCGCCGGTCTGCAGGGCGCCGTGGACCGAAGCGGCTGCGCCGCCCTCGCTCTGCATCTCCTGCACCAGGGGAACCGTTCCCCAGATGTTCTTCTTGCCAGCCGCGGACCACTCGTCGGCGTGTTCCCCCATGTTCGAGGAGGGGGTGATGGGGTAGATGGCAATGACTTCGCTCAGTTTATGGGCCACATGGGCAGCAGCTTCATTGCCGTCAATCGTAAGAATGCTTTCACTCACCGAAACACCAGCCTTCTAGTACATTTTTCCGAAGGTACGCGGGAAAGGGATCACGTCGCGTATGTTCTCCATTCCCGTGAGATACATGAGAAGCCTTTCAAATCCCAGACCAAAGCCCGCATGGGGGGCGGAACCCCACCTGCGAAGCTCAAGGTACCAAGCGTAAACCGAGAGATCGAGCCCCTGGGCCACTGCCCTGTTCGTCAGGACGGGAAGCCTGTGTTCCCTCTGGCTTCCCCCCACTATCTCTCCCACCCCGGGAACCAGGAGGTCGCATGCCGCCACGGTCTTCCCGTCGGGGTTCATGAACATGTAGAAGGGCTTCATGGAAGCGGGGTAATCGGTCACGAACACGGGGCGGCCGAAGTGTTTCTCCGCCAGGTATCGCTCGTGCTCGGTTGCCAGATCGTGCCCCCAGCAGGGCACGGATGAGAAAGCACCCGAGGCGGAGCCCAGAATACTGATGGCTTCGGTGTAACTGACCCGTGCAAAACCCTCCTCCAGCGTGCTGTAACGGTCCGGAAGCCCCTTCTCGTAGTGTTCCGAGAAAAAGGCGATGTCGGAACAGCACTTGTCACGAAGGTAAGTCGCGCAGAACTTCACGAACCTTTCGATAAGCGCGATGTTGTCGTCGAGGTCGAAGAACGCCATCTCGGGTTCGATCATCCAGAATTCGGCCACGTGGGTCCTGGTGTCCGAGGGGTCGGCCCTGAATGTGGGCCCGAAAGTGTAGACCTTCCCCAGCGACAGGGCGAAGGGCTCGGCTTCAAGCTGGCCGCTGACGGAGAGGAAGGACCGGCGCCTGAAGTAGTCCTGATCGAAATCGGAGCAACCCGCGGGAAGCGTGGTGACCCGAAAGGTCTCTCCCGCGCCCTCGCAGTCGCTCTCGGTGATGATTGGTGTGTGAACGTGGTAGAAGCCCTCGGTGTCGAAGAACCTGTGGATGGCGAGGGACAGGTGATGGCTCATCCTGAAGACGGCCCCGAAGGTGTTGGTCCGGGAGCGGAGGTGGGGCATGGTTCGAAGGAAGTCGAGCCCGTGCCTTTTTTTCTGAAGGGGATAATCGGCATCAACCGGGCCAACCACTTCGAGGGATGATGCGGCAAGCTCAACGGCCTGTTCACCGGAGCTTTCGACGACAGTTCCCGTGACGCACACGCAGGCCCCCGCCTGAAGCCCGGCAAGGGCTTCGTCATCGAACACTTCACGGTCGAACACGACCTGGAGGTTCTGAACCGAGGAACCGTCATTCAGCGCTGCGAAGGCCACGTTCTTCCCCGAGCGGGAAGTCCTGACCCATCCGTAAACCGTGACTGCCGTTCCGGTGGACCCACCGGAGAGAACCTCGCCTATACCGGTGCGCTGAATCATTGCCAGACCCTCCATGGAAAAGGAAAGAAATTCAATATCCTGAATCTACCACTTCCGGGCAACTGATGGGGAGGGCGGAGACCGGAGTTGCCGGGTTTCATTGAGAGGGTTTCACTGCAGTAACTGCGGGTACAACGGCTCTTCGTCCGAGTTCGCAAGCGATGTTTGCCAGAAGTGCGCTCGGAATGCTTACGCAGGCATGAAGGTTCCGCAGGCAGAGAGAGAGTTGACCCCTGATGACAAAGCCAGGGTCGCAGGCAGCACTTCGATTCTGGCCATTCTACTGATCGCTTCCGGTCTGCCCTTTGGAATGGCCACTTGGATGCAGGGGAGTTCTTGTTTTCACGGGCGCGCTTCTTCTGATAGCGGTCATCCCATTCGCCCGGGGAAGCATGGACAGGAAGCCCGCTCAGTCCGTAAAAACCGAAAGCAAGCCGGAGCAACCAAACAGACCCGCCCCGATCCAACCACTTGCCACCAGCTTTGCCCCGTGCCCCTTCCCCCAGTTCCCTTCAACCGGTTGGAAAGACCCCATATCGGGCGGCTTCTTCGTGCCTCACGCCATGAGCTGGAATGCGGGCGTGAGAAACGCCAATGAGGGCATGACCAGGTTCGTAATGTCGGGTAAAATGCACGGACGCCTCTTCGACGCCCACTTCAGCATGAGAGGGTCTGCCTGGAAGGCTGTGATAGACGATTACCTGCCATGAGATTTCTTTCCAAGTAGCAGACCGAGATAACTGCTCGGGGCGTAAAAATCATGGCCCCATAACTTTCACATTAGTCGTACGACTTATGTGAGAAATCACACAAAACCCCTGCGACTTTTGTGTTTGCCCCGCTTTATTGACCCTGCATCTGCTGAACGCTATTCTCCATGGGAAGAACAACTGGCCTCGGGGGTTCCATGCCTTCAGAGTACATCGCGCTGACCGATCCGGAGTGGTTCTCGTTCCTGGCTGGCAAGCCAGGGGTGGACGAGGTCAACTTCTGGCAGCCCCACGGTGGGCGGGCTTTCCGTGCCCTTCAGAAGGGCGATCCCTTCATCTTCAAGCTTCGCGCACCCGAAAGGATGATATCGGGTTTCGGTTTCTTTGAACGGTTCGAGGTGCTTCCGGCATGGCTTGCCTGGGATTGCTTCGGTGAGATGAACGGGGCACCCGATTTTCAGGGGATGCTGGACCGCATCCTTCGTTTGCGGGGGGGCGGGAACCGTCTGGAGCGCACCGGTGATTTCAGGATCGGGTGCATCATGATCGCAGCGCCGGTGTTCTTCCCGCGGGAGCAGTGGATCATGCCACCTTGCGACTGGGCCCGCACCGGGATCCAGCAGGGGAAAACCTACCCCACCCACTCCGGCGAGGGTCTTCGTGTCCTTACCCAGTGTCTTGACCGGGCAAGCGCTGGCTCAGTGTACTGGAACGTCGAAAGGTCGCCCTCACTCGTGGCCGAGGGTTCGGAGAGGTATGGCGCAATGATAACCGTGCGTCCCCGCCTTGGGCAGGGGCTTTTCAGCCTCGCTGTCAGGGAGGCTTACGGGGGGGCGTGCGCCGTGACACGGGAGCATTCCATGCCCGTGCTCGAGGCAGCGCACATAAAGCCATACGGACAGGGGGGAGAACACCGGATAGACAACGGTATCCTTCTGCGCCGTGACCTTCACAGCCTGTACGACCGCGGCTACGTGACTGTCACGCCGGACTACGTTTTCAGGGTGGGGGGCAGGCTGAGGGAGGAGTTCAGCAACGGCCGCAGCTATTACGACATGGACAGAAGGATCATCGAACTGCCTGCCAATGCGGGCTGGCGGCCCGACCGCGACAAGCTGGCCTGGCATGCCGAAGAGGTTTTCAAGGGCTGATTATTCGTATGAACCACTTTTAAGGAGCGTGTGGGGTGAACACTCCAGAGCAGATAGCCGGTGAATTGAAGAGTTTCCTTTCAGGGCGCCACGAGGTGATCGCGGCCTGGGAGGGCGGCTCCGCCGCCACTGGGTACCTGGATTCGTACTCGGATCTGGATCTGGCGGTGGTGTGCAGAGACGATTCCGTGGAGGCTGTCATCTCTCTGCTGGATGAATTCCTGACGGAACGGTACGGTATCCTGAAGAGGCTCAGGATGCCCGAACCCGCTTGGCACGGGTTCTCCCAGATCTTTTACCTTCTGTCGGAAACCCCTGAGTTCTACTACCTTGATGTGGCCTTCATCAGAAGATCTGTCCCCGACAAGTTCACCGCCTGCGACCGTCATGGTTACGCTGTAGTCTGGTTCGAGAAGGAACTCATGGTCGATCCCGCTCCAACGCCTTCAGACCTGGTTCTAACCAAGGCCCGGAAGTTTTACGCGACGGCGCTGGAACAGGGTTTCGTGCTTGAGATCGAGGTCGGGAAAGCTCTTGCCAGGGAAAGGCTTTCTGAAGCCTTTTCGTTCTACTACCAATTCCTTGTCAGGAACCTTGGGGTGATGCTGAATCTCAAGTACCGGCCGCAAAAGGTGGATTTCGGGCTTCGATATGCGTACCGGGACTATTCACCCGAAGACTCGGCGCTGGTTGACGAACTGCTTCTGGTCAAGTCGTCCGATGACCTTCGTGTGAAGTTCCGGAAGGCCAGGGACAGGTACTCCCAACTTGTGGACGAGATGAGTTGCTTTGGTGAAGGATGAACCGCAACCCTGTCTCCGTTGTCCGATTCACCTTTTTTTGGTATCTCATGGGGGTTTTCCCCGCAAATTGCTGCGGGGTATGAAGAACATGATCGGGGGTCGCCATGAGAGCGTTGCCGTGGTTGTTCCTTCTTCCATCACTTCTGCTTGGCCAGTGGAGCCCTGATTCCACCCAGAATCTCACGATCTGTGACCTTTCGGGTGAGCAGGTCCTTCCAAAGATCGTTCCCACATCCGACGGCGGGTGCTTCATCTCCTGGTTCGATACCAGGTCGGGGAGCTACTGCGTCTACCTGCAGCGTTTGGATTACCAGGGGGTTCCCCAGTTTGGGGATGATGGTCTCCTGGTGAGCGACCAGCCCCAGATGAGCTGGATCGTTGATTACTCGATGGCGGTCGACGGGTCGGACAACGCGGTTCTCGCGTTCTCGGACGAGAGGAACGCCTCGGGCGAACTGGACGTTTCGGTCTACAAGATCAGCAGCACGGGGGAGTTCCTCTGGGGGGACGACGGCATCTGCCTGTCGGACCCTTCTGTGTCGGGGTTTGAGCCGAACCCGGTTGTTGCGGTGACGGATCAGGGCAACTGCGTCTTTGCCTGGGGCAAATCCGCAGACACCGATTACCTGGTGTTCCAGAGGCTCTCGCCCTCGGGTGAGAAGCTGTGGGGGGACTACGGTCTTGTTTTGTCGAACGCTTCGGCTGATCTGTCCTCGCCGGCCATGGTCCCCTCGGGTCAGGACAGTGTGATAGTCCTTTGGAAAAGTTCGACCGGGTCCTACCCCATGACGGTGACCCACCTCTACGCGGATATGCTGGATGTGAACGGTGAGGGCACCTGGAGTGACTCGCCCGTGCTGGTCTACAACACCGGGTCGATAACACCATGGACATTCCCGGGGATAATCGAGGACGGTTTCGACGGGGCCGTGTGCTTCTGGTACGATTCGCCGACAGTGAACTCATTCGACGTATGGGTGCAGCACCTCGACAGCCAGGGTACGAACCTCTTCCCCTTCAACGGCGCCCAGGCTTCGACGTTTTCCGCGGACAGGCTCCACATGAGCCCATCAGCGGTCATCAACAATGCCGGCGAGTGCTACGCCTTCTGGGTGGAGAGCAACGCCAACCAGAACATGTACGGTATTTATGGCCAGAAGTTCTCTTCTGCCGGTGACCGCATGTGGACGGACAGCGGCCTCGAGCTTCTTCCGCTTGGGTCAGAACAGACGGCCTTCGCTGATGCCATTGTATCAGGCGACGGCATCTTCGTCTCATACCTCATCAACTCGTCGAACACATCGCTCAAGGTTATGAAGCTTGGCTTCGACGGAACGGTCCTGTGGGGGCCGGTCTCCATATCCGCTGGAAGCCTCGGGGGCAAGGACGACCCAGTGGTGTGCCCTGGATACGATGACGGCGCCTACTTCACCTGGGCCGACTTCAGGGGTGACGGTGGCGTGTACGCCCAGAACATCCAGTCCGACGGAACAATGGGGCAGTACCTTGGCGTGGAACCCGGTTCAGGCGCCGAGTTCCTCCGTATCATGCCAAACCCCTCCCGTGGCGCGGTCAGTTTCGTTCTTGGCGGGGTTGCGGGAGAAACTGCTGTCGTGCGGATCTACGATCTCTCCGGACGGCTCGTTGACAGCCTTGGTACGGTTCTTGGGGCAGAGGGCGCTTCCCTTGGGTGGAACAGGGCCGGCTCGGTTCCCCCCGGCGTTTACCTCGTGAGGATGGAGAACGGTTCCCGGGTGCTTCTGTCACGCATGATTCTGCTCTAGTTAAGCTTTTTTCGCGCAGAAGAGGGTCGGATGCCGGGGTTGGCGGTGTTCGACCCTCTTGACCAACCGCCTTCCGTTCCATAGTGTTCAAAAAACTTACCAGCACAGGAGGGAATTGATGCACCTGCAAACCATCGTCTCGCGGACCTGAGGAACCTTCAACGGGTTCCGTGGGAACCCGGACACAGGTGGAGTGCAGGGAAGCGTTTTGTAACCTCTCCGCTCTCCACCGCAAAGCCGGAATCCCGGCAGCATGGAGGGCGCAATGCGAAAAACCGGAATGACCCTTGAGAACGTGAAAGAGGTCTACAGCGGCTTTGAGGGCAGGCTGTGGGAACTCATCATGGGCGAGCAGATCCACATCGGAGGGTACGCCAGTTCCAGGGCCCTGGGCGACATCGCGGGCTGGAAGGCTGGGGATGAGGTTTTGGACCTCTGCTCGGCCCTGGGGGCCGGCATGCACTTCCTTGCGAGAACCTACGGTGTGAAGGCGTATGGCGTGGATGCCACCCCTCACATGGTTGACGAGTCTAAAAAAAGGCTCTCCGAGGCGGGCTTCGGCGACTGCGAGGTCAAACTCGGCGACGTGACTGCGATCCCTTATCCCGATTCGCGCTTTGATGGCGTATGGGGCGAGGACGCCTGGTGCTACGTTGAGGACAAGACCAAGCTGATTTCCGAGGCCGCAAGGGTGCTCCGTCCCGGCGGGAAGATAGCCTTCACGGACTGGCTTGTCGGCCCCGCGGGAATGGATGAGGAGTCGGCACGGCGCATCTGCACGGTGATGAAGTTCCCTGACATGCTGTGCCTTGAGGGCTACGTCTCGCTTCTTGAGAAGAACGGGTTCAAGGTGCTTGAGGCCTCCGACCACACGCCGGATTTCGCCGACCACATACAGAATTACCTGGGGCAGCTCGCGGGGCAGAGGCACTTCGACGCGATGCGGATACTGGGCTGGAACAGTGATGTCTTTGCCTTCCTGGGTGCCGAGTTCGGCTTCATGCTTTCGAAGGCAAGGGCCGGGAACT
The DNA here is from genome assembly GCA_046485185.1 of Candidatus Fermentibacteraceae bacterium. Classification (GTDB taxonomy): domain Bacteria; phylum Fermentibacterota; class Fermentibacteria; order Fermentibacterales; family JCC-6; genus UBA6080. The sequence continues at coordinate 14,062 of JAWOHL010000069.1, forward strand.
TCGGCAGGGGGCGGTTCGTTGCGGTTAAGGAGCGGTCATAGAAAGACCCGTTCTTGGTTACCTGTGCCGGGGCTTCCCCCCGGCCGTTGCGGTTGGCCTTGGGCTGAAACCGTGGCGTGGCGTGGTTGCGGGCTCGGAGAGGGCCGGGGAAGCCCTTGTCCGCCCCGACCTCTGCCCGTTCGTGAAGTCTGTTCTGGCGGGATCGTCACCTCTGCTGCGGGGTTCGGTTCAGTGGATGCCTGGGCGGGGATGTACACCTGCGACATGACCAGGCGCCTCTTTCAGGAACTCGAACGCCTCTCGGGCAACCCCGTCTTCCCGCTTCAGCTTCCCGCCACCAGAACGGTGGAGGCGGCCCGGTGGTTCTGCGAGTCCGTAAGGGACCTGGCGCTGGGGCTTATCGGGGCGGGTTTTTCCGAAGGCTACGATCCATCAGCCGCCCTGGCGTGGGAGACCGATCGCCTCGCGGGGGCCGCCGTTCTACGGGAGGCGGCCCTTTCATTCCGGGTACCGCCTTTGATCCTGCAGGAGCTGTTCCACGGTTTCTTCGTCGAGAACCGTTTCCCGCGGGAGGTTGCCTTCGGGAGCCGGACGCCAGGGGTCAGGGTCGCGGTTACGGGAAGTGTACTGGCCCGGGGTGATGACGTTGTTACGGAAACCCTTGCGGAACTCGGGGCGGGTTACCTCCCACTGGGGTGTACTGGCCTTTCCGGGCTTCCATCAACGGTCCCGGCGGACGGTTCCATCCGGGAACTCGCACTTGCGTCGTTCAACGATACCCGCTGCATACGGAACCGTCCGAACAACGCGGTTTTTCAGTGGACAGGTGAGCAGGTCACCACTGCGGGCTGCCACGGCCTGGTCCTCAAGACCCTTTCCTTCTGCGACCTCTGGCATACCGAGAAGGAGAGGTTCCGCAAAATGCCCTTCCCGGTGCTGGTGCTTTCGAGCGACCTTTCCCCGGGGGAGCGGGGACGGACCTCGGTCCGGCTCCAGGCGTTCGTGGAGACCCTGGAGGCGCGGCATGCATGACCCTGTGCGCAAGTTGACAGCACTCGAGTGGGAATCGCGCAAGCTCGAAATACCGGATGAGTTCGCCGCGCAGTGCCGGTCCCTCAGGGGATTCATACCGGGCGGTGTGGAGTACCTGTTCACACCCTGGGAGTATTCGTGCCGGGGTGACCTCCTTCTGAGACGGCTTCGGTTCGACAGTTCACCCGAGGCCCTCAGGCTCTGGGCATTCCTGTTCAGCGAGAAGGACAGGCTTTTCCTGGCCAGGAACTCGGGCGCGAAGGTCATCGCCCTGATGAAAGACCTTGGTCAGACCGCCGTTCTCGCCTACGCCTTCCCCGGACAGCTCTCCTTTTACGCCGACGAACTTTGGTGGGCGCCGTGCTTTGCCGAGAGCACCCACCTTCTCGACGCCGCTTCCGACCTGGGCGCCACCGAGGAGCTGTGCTACGTGAGGGCCGTGCTGGGTGCCATGAAAACCCTCGATTACTTCCCCAGACCCGACCTCTGCGTGGCCGGAGTCGGGGCGTGCTGCGACGACTTCAGCGCTGTGATGCAGCTTGTGGAGGGGCTGGGCATGCCCGTGCACTGGTGGGAGATGACGGCGCCTGTACCCGGGAGGACGGGCTCGGTAACCCCTTTCGGAGGAGTTCCCTTCGCAGAGAAGGACCTTGCCTTTCTTCGCGGGCAGCTCGCGGGGGTGGTGGCCGCCCTGGAGGCTACAACAGGCGTAAGGTGCACGGATGAAATGCTCCTTGAAAGCGTCGCGCTTTTCAACAGGCTGCGCACCATTGTCAGAGACCTTCGGGAGCTTGTCTACGGGGCCGACTATCCGCCGTTGCCCGGGCTTGAGATGTACCTCGCCGAGTTCATCGCAATTCACACCTGCAGCGAGCCGGAGCAGTGCTTCCCCGTGCTTGAGGGGCTTGCCCGGGTCGCGAAGAAGAGGCTTGAGGAGGGGCTTTCACCCTTTAAAGGCGATGAGCCGCCCCTTCGGATCTACTGGGTGTACCCGCCCACCGACGCCTCACTGATACCCCTGCTGGAAGATATGGGGGGGTGTGTGGCGGGGACGGACTACTTCATCAATCACGCCTTCCTTCCACTGAGGGAGGATACCGACCCCCTTACTGCGGTGGCGGAGAACTGCTTCGACGACAGGCTGCTCTGCTCTCCCGGCATGAGGGCCGATGCGATAGTGCGTGACATCAGGCATTTCCGGGCCGAGGGGGTCCTTCTGAGCGGGATCTTCGGGGCAAGCCACTGCCCCTGGGACGACAGGATCATCAGCGGGAAGGTCAGGGACGAGCTTGGGCTGCCCGTACTCTCATTCGACGTGCCGTACAGCCCCGGAAGGGTGAGTGAACAGGTGAGAAGCCGGATCGAGGCTTTCATGGACATAGTAAGACAGCGCAGGAAGAGGAGAACATGATCAACCCCTTTGAGTACTTCGCCACATCCGTGGGAGCCGAGATCGATTTTGTAAGAGCGGAGAAGAGGCGGGGAAAGGGCGTTGTGGGCATCTACTGCGAGTTCACGCCCCGTGATCTGATCCTTGCCGCAGGCGCATACCCGATCTGCCTCTGCGGTTCCAGCCGCAAGACCATTCCGCCGGCGGAGACCGTTCTTCCGGCCAACCTCTGTCCCCTGATCAAGTCTTCCCTGGGCTACATTCTCACCAATGGCTGCCCGTTCTTCACCATGGCCGACCTCATCGTGGCCGAGACCACATGCGACGGGAAGAAGAAGGTCTGGGAACTCATCAGGGACCGGAAGCCCCAGCACATTCTCGAACTCACACAGAAGGTTCTCGAGGCCGAGGCCTGGGAGCACTGGCTCAAGGAGGTCGGAAAGCTCAAGCTCCGCCTTGAAGAGCTCTACAACAAAACAATAAGCGACGATGATCTTCGCAGTGCCATCGCTGCCATGAACAGGGAAAGGGCTCTTCTCAGGGCCGTCATGGAGTACGGCTCCGAGCCAAGGCCCGTGATAAGCGGCGTTGAACTTGGAAGGCTGCGCTTCAGGGTATCGGGCATGCCCGGGCACCACCGCATGCTTCTGGAACTGAGGGATGCGCTTGAGGAAAGGAAGAGAAAGGGTGTTTACGCGGCGGCGGAGAGCGCGCCCAGGGTCCTTGTCACGGGATGCCCCATGAGCGAGGGCACTCTGAAGGTCGTGGAGATCATCGAGGAAGCGGGGGGGATAGTGGTTGTGCAGGAAACATGCAGCGGCATCAAACCCCTTGACCCCGTGAGCGAAGAAGGCGACCCCCTCACCGCCATAGCGGAGAAGCACTTCCGTATCCCGTGCAGCTGCATGACGCCAAACACCGGCAGACTCGAACTCCTTTCGAAACTCGCCAGGCGATACAATGCGAACGCCGTGGTCGACCTTGTCTGGCAGGCGTGCCATACCTACAACGTGGAATCGTTCCAGGTCGGCGAGTTCGTACGCAAAGAGCTGAACATCCCCTACCTGAAGGTGGAGACCGACTACAGCCCGGGCGACAGGGAGCAGATAATGGTCCGCATCCAGACCCTTCTGGAGATGACCCGATGAGGTGCGGTGTGGATATCGGGGCACGAAGCGTCGAGGTGCTGCTGCACGACGGGACCCGCACGGTGGATGTGATCATAGGCGACAGCCTGCGGGACCCCAGGGGGAACGCCGAGGCCCTGTTCCGGCAGATCCTCGAGCGGAACGAACTGATGCCGGAAGACCTCGTCTCGATCGTAGCCACCGGTTACGGCAGGAACTATTTCGGCCATTCCACTCGAACGTGCAGCGAGATTATCTGCCACGCCAGGGGCGTGTTCCATCTGTACCCCGACACCGCGACCATAATCGACATCGGAGGGCAGGACTCGAAGATCATAAGGCTCGAGAACGGAAAACCCGTCGACTTCTCAATGAACGACCGATGCGCGGCGGGAACCGGGCGTTTCATCGAGATGGCGGGCGACATACTCGGGATCCCCCTTGAAAGCATGGGCGAAGCTACCCGTGAAGGCGACGACACGGTTGAGATAAGCACCATGTGCGCTGTTTTCGCGGAGAGCGAGATCATCGGCCTTCTTCAGGGCGGGATCCCCAGGGAAAGGATACTCAGGGGAGTTTTCCGCTCGGTCGCGGCACGGACGCTGGGCATGGCGGGCGGCGCAGGCGTGGCGCCCCCGCTTGTGTTCACGGGGGGGGTGGCCAGGAACATGGGCGTTGTGCGTGCCGTCGAGGCTGAAACCGGCCTCAGAGTGGTGATTCCCCCCGAACCAAGGATCACCGGAGCACTGGGGGCGGCCCTCATCGATTGATACAGCACGAAAGCAATTCTCAGGGAATCAGAACCCTTGACCCGTCGGCGTTGACCCTGTAGAAAGCGCTGGCCTCCCGCAACAGCGCCTGCTGGCCGCCGATGCAATCCACGGGAACGTCTATGGCAACCACCCGCCCGCCGAAAAGCACCGCAAGGCTGTCGTGTTCGGTGTGGCCCACGACAATCCTCTCCACTTCGTACCGGTCAAGAAGAATGGCCACTTCTTCCGCTGTGGTTTCGAGATAGAGGCCCTCCATGCCGTAGTGGTAACCCCTGAACCAGAGCGGCCCGAGGCTTCCGAAGACCCGCTCGACTCCGTCGAGAAGGTACCCCACCGAAGAGCGCTCAAGGCCGCGCCAGACCAGCTCGTTGATCTCGGGAAGCGACAACTCATCCACGCCGCTGCCCGGGGCGATCCCCCCATGAACGAATAGGATGTCGCCCATCCGGACGACGGCGGGTCTGGACCGGATCCAGCGGCCCAGTTCCATGTCGGGGCCGAAAAGGTCGTCGCAGTCCATTCCGGTCACACCCGAGATGCCGTCCAGATAACGTTCGTGAACGTAGCGGAGGTCACCCAGAAGCACCATCAGCTCGTGGTTGCCAAGAACGAAATGAACCGCTCCACCGGCCCGTTCAGCCTGCTGAGCCAGAAGATAGACCAGCCAGAGGCACTCGGTTACCGCCGGGCCCCGGTCCATGATATCGCCCAGCACGACCAGGTGGCCTTCGCCCCATGTCCACCTGAAGCTGTCGTCCATTACCCCGGAAGCCAGAAGGATCTCACGAAAATGCGGGAAGTCGCCGTGAACGTCGCTCACGGCCAAAAACCGGGGAACTGCACCGGTGTCGCAAGCCACCCTGGAAGGACCGATGGTGGGGATCGCGAACGACACCGCAGTTCCGTCCAGGCTTCCCTGGAACCTTACCGTGTCCGATGCCGTGAAAGTCTCCTGAACCAGCCTGCCCCCGATGAAGCTGAACACCACGGCGGTCGTGTCGTTCCTCCAGTACACGTGAGGGCCGTCATCAAGGTTTCCGGGAGGGCCGTCGGTGCCTTCCATGGATTTGAGGGATGCGCATGGATTGGCGGTTAGGGAAGCAAGAAGAAGAACAAGCGCAAGAATCATGAGTGCTCCGTTCGCTGAACATGCGTGTGCTTAGTTTTTCGGTAAATCCAATATAACGCGGAACCCGTTCAGTGATTCTTGTCTGGCTCTCTCAATCACTCCAGAACTCTGCAGCACTTACGCTTAGAAGGTCGTATTCAAGATACAGGGAGGCTGCTCCCTCGACATACGTACTGCTGAACCTGTCCAGCCAGGTGATGATCAATGAAGATCCGGACAGCTGCATGTCGATCACACTTCGAGGATCAAAACGGACAGGCTCTGAAAGGATGTTGAGAGGTTTTCAGGAAAACTCCGTCTCCCAGAGATAACTCCCTGAAGACAGGGTTCCGCTCACCACATCCAGAGTACCCCGGTTTTCCAGATCGTACATGATGATGTAAACGACATACTCATCTCCATCGACAATGTCCCTGAAGAAAGCTCTGTCGATAACATCAGCACCCGGCGGGTCTTCCGGGAACCGGGTGTAAGAAACTATCGCCTTAGTGACCAGAACGAAAAGAAAAATGATTGTAAGACGCATCAGCAATGCCCCTGTGTTTCCCGTTTTCAACAATCCGACACTGAAATTCACCAAGCAGCATATAATGACGTTCGCAGAAGCAATGTGAAGTGCGGGAGAACCATGACAGCAGTATCGTGTTAATTTTGATCACAATTAAGGAAGTTGCTGACAATTTACAATCGGTGTGAAATAATCATAATGTATATCAATATTAATGTATTGACTTAAGGCACATTACAGTAATATTACACGTATGAGAAAAACCAGAGAAAGGAGCTATCATGAATAGCGCAAGAACCAAGACAATTGACATCATAGCCCTCATACTTGTTATCATAGGAGCACTGAACTGGGGCATTCTGGTTGTCCTGAACCGCGAACTTATCAATGGTGTGTTCAAACTGGGCTTAGACGTTGCCAACATCATCTATGTCATCATTGCTGTTTCTGGAATCTGGTGTCTGTTCTCTGTCCTTCCCAAATACCTGAAGAAGTAGGTATACAAGTAGATTGCTCTTGAAGATTCTGGAAGATCGCTTTGCAGGAAAGACGTCTTGATCATTCCAGAAGTCTGACGTCTGTTTGACTTTCATATCAATCAAGCCTGGCCATTTGTGTTTACGCCAGTACGCCAGACAGGATTCGAACCGGCATTCGTCCGATTGAGCTGAATGGCCTTGCGCAATCCCGGAACATCCTGTCCCTGAGCGTATATCTAATTCAGTAAAGCAATTCAGTGAAGAATCCGATCACCCTGGCATGGGGGGTCATGGTCCTTTGTTTTCTGTATTGTTGGGGAAAGGTTTTCCCGGTTAATCATAAACGGAGGCAGCCATGTTCGTCGCGGTATGTTTTCTCGCAGCGCTTGTGCTTCAGTACCCTTCCACTTTCGACCTCAGGGACGTGGGCGGGCAGAGCTATGTGACCTCGGTCAAGAGCCAGCAGGGGGGAACATGCTGGACGCACGGCACGATGGCCTCCATCGAATCCAACATGCTTCTCACGGGGGAGTGGGAGAACCAGGGTGAGACGGGTGAACCCAACCTTGCCGAGTACCACCTCGACTGGTGGAACGGCTTCAACAACTGGCACAACGCCGACATGGACCCGCCGATAGGAAGCGGGGGCCTCACGGTTCACGAGGGTGGAGACTACCTGGTGACCACGGCCTACCTCTCCAGGGGGAGCGGTACGGTGCGCGACATCGACGGGCAGTCCTTCGGAACGGCGCCAAACCTCAATTCACCGGACTACCACTACTATTACCCCGCCGACGTGGAGTGGTACGTGGGTGGCGACGACCTCGAATCGCTCAACGGCATCAAATCGGCCATCATGCAGCACGGCGCCCTCGCCACCTGCTACTACGCAAGTTCCAGCTACATGCAGAACTACATACACTACCAGCCTCCATCCGAAGACGAGCTTCCCAACCATTCGGTGGCGATCATCGGCTGGAACGACGCCATGATCACACAGGCTCCCGAGCCCGGCGCCTGGATCTGCAAGAACAGCTGGGGCGAGGGCTGGGGGTTCGACGGCTTTTTCTACATCAGCTACTGGGACAAGTGGTGCGGCCGTGAGCCCTTCATGGGCGCAGTGTCCTTCACCAACGCCGAATTTATGGAGTACGAGCAGTTTTACTACCATGACTATCACGGCTGGCGTGACACGTTCGAAGGCGCCACCAGGGTGATGAACGCCTTCGAGGCCACGGGCAGCCATTACATCACCGCCGTTTCGTTCTTCACCGCCGACGATTCGGTCGAGTGTTTCGCGTCGCTCTACGGCAGTTTTGCCGGAGGGACCCTCCAGGACCTTTTGAGCAGCCAGGACGCCTTCTACCTGGTCAGGGGTTTCCACACGGTCCAGCTCGACCAGCCCTTCCAGGTGCTTCAGGGCGACAGCGTGTACCTCGAGATGGAGTTCAGCCGGGGTGGCTTCCCGTACGACAGGACAGCTGACGTTCCCGTGCTTCTGGGCTCTTCCGCAAGGGTCATCGTTGAGTCCACCGCGTCAGCGGGGGAGAGCTACTATTTCGACGGCTCCTGGCAGGATTTTTACGGTTGTCCCGACAACCCCTACCCTGAAACCGGCAACTTCTGCCTGAAGATGCTCGGGTTCAACGCCGGCCTCAGGGTGTCCCCGGGAGACGACGCGGTTTTCCAGGGCATCGAGGGGGGGCCGTTCACACCCTCCGGCAACGTCTGGGTGCTCGAATACGTGGGCGCAGGGTCAGCCCAGTACCAGGTTACGGCCGAATCCGCTTCATGGCTCACGCTCCTTGGCCCTCTCTCGGGAACCATCACGCCGGGGCAGAACATTCAGATTACGGCTGCCCTTTCCAGTGAAGCATTCGCGCTTTCACAGGGGGTTTACACGGCCGACGTGTCATTCGTGAATACCAGCGGTGGAACCGGCGGCGCGACCTCCCGTGTGGTTCTGGTCGTTGGAGAGACCGGTGCAGTCTACGGCTGGAACATGGATTCCAACCCGGGCTGGACCGCCCAGGGCGACTGGCACTGGGGAATCCCCCAGGGCTTCGGCGGCGCCCACGGCAACCATGATCCCTCAAGCGGCTTTACCGGCCAGTGCGTCTACGGCTACAACCTGTGGGGGGATTACGAACCCGGGATGCAGGCGGAGAATCTCACCACAGTTGCCATTGACTGTTCGGGTCTTTTCGGGACCCAGCTCCGCTTCAGGAGATGGCTCGGCGTTCAGGACAACTCCGGCGACCACGCACTGGTGCAGGTTTCCACCGACCAGTCCGAATGGCACACCGTCTGGGAAAACGGCTCAGCCGAAACCAGTGACCTGGACTGGAACCTCATGGTTTACGACATCTCCCAGTACGCCGACGGCCAGCCCCAGGTCTGGATCAGGTGGGTCATGGGCCCCTCCGATCCCCAATGGGAATACTGCGGATGGAACCTCGACGATGTGGAGATCTGGGCTATCGGGGCGTACTCGGCCGAATCCGGAGAACCCTCGGAGGCGTTCGGTATCGGCTTCGCCGGGTGCAACCCTGCGGCGACCTCAACGACCTTCAGGTGCTCACTGCCTGTGACGGGCATGCTTACTGTAGAGGTTTACGACATCTCCGGCCGAATGGTCAGAACCGTTTACGACGGCAGCGCCCCCACGGGCGACCTGAACATCCCGTTCAGTCTTACCGACTCCTCCGGCAACCGCCTTCCCTCGGGCGTTTACCCCGTTGTTGCGCGAATGGGAGGGCTGACCGCGGTGACAAGGCTGGTGGTGCTCGGGAACTGAAGCGGCGACTCAAGCCGAAAGGGAGTATCCGATGACCAGCCGGGTGAGTGTGTCGTGGATCGTCACACTGTTCATGGTGGGGGCCGTCCTGGCGGACCCCACCCCGGACCCTGACTACATTGACGACGGAGGCAGCCTGCTTCAGACCTTTGAAGTAACGGTGCATGTGGAGAGAGGGTTCAGCGGGGATTCCCTTCAAAGCTGGATACTCTACGGCGGTCCGACGCTCGTCTACGTGTGGAGCCCGGAAGACCTCCGTGGACCAGGCCTTGGGCTGGAGTTGGGCGGCGAACTCAGAAGGTCATTGCGACGCCCCTTGTCGGGCCCTTTCCTTGGAGCGTACACCGGGGTCGGGATATTGTGGAGAATGGACGAAAACGCTTCCGAAGCGGTCACAGCGGGTGTGAAGATGGGGTGGAGGATACCCGTCAGTTCGGGCAGTCCGCTGGACATCGAGCCATACGCAGGGGTCGGTATCAGGCTTCTTTCCCTGAGCGGTGGCAGGGAGTCATCTTCACTTCACGGCATTCTTTACCTCGGCCTGAAGCTTGACATCATAAGGTAACGTTCCCGGTCAGTGAAGCACTTCGCGGAGTCGGCTTTTCACATTATGCTTTCGGTGGTTTTTTGCAGCAGGTCGATCCGAACCAGACAAAGAATGGAGGAACAATGCCCGAACCGATTGACAAGAAGCAGCTTTTGGCCGCAGCGGAGGAAAACGGCAGGTTCTACCCCATGAAGGGCGGCTGGCGTGGCATGCAGACTTTCGCGGGGGTTCTGTGTTGCCTGCTTGTCATCACCATACCCCTGGGGGTCTGGATCATCGTCAAGTCCCGCAAGGCAGGCCTGGGGATAACCGAAGAGGGCTTTGCCTACAGGTATCTTACCACCATTGCCGCCCGCTGGGAGGATGTCGAGTCCATAACCCTCTCCAGCATGTCCGGCGCCGAGTTCGGGGGCGGGCTGGTTGGCCTTGCTACGGCTTCAGCTGTCAGGGCAAAGACGACAGGGCTCAAGGGTCCCCTCTACCTCAAGGTCAAGGGCAGGAAACTGGGCACGATGGTTCCGGCACAGATGCTCGACAACTCGGTGGAGATGGCCCTGGAGATGGAGCGCCTTTCCGGTGTCGCATTCCTTCCCGAGGAGTTCAGGCAGGGCGTATAGGGACAGAGGATGAAATTCCGGGCAAATCCACAGGTCCTCCCGGTGTTTCGCTCAGATCTTGTCGGATATAAGAAAACCCCGGCGGTTACCCGCCGGGGTTCCCTTATGATCTTTCGCAGTTACTCCACGGTGATGGGGATGCTGGCGAAAGTTCCCTCCACGCGGTCGGAGGCGTACCAGATCTCGTAGGCTCCCGGCTCGGAAGGGGCGTTCAGGGAGACCGGGCTGCCAGCAGAGGTGTAGCAGTAGCTTTCGTAAGAACCATCGGGTGAGCCGGCGGGGACAATGGTGATGTAGTCCAGAGCGCCGTCGGGGCCCGTCCATTCAACAAAGAAATCTGCCCCTGCGGTTACCGTTTCTGGGGCGGAAAGTGTGATCTCGAGTGGGATCACGGTGATGTAGGTGGTTGCCAATGTTGGGTTTGGGGAACTCTGTTCTGTTGAGTAACGGATCTCGTAGTCACCGGGTTCAGCCGGAACAGCGAGTGTACCCGGGTTGCCATTGCTTGTGTAGAAATAGCCCGCCCAGCTGCCCTCAGGGGTTCCCGCCGGAACAATGGTGACATAGTCGCCCGGATTGTTCGGACCGATAAAGCTGACCAAAAGGTTGCTGCCCGCCATGACCTCTTTGGGGGCCATAACGGCGTAATCGGTTATTATTACGGTGATTGTTTCAGTGAAAAGGGTGGGGTTGGGGTAGACCTGCTCGGTGGAGTAGCGGATCTCGTACACACCGGCCGCGAGGGGGGCCTGAAGGATGACCGGGCTGCCGCTGCCAGTGTAGCAATAGCTTTCCCAGTCGGCCACAGGGGCACCCTCGGGAACTATGGTGATGTAGTCGGTATTGTTGTCGGGGCCGGTCCACTGTACTTCGAACCACTGGCCCACAACCACCTCTTCAGGGAAGTCGAGGGTGTAGGTGTTTGGGGTGACGGTGATGTTGCGGGTGGCGATAACCTTTTCATCGGCGTTCATGTAGACGATCTCGTAGGCGCCGTCTTCGAGGGGAAGTGTGAGCACGGCTGAGTTGGCTACGGCCTCGACTTCCACGCCTTCGGTTTCACCGGCGGCGCGAAGCACGATCTTGTCGCCTTCGGTCACCGTACCGGTCCAGGTAAGGGTGATCTCGGAACCCGCGTTGGCTTCGCCGGGGGCGGTGAGTTCCACGGCGGGTTTGCCGCACCCGCCAATGGCGAGGATCGTCGCCAAGGCGGCTGTGATCAGAAGACTTCTTTTCATTTTGACCCCTTTTCCATCCTGTATTCCCGGGGATATGGTTGAGGACCGGGACAACAAGGTAAAATAACTAAAAAACCCATTGGTGCGTTAGTGTTCCTTTGGCAGATGAATTGCGAACCGGCATTCAGGGTCGCCTTTGAGAAGGGAACCGAGTATCTCGACCCTTACCGGCATCCCGGTGGCGCCCTCCCACTGCTGCCTGAACCATCCCGCACCGCAGTAGCAGAAGGTTTGGGGCATGCCATCCCTTAGCCTTGTTCGAATGATGGGACAGAAGCATGCCGCGGCGGCTCTTGCATCGGGGGTTTCCGCGGCTTCATGGGCCTGCCTGTCCCGGGGACCTTTGGAAGTCAGGATGGTATGGTCCTGTCTGGTCGCCTTCTCGCTCCAGCCGGGGTCGGAATCCATGAACGAGATGACCCTGTCGACGGCTTCGAGGAACCCGAGACCCTCTTCCCGTGCCCCTGTGAAGCTGGCCCTGAGTTTTGCCACCTGCTCAGGTGGAAAAACATGTGCGCAGCCCGAAACGCAGTCGTACCTCTGAAAATCATCGGCTGAACTGTCAAGCCGTTCGATGGCGGATCTCACCAGTTCGAAGCGGGTGTCCAGGTTGGTGTCCTCCGTGATCCCGGCACAATCTCCAAGGATCCGCCGAGCTTCGGCAACGCCGAGAACCCGTTCCAGGTTTTCCCTGAAAAGGCCGTTCCAGCCGTGGACCACCAGACGGGCCTCGATGGAACAACTATCAGGGTTGCTCACATCATGAAGGACTTCTACACCGAATTCGTCCGATACCAGGCCTTTTGCGTCGGCGTAACCGAAGAGGTCGCCGTAGGCTTTGCCCAGCTCGGCCATGGGCCCCCTGTGATCGATGCACATGAAGCGGGTTTTCGGGAGCGTGAGGGTTTCAATGCTGCTGTTCTCAAAAGGGATGTGAACCGGGTATCCAAGCTCAACCAGCGTTCCATCCTTTACGCTGCTTATGTAGTGAATTATCAGAACGGGTGGTCCGGTGACAAGCTCGTCCGGAATACCTGCTTTGATCCCGGTGAGAACCGGGCCGAGATCACTCCGCCGGTGAAGAATGAACTTTCTGCCAGCCAGGGTTGTTTTCTCCTGCGAGCTGCACCTGATCTGCGGCATTGCATGCCCCCTCCGTTCGTGACAGTCCGTATAATAACCTTGGCGGGCGGTACAGCGGAACCCGGATTGGAGAGGAATGACAGCGGTCACTGTTGTTGTTGACGATCTGATGCAGCGGGGCTACACATACTTCCGCTCCGAGCCCCCGGGGAAGAACTTCCACCCCGAGTTCGCACCCGAACTCACCCCCGGGGAAATGCTCCACCTCGGAGTGTTCGGTGGCAGGTACATGACGGACTGCCGCGGCGAGTTCCCCGCGGAATGGTTCGAAGGGGCCAGGTTGTGCGCCCGGCGGCACGATCCCGGTATGAACTGTTTCGGGGTCAACGCCTCCCAGCCGCTTTCCGTCTGGAGGGACAAAGGCTGGATCCATCCCGACGACCCCAGGGGCTGGTTTCAATGGTACTGCCGGTATTACATGGGAAGAAGGTGCGATGACGACCAGCGGCAGATCAAGCGCTGGAAAGCCATGAAGAGGCATATCGCTCAGGTCAGGAAACACTGCGACCAGGGCGACATCCTGTGCCGGCCCAGACAGAGGCAGGCCCTTCTTAACTGGGCGTACGACAGCCGTCTTTTGTAGTTGGGAGGAGTTCATCCATGTCAGCAATCCTTTTGGTTGGCACTTTCACCGCTTTCACATCGGGGCCCGGTGTTTTCGTGCCGGACTCCCTTCTCTGGGCAGGGATCGATTCCCTTAACGCCCGGCTTTCCGTTCCGGGCTTTCTAAGCTCGGACGCCCTCGAGGAGCTGTTTGAAGAAGCCCTCGAGCTGGCTTTTTCTTCTGCATTCTCCGGTCAGATCGAAGACCTGCGCACCGATTCTTACACCCTTGGGCTGGATGCGCGGATGGAGTTGTACATCGAAAGGGCCGCTCCCGCCATCTCCGTTCTGCCCATGGGCGAATCGGACAATATCGGCGTTAACGTGTCATCATTCCTTCTGAAGAGTGAGCCGGGTTCCCGGGCGTACGGCTTCTTCGATCTGGCGCTGGATGGTTTCTATCTGGACGGAGAGACCATGCAGCCGGGTACCGCCGTGTTGCCGGTCTGGATGGAGAGGGGCGATTCAAGCGCACAGGCAGTTGTGAATCCCGAGACCGCCGGACAGTGGCAGGGTCTCTGGGAAGCCATGCGGGCAGGGCCGGAAGGAGCATTCGGTCGAATAGCCACCGAGACGGCAAGAGGGCTGTCCCACGAACGGACCCCATGACAGGGTGCCCGTCCCGGAATGCCGAAACGCCTGGTTTCATCCTGATGCGGGTGTACGCTGAGTTGAACGATCTTCTCCCCGTGGAATGGCGTTTTTGCGAGTTCCGGTACCCCATGGCGGGCGGTAACAATGCGAAACACCTCGTTGAGTCAGCCGGGATCCCCCATACTGAGATTGCGCTTCTCATGCGTAACGGGACGCCCGTGGGGTTTGATGCCTCTGTGGAACATGGCGACAGGGTGAGCGTGTTTCCCGCCTTCACCGGCCTCGGGCCGGGACCCGCTCATCCACTCAGGCCCGGGTTGAGTGACACAGGCCGCTTCGTTCTGGACGTGCACCTGGGAAAACTCGCGGTTTTACTCAGGCTGCTCGGGTTTGATGCCCTGTTCCCTGGCGATGTGGATGACAGCGTTCTTGCCGAGATCTCTTCCGTCGACTCAAGGATCCTCCTGACCTGCGACCGAATGCTGCTCAAGAGGGGAAGTGTAGTTCACGGCTGCCTGATTCGGAGCAGAAGGCCCGAGGAACAGGCCAGGGAGGTGCTGAAACGTTTCAGCCTCGCAGATTCCGTTAAACCATTCAGCCGCTGTCCCCGTTGTTCAGGGCTTCTTTCGGGTGTGGCAAAGGAGGATGTCGCCCATTTGCTGAAACCTCTCACCCGGCAGCACTACAACGAGTTCAGGCGTTGTTCCCGGTGCGGGGCGATCTACTGGAAGGGAAGCCACTATGGGGCGCTCTGCTCGCTTCTATGCCGTCTGGGGGTGAACCCTTGATGGGGACGCTATCTTCCCTGATGGCGTCCGGATACGCTTCGAAGGGCAGGAGGAGCCCCCGGGAGGGACTGATGAACAGAAGAACGGTTGTTTTTGCCTTTGCCATCGCCGGTGCGGTTCTCGTGGCCTCTGTGCTTCTGTGCAGGGATATAGCGAGAACTGCGGGGCTGGGGTTCATATCATACGCCACAGGACTGGTCTTTCCGCCGGGCTGCATTGATGTGGAAGTTTTCGACAGCGGTGAGTTTTTCTCCGTTGCGCACCTGAGGATTCCCATGGGCCGTGTCGATGGGTTCATGAGTGAGAACGCCTTCACGGACAGCTCTGTTGCAGTGGTTCCCTGGATCGAAACACTGGGACCCCAAAACCGCGAGATACCCGGGAATGCCCGTCTGGTGAGCCTTGAGGGGAGCAGGGAAAACAACACCTGGCTCTGCTCTCTCGATCGTGATACCGGACGGCTCTGGATAGTGGTTTTCTACCCCGACCCTGCGGGAACTTCTCCCTGAAAGCGCAGGGGGGGTTTCCCCGGGCGCCGAATGGTGCATAATTGCCCTGTTCCCTGCGGACATGTTCCGCATTTTGCTCTGCCAAGCACAGGAGGACGCGATGAGCGAGACGTTGGATCGCCTGCTTGAGGCTTTTGCCGGGGAATCCCAGGCGAACAGGAAATACCTTGCCTTTGCCGAGAAGGCTGACAAGGAGGGGTTTCCTCAGGTAGCAAGGCTGTTCAGGGCCGCCGCCGAGGCCGAAACCGTCCACGCCCTTGCCCACCTTCGGGCCATGGGCGGAGTTCACGGCACCCGGGAGAACCTTGAAGAGGCCATCGCCGGCGAAACCCACGAGTTCAGGCACATGTACCCGGAGATGATAGACATTGCCAGGGCAGAGGGTGACAAGCAGGCTCTGCGATCCTTCGAGTTCGCCAACGCTGTGGAGAAGGTCCACGCCAACCTCTACAAGGGTCTTCTCGAAACAATGGACGATCAGGGCGAGTACCCTTATTTCGTATGCCCCGTGTGCGGGCATACCGCGGGCCAGGAAGCCCCTGAAGTCTGCCCTGTCTGCGGCGCGAAGGGCAGTCTTTACAAGCGGATTGACTGACCCCCGGGCAGGCCTGTCGTCATCTCAGGACCAGAATAGAGCGTCCGGGCACACCCGGTTCGGGAACTACCATGTAAAGGCCCGTCGCTAGCCCTGAAACATCTGCGCTGAACACTCCGTTCGACCCGGTGAACTGAGTACCGGTGCGCCGTCCCGCCATGTCGTAGAGCACGGGAGGTGTTTGCCGTTCCGTTCTCTGTAAGACATGGATAACAGTCGAAGCCGGATTGGGGTACACGCTGAAACCTGGATGCGCAGGGTCGTCCGGGGCTGACTGCTGCCCGTGGTTCGGGTAGAGGTCGCTCCACTGTATCCATTGAGGGTCCTTATGGTATGGTGCGATTCCCGGTGAGGCGAACGCAACCCCTATCCTGCGCTGCTGCGGTTGCAGGATCATTGTGTGGAGTGTGCCGCCTGAACCGGGAGCAGGGGGAAAACCAACGGCTTCCATGAAGTTCCACAGTCTGTCCAGGGTGACGTCCGGGCTGGTCGTCAGGGAGTCCAGAAGCCATGAGTACCGGTAACAGGTGATCGGTGGATAGAGCACCCGGTGGTGGTTGGTGAGGATCATCCGGTCCGGGGCCACGCCAGGTTCATCAGAACTGTGGCGAAGGGCGCTTCCATTCTGGTTGTTGACTTCGGCTACAACTCCAGGGCCGTCCCCTGTGCCTAGGGCTTCAGGCGAGACGATGTGTATATCGTAGGAGTTGGCCCTGTTCCATATCGTTGCCGCCGTGGTCATGTCCTGTATGTCGCACTGGCCGCTTCCGTCAAAATCCTGCATGGAAAGGCCCAGGGCAAGGGCCATGCAGATGGGGACGAAGGGCGTCGAGGTCTGGAACGTACCCTGATGGTTGCCCATGTTGAGCGTGGCGGTCAGGCCCGTTTCGTTCATGCCGGACAGGGTGCCCATGAATCCGGGAAAGGTCACCGATATCCATTCCTGGCCGTCGTGGGGGTCGTGCACCACCAGAATGTTCTGATCCAGTATTTCGGACTGGCTGTCCACGAAGAAATCCAGGTTGCGGGATGTTGCCGGGGTGCCCTGAAGAATGGGATCACCTGCTGTGGCGCCGCCCCAGGCGCTGACGCTCGAGCAGAACAGGTGGGGTAGGTCGACCACCGCCGACAGGTCGGGGACCGAACTGGAGATGTAAAGGTCGAGAACATCCAGGTTCCGCCCGTACACTCCTGACCATAGGGATACGGTGTCGGCCATGCCCGCCATAATGCCTTCGGCGTAGTACGTGAATTCAACCGGCACGGTGAAGTACTGCGGGAAGTACACGCGCAGGAGGTTCACATTGGCGGTCCCTCCCGCCAGCTCAAGGAAATACCCTTCGAAGACTTCCTTGATGTCGGGTCCGAGGAGTCGCCCGTGGGCGTAGCCCATCTCCTCCCAGGTTCCCCACAGGTTCACAACGCGGATCTCACCTATCATCTCGACGGACCCGTTGAAACCCGAAACCACCGAAACCAGGGCGAGTACCGGAGTCAGCAAGGCAGCAAAGCTTTTCACGGAAGTGCTCCCCAATCCTTAATCCTTGTAAAGCCGGCCCTGGAAGGTATTCCTCCGGGCCAGTTCCGTCCGGACGGCTCCAAGAACCGCCATCTTGTTCACGCTCCACTCCGGCGCAACTGTCAAGTGGGCGGGGGCTTCCCCGGTGAGACGGAGTATGACCGTTTTCGGGTTGAGCCTTTCCAGAAAATCAACGGCCAGGGTGGCGTACTCATCAATCGGGAGAGGTGCGAACTCTCGGGCATGAAAGCTTTTTTCGAGGGGTGTGCCCCGCACGACGTGAAGGTTCTGTATCTTGACCCCCATCGTCCATGTTTCGTTCACGAGTTCCGCTGTTCCCATGGCTTCCTCCCGGGTCTCTCCGGGGTAGCCCAGTATTACGTGGGCTCCGGTTCGAATGCCCCGGTTGTGGAGTTCCCTGAACGCCCGCAGGGTTGTGGCAACGGTGTGGCGCCGGTTCATCCTGTTCAGAGTTCCGTCGCTTCCGCTCTGCACACCCAGCTCCACCCAGAGGAAGTGCGACTTCGACAGTGTTTCCAGAAGCTCCTGCACAGGACGGTGAAGGCTGTCGGGCCTTGTACAGAGGCAGAGTCCCACGATGCCCGGGAACGCCAGGGCTTCGCGGTAGAGGGCTTCGAGGGTCTCGGGACGACCGTAGGTGGCGGTGCAGTCCTGAAAATAGGCCAGAAAGGAACCGGCTCTGTGCCGCCTTCTCATGTACGCGGTTCCCGCCTCGAGCTGGTCCGTGATGCTCATACCGGGCGTGTGGTTGAGGGGTCTTGAACTCTCCGGATTGCAGAAAGTGCATCCGCCGGTTCCCAGCGCCCCGTCCCTGTTCGGGCACGTGAACCCCCCCACCAGCCCCACCTTGTACACCTTCTCCCCGAATGTTTCCCTGAGGTATCCGTTGAGATCCCTGTACCTGCGTTCCATGGCTGAAATATAGGGGACGGACTTAGAAAGCTTAGTTTGCTGATTCAAGTGCAATATGGATAGCATCTTGGATACAAACGTCTCATCCTTTCATCGAAGTGGACGGGAAAGCCGGCCAGACCACAGCGCACACAGTCGTTTGTATGATTGGTTCATGGAACGGCATATCGAAACTTTCTTCGATCATTTCGGGTTGATGCCCGAAGCTGGGGTGGACCGGCTTCATGATGTTGCCGCGGCTTTCAGCCGGATCCCGTGGGAGAACCTGACCAAGTTCCTTTTGAAGGCCAGGGGTGAGGAGAGGCTCAGGATGCCCGGTGAGGTGTTCGAAGGCTTCGCGCGGGACGGCACCGGCGGAACCTGTTACTCACTCACGGAAGCCCTGGGCTCGGTGCTTTCCACATGCGGCTGGAGCGTGCGCCCCCTGACCGGGCACATGCGCCACGGCAGGAACATCCATTGCGCTCTTCTGGTCGAAGGTGGAGAAGGGGTGTTCCTTCTGGACCCCGGATTCGTGGTTCCCCTTCCGGTACGGTTGGGCAGGAACGGGGGAGTTCTCGATCTTCCCGGAAGAAGGCTGATCTGGACTCCCAAAATGGATGGCTGGGACCTTCACAGCGAAGAGAACGGTGGCAGGCCTCAGTGGAGGTACCACCTCGAGTCGCGAATCCTCTTCCGTAATGAGTTCATCACGTTCTGGAAGGATTCCTTCAACGCCCCGGGACTGAACAGCCTGCACATCAATCTCTCGCTCCCGGACCGGAGGCTCAGTGCCCACAACGGGAATCTGCGGATCGCCGGGGGAAAGGAGAGGGAGAATGTTAAGCTGGTGGCCGATTACGGCTCATCAGTGGCGGAAGCCTTCGGCTTGAGCGCAAGACTGGCCGGGGAGGCGTGGAGTGAACTAACACGTCTTCAGGGGGAAAGAAGAGGCCGTGTCGGGTCCTGAGAAGGTTCTGCCCGTGCTTCCGATAGTGAGCGTGATCTGCGGCTCACCGGATTCGCTGGCGGGGGTTCTGCCGGAACTGTGCGGGTACTTCGGCGAGGTCATTCTAAGGAGCATGCCCTTTCCGTTCGACATGAGCACCTACTACCAGCCGGAGATGGGTACTGGCCTCGACAGGACCTGGCTGTGCTTTTCGGGTCTTCGGGACCCAGCTGAGCTTCCCCGATGGAAGCTTTACTGTTTCGAAGTCGAGGGGACCTGGTCCGGGGGTTCGGGGAGAACCGTGAACCTCGACCCAGGCTACCTCGATCACGGAAAACTGGTGCTTGCCAGCTTCAAACCGGCGCCGGACAAGGTTTACATGGGGGAGGGGGTTTGGGCGCACACCTGCCTCAGGTACCGGTTCGGGGAGTTCTGCGGACCGGATCACAGCTTTCCCGATTTCATCGACGGAAGGTTCAATGTGTTCTTCAAGGAAGCCAAAAGTATGTACCGCAGGCTTCTGCGTGGTCAGAACAGTCAGGGAAAATGAGGATCATTTGATGGAGACCTGGCAGGACAAGTGGGACGAAGCCGCCGATGACGAACGGAAACGGATGGAAGCCAGAACAGCGGCTGAACTCCTGGCGGACGTCAGTGAAGGCAGGTTCGGCAACTACTACGTCATCTGGTACGTGATCGCATCGAAGTCCACGGTTGATGAAGCGGGATGGACATTGTTCAAAACCCTTGTCGGTGAAGCGGACTACCTTTACCGTTACCACTGCGCAGCCGCGCTGCTCCAACTGATGGGGGAGGCCACCATGAAGCCGGTTGACCTCAGCGCCGATCACCCGGGAATCAAATCGGCTCTGGCGGCCCTCAGGCTCCGTCTGACCGGGATGATCGGAGAGAGCCCGGCCATCTGCCAGAACACCAGCGCGGAGGAAACAAATTGATCCCATTGGTTCTTGCGATCATTGCCACCGGTGAGCCCATACAAGGTGTGTGGGTGGCCAAGGGCTACCCCGGAGACTGGGGAGAAGCGGCGTTCGCACTTCAGAATGCCGGTGTGGACCATGTCCTGCCTTGTTTTCTCTATGGAATCACTCCTGCCTACATTTCCGACATTGTTCCGGATTCACCCGGTTTCCCCGCTGATCCCGAATGGGTTGAGAGCATTCTGACCGAATGCGGGACGCGGGGTATCGAGGTTCATGCCTGGGTTGTCCTCTGGAAGTCGACAAATGCCGACAGTTCACTCCTCGACAGCCTCGCGGGAGCGGGGAGGCTTCAGGTGAACCTGGAGGGAGATACACAGCCTTGGCTTTGCCCGACCAACCCGGCAAACCTCGAGCTGGAGACTGCGCTCCTGTTTGAGATGCTGGAGCGCTACCCTCTGGACGGAGTCCAGTTCGACTACGTAAGGTTCCCGAACGGCAGCACCTGTTACTGTGAAGGGTGCAGGACAAGATTCCAGGAACAGACCGGACTTACGGTCATAACCTGGCCGGATGATGCCGCCCCGACGGGTTCTCTGGGTGATCGGTTCGCAGCCTGGAGGGTTGGGCGGATTACGCAGGCGCTGGCCGTCCTTTCGGAAGCTGTTCGCACAAACGGGATTTTGGTGTCCGTCGCAGTTCTGCCGGACTACCACGATGCCCTGGACTGCGGACAGGATTGGGTTGACTGGAGCCGACAGGGCATCGTGGACAGGATCTACCTGATGGATTATTTCCGCACCACGCCCGAGCTTGAGGAAGCCCTGTCGGTGCAGATCTCCCTTCTGCCGAGAGGCTTCTTCACCGTATGCGGGCTTGGATCGGGCATCGGGTCACTCGAGATATCACCCATGGAAGCGGCATCACAGGTCGAGGCAGCACTGCGGGGGGGCGCCCGGGGCGTATGCCATTTTCATTTGAACGAAACGCTGCTTCAGGCTCTACCGGTGATCCAGGGTTACAGGAGCTGCCGGGAACGGTGAGCCCGGGCAGTTCTACCCCGGGATGCTCGAAAGCCTGATCACAAGAAACACGATGAGCCCGATTCCGAGTAACCCTGCGAAAACGCGCCCCACTGGGAGCACAAGGTTGTCGGGTAGAAAGACGAAGATTCCCGGGACCTTGAAGATGCTGTTCAGGAAAGACGGCGGTTTTACGAAGGCGAAAATGATCGAGAGCACCGAGTACAGACCCATGATGATCAGAAAAGGCAGAATCCCCATGATGTTTTCCACTTTATCCTCCCGGAGAGATCAACTGAATGGATGGACGGCGGGAATACTGCGCATTGCATGTTGCGCTGTCAATGAAGCCATGCCGATCGGTCAAGGTCTGACCGGAGCTTCAATGAGGGGGCTGTACATCATCAAGGCATGGTTCTCGGTCAACTGTGTCTCTCCTGTAAGCTCTCCACTGCCGATATCGAAGACCTGCCTGAAGAGCCGGTTATTGCGGGTGTAACCGCCCCACGTTTCCAGACGGAAGCAGTGGTCGCGTTCAACTATGCGATACCTGTATGCCGGTTCCGCCTTCGAAGCCCACCGTCCTGAAAGATGCGTTTCAGTGAGTTCCAGCAGGAGCTGGAAGGTCGACACCGTATCATTCCTCAACTGAAGGTCGATCGCAGGGTAAGCGCAGGTAGCGCCGCTGCCGAAGGGCTGCTTTCTGTCGGAGTCGGGGAACACGTCGTAACCGTGCCGCCATCTCTCCACAACCGTAAGAGGTGTGTGGAGGGTCATCCAGTAGATCAGGTTCGAAAGCTGACAGAGTCCTCCGCCGGTCCCCGGAACGACTTTCCCACGGCAAAGAACCATGCCCTGGAGGTAGCCCTTGGCTTTCGTTGGTTTTCCCAGCACCCTCCAGAGTGAGAACATCAGGCCCGGCCCGACAACAAGCCCGCTGAGCCTTTGAACCGCAATTTTCAGGTTGGTTATTTTGTTGTACTGCATCCACATGTCAGTGTTGCGCAGGTTACGGATAAGAGGGCTCGAGTGGGCGAAAACCGTGTGGGGCAGGGGCCGGGAAAGCCTATCAGTTGCGAAACGAGTTCCCGAAACGTACCAGTAAACGTACCTCTTTAAAAGGTGGTACACCGTTCCGGCAGTCCGCCTCGGTGAGAAAGCCTTCCCCGGATTTCCCACTTTACCTTTCAGCGAAGATCCGTAACCCGGATCGATTCGGTTCCCCAGAGACCCGTGGCCACGATGAAGCACATCCCGGTCGGCACGCCTTCTGTGTTCCAGGTTAGTCTGTGTGCTCCCGCGCCGAAACCGCCGCTGGCTATCGTGCCGAGAAGCCGGCCGGAGACGCTGTAGGCGCTGACGGTGACCATGGACTCACAGGTCGCGTACAAATCTATGAATACGGGGTTTGCGGCAGGGTTTGCGCTTGAAGAAAGCGCGACCGGGGGGAGGCCGTCGGGGATCGCGCCTCCTTCAGTTG
>JAWOHL010000044.1:0-13567 GCA_046485185.1 Candidatus Fermentibacteraceae bacterium
TCGGCAATAGCGCGCTCGTGATCGCCGGCCGCCACGTACTTTGCCGCAAGCGCCGCAATGCTGGCGGCATCTACGCCGGCAGGTTCCGCCGGTGGCTCATCAGCGACCGCGGCGGCGTGACGCAAAGCAACGGCCAGCAACACGATCCACACGCGCCACATCAAGCACTCCTAGCCAATGCCTCGGGGGGATGTCTGCAACCATCCTGCCCTCTGTACCTAATACGAGCGGAATGCCCGGAAAGTTCCCGGATCCTGGATGGAGCAGAAGACTTGCACGCTTTCCTCGACCGCCATGAGGGATGGCTCGTGTCATCACAGGCAACCGGAAGCATCAGGCTGACAGAAAGGGCTGAGGCAAGGATCAACCCTCTCATTCGATCAATCCCTTTTCAGAGTAAACCCTGCAACGTGCGTTTCAACATTATATGACCGATGGTGCGCATCAACAAGGCGCGGACATTGTCCGCGCAGTTCAAGTTGCGATCGCGGAAAGAACCGTTTCAGCGTAGATCCGGGCACCCAGGCTGTTCAGGTGGGCACCGTCCATGGTGAGGTGAAGGCCCCGTCGGCGAGCCAGGTAATCTGCGCCGGCGTCGGGCGCCGTGACAAGGGAATCGATGAATACCGAGGAATGCCTGTCCAGAAAGTAGGCTGAAGGCTCGGCCACCTTATGCATCTCAGTGTCGAAAGCCTTTGCCACATCGGCTATTCCCGCGCCGTGCCTCTCCCCCAGTGTCCTTATCACGGTGTTGTAGCGGTTTCTTGTCTGGTTGATTTCGCTTTCGGGGTTTTCACCCAGGCACGCCACAGTGGCCAGGATGACCCGGACACTCCGGGGGATGGCGGAGAGCATCTCTTCATAGGTCTGCTGAAAGGCTTCAGGTGTGGCCATGGGAACGCTGCCCCTGAACTGAAGGTCTCTTGCGAGCTTTTTCCAGGCGCCGCCCCTGCGGTGGAACAGGGGGATCAGGATGTCGTTGGCCCCCACTTCCAGAAGCAGGATGTCGGGGTTGCACGAGGCAATGAGGGGGTTCAGACGCCACCTGACCTCGGTTACAGTGGCCCCTCCCCTGCCCTCCACCACCATTTCATGCACGCAGCCCAGCCTGGCCATCATGCCGGGATAGCCCACGCCGGGATGACCGGCGGTGAGACTGTCGCCAAGAAGAAGCAGCCTGCCCATGACACCTTTCTGCGGGTTGGTTTGATTATGCGACATCGCCTGTCGAAAGGAAATGTGCTTTCCGCAGACGCTGCAGAAGCCTGTGGGGAGAACGTCCCGTCCGGGATCGATGCCGGGGCTTCCGGCGGGTCCTTCAGCAGAAGAACCCGCCGGATCGAAGTATCAGGTGAAAGACAGGATGGAACTGCGGATTATCCCAACGCAGTCGAGGATCTGTTCCTCGGTGATGACCAGGGGCGGCGCGAACCTGATTATGTCACCGTGGGTGGGTTTTGCCAGAAGGCCGTTTTCGGCCATCCGGAGGCACACGTCCCACGCTTCCATTCCGCCGGTGGGCTTGATGACCACTGCGTTCAGAAGCCCCTTGCCCCTCACCAGAGAGATCATGGGAGAATTTATCGCCGAAAGCTCGTTCCGAAGCAACGCACCGAGTTTCTCGGCCCGCTCGGCGAGCTTCTCCTCCCGCACGACCTCGAGTGCAGCCATGGCTACCCTGGCGCCGATGGGGTTGCCCCCGAAGGTCGAGCCGTGCTGGCCCGGTTTTATCACGAGCATAATGTCGTCGTCGGCCAGAACGGCTGAAACCGGATAGAGCCCTCCGCTGATGGCCTTGCCCAGGATGAGGATGTCCGGCCTGACGCCTTCGTGATCACAGGCCAGCAGGCGTCCGGTACGGGCGATTCCGGTCTGGACCTCGTCGGCAATGAACAGAACGTTCTTCTTCCTGCAGAGTTCGGCGGCACTGCTGAGGTATCCCTGATCGGGAACGAAAACCCCGGCCTCGCCCTGGATGGGCTCGACGAGGAATCCTGCGACGTCGGGGTCTGAAAGCGCTTCTTCCAGCGCGGCAAGGCTGTTGTAGGGGATCCGGACGAAGCCCGGCGTGAAGGGGCCATAATCGGTGAAGGCGTCGGGGTCGCTCGAGAACGAGACGATGGTCGTGGTGCGCCCGTGGAAGTTGTTCTCGCACACGATTATCTTCGCGTTGTTCTCGGATATGCCCTTCTTCTGGTAAGCCCACTTCCGGCAGAGCTTGATCGCGGTTTCGACTGCTTCGGCGCCGGTGTTCATGGGAAGCACCTTCTCGAAACCGAAGTACTCGGTCACATACTTTTCAAAGACACCAAGGACATCGTTGTAGAAGGCCCTGGAGGTGAGGGCAAGAACCTGGGCCTGGTCGGTGAGGGCTTTGACGATCTTCGGGTGGCAATGCCCCTGGTTGACCGCCGAGTACGAGGAAAGGAAATCGTAGTAGCGTTTTCCCTCGACGTCCCAGACATGAACGCCCTGCCCCCGGGCCAGCACCACCGGAAGGGGGTGGTAGTTATGGGCTCCGTACCTGTCTTCGAGCTCCATCGCCATCTTCGAGGTCATCTTCTCAGCAGTCATGCTCACGCTCCCGGGCGGACGGCGAACCCGGTTTTCTTCCGGAAAACCGGTTCCTGCCGATGTTTAAGTGGTGAAAGCCGTTTCGCCGGCCTTCGTTTGCATTGAGCCTGGATGCTAACAAAGCACCCCTGAAAAGTCAAACCAAGGTATTGTCTGGATTGCCGGGGCAGGACATATAACCACTTCGGCTTGATTCCAGGGGAAAGGAAAGCCCGACGTGAAAAGTTCGGGAGGGAACTATGTCCAATGGTCGGTGGCCCAGATCGTTTCAGGGGCCGTATGCGCCGGGCTGACCCTCATGAAGGTTCCTTTCCTGCCCACCCTCGGGGCGTCGCTTCTGGTACTCGTTCTCTACAAACTTTTATACAAATGGGAGCACAGGGCAACCGAAGCCGACATGCAAAGCATGCTGAGGGTGTTCTCCCTCTCCAGCCTTGCCACCCTGGCTGTTCTTACGATTACGGGCAAATGGCTGCATGACA
Source organism: Candidatus Fermentibacteraceae bacterium (assembly GCA_046485185.1). Classification (GTDB taxonomy): domain Bacteria; phylum Fermentibacterota; class Fermentibacteria; order Fermentibacterales; family JCC-6; genus UBA6080. The sequence goes on from JAWOHL010000044.1 coordinate 3,057, forward strand.
ACTGGATAAATGCCTTGTGGTCCATAGCGCTGGCATCCAGGGGTTTCTTCGGTCTCATCGTTTTCGCCTGCGGGACCCGCGGGTCCGGGGCAAAAGCAGGAAGGGAAGGGTCTGAATGAAGGTTTACGCGCTTCTTCTTGTTTGTGTCAGCGCCGTACCGGCGGCGTTCGACACATCGGTGCTGGTGGAAGTCACCGCGGACGGAGTGTTCTACGTCCCCGCTCCTCTCCGCGCCGTTTTGTCGGCTCCAGTCACGCCCACGGTCGCTTCCTCCCTCCTGTGGCACTATAGCCAGACCGAAGGCCTCACTCAGAAAACGTGCCCCATTGGCAACTCCGGCGAGTTCGTGTTCACCGGTGGCTGGTACGGCGGCGGCAGGATGTTCGAAGGGGTTTCGGGCGACGGCACGGTGTTCTGGCAGAGCGAGCCCGAGCTCGAATCAGGCCAGTACTGGACCTCGCTCGGCACCGGCACGTCAGCCTCCGACACCGCTGACAGGTACTGGCTTGCACGGACTTTCGCGGTGTGGAACGACAACGGCACTCCGGGTTACACCCCTGACGACTTTCTGGTGTCGGACGACAATGTGGAGGTCTGCCTTTTTGCCGGCGCCTCTTCCGTTCCTTTGTGGGTCTGGGACGGGTCCGGGTCGTTCGAGTCCGGGATGGTTGACCAGGCCGGCACTTACGACTGCTCTGACGACGGGTCGGTCTTCGCCCTTGGGGGCATTAAGGACGGTCACCTTGCTGTGGTGGTCTTCGAGCATGGGTCACCTGAGCCGGTGCTTCTCTTCGAAAGCACAGACTACGTCTACTCGCCAAGGCAGCTCCGCCTCACCGCCGACGGGTCGAAGATCATCTTCAGCGTTGGCGCGACCCTTCTTCGTGTCGACGTGGCGACCGGTGCGCTCGAGGGCACGTTCAACCTGGGAGCATCCACCGACTGCTTCGGCGTCTCCGCCGACGGTTCACTTGTCGCGTTCGGCTTCACGGCAGCCAGGCTGGCGCAGTGGAACGGTTCGGCGTACGAACAGGCCTGGTCGAGGGGCGTCAGCGGGTACTACGCCGGCGCCGCAGCCGTCTCGGATGACAACAGCACCGTGTACTTCGGCTTCTACAAGAGCAACTACATGTCCAACAGGATCTACAGGTTCGACGCGGCCAGCTCTACGCCCGTCTGGACATACGATTACCCGACCGGGTCAGGTTCCAACCAGGACATCGTGAGCTGGATGGACTGTTCCTCGAACGGCAGATGGCTGGCCGTCTCCTCCTGGGGCTGCCAGAGCGGCGGGGGTCCCGAAGTTATGGTTCTGGACGACCAGGAACCTTCCGCTCCCGTATTCACCATAGACACCCCCGGCTCGATGTTCCATGTGGACATCTCAGCGGACGGAAGCCTTTTGAGCGCAGCGGGCAAGCATGTCCACGCCAATGTTTTCGGCTCGGGCACCGATGTTTACATGGCCGAGGTGACAACAACGGGTGTCGAGGAAGGCGGTGAACCCTCATCCCCGATGCTCTCGGTCAGCCCGAACCCAAGCGCCGGTGCTGCGGTTTTCGAGGTCCACATCCCAGTTGCGGCGGCCGTGGAGCTTTCGGTGTTCGATATCGCGGGACGAAGGGTTTCAACGGTCTTCTCGGGAGTGCTGGGCGCGGGGACTCACAGCTTCCCATTCTCCCTCGATCTTGCAGGCGGTCTTTATCTTGTTAGGGCAAGCGCGGACGAACACGTGGCGGTGAGGAAGATCATCATCACGATCTGAACAACGGTGTTTCGGGGATATCGCCTATTTGAAGGTTCTCCTCAACAGGTTCGAGTTGGTGACAACTGTAATGGAACTGGTCGCCATGGCGATCTCGGCGAGAACGGGGTGCATCCAGCCCGCAATCGCCAGGGGGATCATCACCATGTTGTAGGCAAACGCCCAGAACAGGTTCTGGCGTATCTTCCTGAAGGTAGCCCTGCTCAGGTTGACCGCCTTCACCAGACCCTCAAGGTCGCCCCCGACCAGGGCGACATCGGCGGCCTCGAGTGCGACGTCGGTCCCGGTGCCCAGCGCGATCCCCACATCCGCACCCGCAAGAGCAGGCGCGTCGTTTATGCCGTCTCCAACGAAAGCCACGATACCGTAGCTTTCCCTCATCCTCTCGACCTCCGCAAGCTTGCGATCCGGCAGCACCTCCGCGGTCACCTCGTCCATTCCCAGAAGTGAAGCCACGGCTTCGGCGGTCCTTCTGTTGTCGCCCGTGACCATCACTGTCCTGATGCCCATTGCTCTGAGGGTGTTGATAGCATCCGAGGCCGACGGTTTAAGTTCGTCCCTGGCCTCGAATAAAGCCCTGACCTTTCCGGCTTCCATTAAAACGAATCCTGTTGAGCCGCGTCCCTGAATCTCTTCCAGCTTCATCCGCGCCTCACGGGTCATTGAAGCGCCCATTCTGTCGGCGAGCCTTGCTGAGCCAACCGCCGCAGGCACGCCGTCTACAACTGCGGAGATGCCCATCCCGCTCTCGTTCCTTACACCGGTTGGTTCCTGAAATGGAACACCCATCCTGTTCGCCGCGGCAACCACCGCGGAAGCGAGCGGGTGTGTGGAGGCCGATTCGACCGATGCTGCGGTTGAGAGCACGCTGTGTACGGTCGCATCCTCGAGGGGAAATACCGCAACGACGGAGGGTCTTCCGGTTGTCAGGGTGCCGGTCTTGTCAAAGGCGATGGCCCGGACTCCGCTGAGTTGTTGAATGGCCGCACCGCTTCTGAAAAGGATCCCTCTTTCCGCGCCCATCCCACTCCCGACCATGAGGGCGGTGGGGGTTGCAAGACCCAACGCACAGGGGCATGCGATTACCAGAACGGCCACCATGGCGAAGAGAGCCCCCGTAATGCCTCCCGCCCCCGTCACCCAGGGAAGGAAAGCGCCCAGCGCAGCCAACCGGCTTGAGACTTCGGGGAAAACCAGATGTAAAAGAAGCGTAGCGGCGGCTGTGGCCATCACAGCAGGCACGAAGACCCGGGTGACCCTGTCCGCAAACTCCTGCACCGGAACCCTGGTGCCCTGTGCCCGCTCGACCATGGCGGCAACCTGAGCCAGGAAGGTGTCGCTTCCTATCTTCTCCGCCCGTACTTTCAAAAGACCGTCGAGATTGACCGAGGCGCCGATGACCGCATCCCCCGGAGTCTTTCGAACGGGCATGCTCTCACCTGTGGCCATGGATTCGTCCGCGCTCCCCTCCCCCTCAACCACTGTTCCGTCGGTGGGATACTTCTCGCCCGGTCTCACGACCATTACGTCCCCAACCCTGATCTCCCCGGCAGGGATTTCAACAAGGCTCCCGTCCCTTTCCACCCTGGCGGTTCTGGCGCCCAGGGCCAGAAGGCGCCGGATTGCCATTGAGGCGCGGCCTTTTGCCCTGGCCTCAACGAACCTTCCGGTGAGGTGGAATGCCATGATCATCGCAGAAATGCCGGCATAGTTGGCAACAGGCAGCAAAAAGGAAGCAGGGCCCGTGAGAAGGGAAGCTCCGGTTCCCAGGAGGATCAGCGAGTCCATGTTTGCGCTGCCGCCCGCAAGAGCCCTTGCCCCCCCTTTCAGGGTGGGCCATCCCGCTTTGAAGAGGACGGGCAGCGAGAGCAGGATCGTGCCGAGTTCATAGACCAGGCGGCTCGGCCAGTCCACATGAAAGAGCATGTGGGGAAGCATCCAGAGCATGATGATCCCCGTTGGGATCCAGGCCCACATCAGCCTTCTTCCCGCATCACGCAGAAGCTCATCCTCCTTCATCTTCCCGGTATCAGGAGATCCATCAACCTGACTTTCCGAAACACTGTATCCGGCTCTTTCCACGGCACTTCTCAAGTCATTTTCGCTCACCATGGACGGGATGATCCTTACAATGGAGGTCCCGGTCACCGGGTCGACGGAGGCGTCGAGAACACCCTCAGTTTCCTTCAGAGCCCTTCTCACGGAATTCGAGCAGGACACGCAGGACATCCCAAGCACACTCATACGAATTTCGGTGGTGGGAACCGAATAACCGGCCTTTGCAACGGCTTCGGTGAGGCCTGCCGCATCGACCATGCCCACTGAAACGAACCCGGCTGACTCCGCTGCGAGGTTGACCGTAACATCGGTCAGTCCCCCGAAGCCTTCCAGTGCCCTCTTAACCGCTGCGGAGCATGCTCCGCAGGTCATGCCCTTCACGGGGATCGTGATCCTTCGGTCCGTCATCCTTGCTCCTTTCCCCGGGGGGGACATCGGGAAGCAGAGTTCTTCAACTTTCCTTGTATGCGCCCGGGCACTGTTCTATAATTATAGTCCGGCATCAAATCAGGGAGGGCTCATGACCCCGGAGTCACCTATCAGTGTTGAACACCTCGTCAGAACCTTTCAGATAAAGGCGGGACTCGCCCGTATCGAAGCGGTGAAGGATGTGAGCTTCCATCTTGAACCCGGTGAGATACTGGGCTTTCTGGGCCACAACGGCGCCGGGAAGACCACCACCATGAAGTGCGTGCTGGGGCTTCTCCACCCCACTTCCGGCAAGGCAAGGGTATGGGGGTTGCCTCCCGGAAGCTCCGGCGCCAGGGCAAGGCTTGGATACGTACCCGAAAACCCCGATTACGATCAGAGCTTCACAAGCCTTGAACTGCTTCGGGCTTTCGCCGGAATGCGCGGGCTCCCGGGAACCGACGCCGACTGGATGAAACTGCTGGAACGGGTCGGGCTTCGCGGCTGGGAGACCATGAGGCTCAAGAACTACTCCAAGGGAATGCGGCAGCGGCTCAGCCTGGCGCTGGCGCTGCAGTCGAAACCGGGGCTGCTGATTCTGGACGAACCCACGGGCGGCCTCGACCCAATCGCCCGGAAAGAGTTCCGCGACATCATCCTCGAGGAGAACGCCAGGGGCGCTTCGATCTTCCTTTCATCGCACCTCCTCAGTGAGGTGGAAAGCGTCTGCAATCGGGTGATAATCCTCAACCGCGGAACCGTGGTGCGCACCGGAACCCTCGAGGAACTGCTGGGCGGAGAGGAGACCCACCGGGTCTCCTACCTGGAAGGCCACACAGCCAGAGAGGTTACGGTTCCTTCTGACGAGCTGCAGAGCACGATCGACATGCTGCGCGGAAAGGGATTCCCGGTGACAGGCGTTGAGAGATCATGGAAAAGCCTTGAAGAGGTTTTCCTGTGCGCGACGGAGGCCCGATCATGAGGGGCGTTTTCGTGTTCAGCGTCATGACGCTCCGGATGCTTTTCCGGAAGAGAACCCCATGGGGGATACTGATAGGCGTTCTTCTGGCCCTTTTAGCAATCGCCCAGGTTCCCAGCTTCTCAGTGGGGAACCAGGGCAGGTTCTTACTGGATTTCGGGCTGTTCGGGATAGAAATTGGCGCCCTCGTGCTCGCCCTGGGTCTCGCGGCAAACCTCTTCCCGCAGGATCGCGAGCAGCGCACCGTGATGCCCCTCGTGGCGGTTCCGCTCTCCCGCTGGCAGTACCTTCTGGGCCGTTTCCTGGGTGCTGCAATGGTGCAGGCCTCGGCGCTTCTGGTGAGTTGCGCGGGGCTTGTGGTGATACTTCTGATCCGGGGGATACAGGTCCCGGAAGACATCTTCCCCGCCACTGTCCTGATCGTTGCCGAGGGATGGTTCCTTCTGGCAACGGTGTTCTTCTTCAGCTTCTTCACCAGTCCCCCCCTTAACTGGCCACTCACAACTATCTTATTCGTGCTCAGCCAGATGAGCGTGAGGGACTTTGTGAACCTCGTCCCGTCAAGCCCCGACCTCATGCGGGGGTTGAGGCTTCTTCTTCCCCACGCCGATGTGTTCCACATAAAAGACCCCCTGGCCCACGGTTTCGATGTGGCCCCGCAGTTCTTCGCCCTGGCGGTGTTTTACGGGCTCTGCTATACAGCTTTCATGCTCAGCCTGGCTCTGGCCGTCTTCCGGGGAAGGGACCTCAAGTGAAAGCCCTCCCTTTCATTATCCTGCTGCTTCTCTGCGGCTGCAACCTGAACTCCGACCCTGTGGAAAACGCCCCCACGCAGGTTTTGGGGGAGGCGTGCGACCACGAGCACTCGCACCACGAGGCGGGGCATTACTGCAGCGAAACCCGCTGGTTCTTCACTCAGCCATGGGCTGCGGAGTGGTACTGGGGCAAGCTTCTTAGGGACGGTCTTGTTCTTCTGGTGCTTGCGGGCGCCGTGACCCTGCTTTCCCGCAGGAGGAGCACATGAGGCAAAAAGAGCGCCTTGCTCCCCTGGGCGCCGCTGTGGTCTTCCTGGCGCTTGCTTTCACAAGCGGCAATGTCGTGAGGGATGAACACAGGGTGGACATCTCAGGTAATCTGAGCACGATCGGCTCGGGGATAGGCAGGCTGAGACGTATCGCCGCTTCCGCCCTCTACCTTCAGATGGACGACTACCACCACATAGGCATGTACCAGGGGCAATCCTGGGCCACCATCACCGACTACCTGCCCCAGGCCTGGCTGGTCTCCTGGCTCGACCCCGGCTTCTCGGTGGTGTTTGTGGACGCAGCAAACCATCTGGCGGTCAATCTGGGCATGGTGGAAGAGGGGCTGGATCTGGCCCGGGAAGGTATCCGGCACAACCCCGACAGCCTCGATATCGCCTACGAATACGCATTCCTTCTCTTCGAGACGGGCGCGGGAAGCAGTGGCGAAATCGCTTTGGCGGTTCTGCATTACCATGAACTGCTCAGGCTTTACAGCGGCGACCAGGCCGGCCCTTTCAGGGAATCTTCGGCTTCCCTCATCGCCGCCGAGGCCCTTTCCACGACAATGCCTGAGTTCAGCGAGTTGTACGCGAGAAGGGCTGAGTTCATCTCCATCGCCCTTCGGTCAGGGCTTTACTACCCGGGTTACCTGAGCTTGTCACCGGAGCAATCGAACGGAGGCAATTTATGACTTACACGATGCCGATGGATCTCACGGCCAAGATCATCTGGTACTGCACTCCGGTGGATGTGGAAGAAGGGGATGTGATCCTCAAACGGGGGGACACCTCAACCGACCTCTACATAATCACCAGGGGTAAATTCAGGGTTTACGATGATTCGCGCAACGAGGATTTCCTTCTCGCAATGCTGGAACGCGGCAGCGTGTTCGGCGAGATGGCTTTTCTGGACGGCCTTCCCCGTTCGGCAACCATCGAGGCGTGCACCGGCGGCAGCCTTCTGCGGCTGGGCGAGCATGAGTTCAACCGGATGACCATCAAGGCCCCTGAAACCTCGGTGAAATTCCTAAGGGCACTTTCCGGAATAGTGTGCAGAAGGCTCAGGGTGATGAACGACGCCCTGGCGGGAGTGGCATTCAGCAGTGGCCCAATGTCGGCGGAAGAGGAACAGGAACTGCTCGACACGATCCGTGCCATGCACCATTCCGTGAAGGTCGAACTGTCGGACGAGTGACGGGTCTACTGGTCGTCCCGGTGGATGGGTTCAACCACCCAGATGAAGTGGTTGCATTCGGATAGCGGGATCCTCTGGAGCGTGTAGTTCCGCCATTCACTGTCCTGTATGCGCAGATCGTACCATCCCCGTGTAACCTGGAAGATGAGCGAGCTGTCGGGAAGCAATACCGACATGCTGAGCATGTCGACCCACTTCTCGCGGCCGGTCTCGGTTATCCAGATAAAATAGAGCTCGAGGCCGGTTCCGTTCTTTATCTCAACGGTTGCCGCCGCCACCCCGAGGGACAGGATCAGGATAAGCAGAACTGCATGTTTCATTGTTACCTCACGGGACTTTACCCGCTAGACCCCTTTATGTTCCATCCATGGACAGGCTGAGTCTGCGCCGCTCAAGGTCGATCCCGATCACCTTCACCTCGACCCACTGGCCAACCGTCACCACATCGGACGGGTTCCTTACGAACGATGAACTCATCCTGCTTATGTGCACGAGCCCGTCGGTGTGCACGCCCACGTCAACGAAAGCCCCAAACCCCGTAACATTGGTGACAATGCCCGGAAGGACCATTCCCTCGGTGATATCGGGAAGATCGTGAACATCCGCGAAGCTGCGGACCTCGAACTTCCGTCTGGGGTCCCTTCCCGGCTTCTCCAGTTCCCTCATGATATCCGTCAGTGTGGGAAGGCCCACCTCTTCAGTCATGTAGTCTTCCAGTCTTAGAACGGACCTGAGCTCCCTGCCTGTCATCAGCCCCCTGACATCGGTGCCGAGGTCCTCCGCCATCCTCCGGACCAGACAGTACCTCTCGGGATGGACAGCGCTTGCATCGAGGGGCTCTGCTCCATCGCTTATCCTGAGGAACCCCGCGCACTGCTGAAAAGCCTTCGGACCCAGACCGGGAACGGAAAGAAGCTGCTTCCTGGACGAGAAGGGACCGTTCGCCGTCCGGGTTTCGACCACCGATCTTGCGGTTTTCGGGCCAAGGCCGGACACGTACGTAAGAAGCCTGGAACTCGCCGTATTCAGTTCGACCCCCACCGAGTTCACGCACCGCATCACCGTGTCGTCGAGGTTCCGCTTCAGAAGGGCCGAATCCACATCGTGCTGGTACTGGCCCACTCCGATGCTTTCGGGGTCGATCTTCACCAGTTCGGCCAGAGGGTCCTGAAGCCTTCTGCCGATGGATACCGCCCCCCTGACAGTCAGGTCGAGGTCGGGGAACTCGTCACGGGCCTCCTTCGAGGCTGAGTAAACCGACGCCCCGCTCTCGCTGACCATCACCACCGTCGAGCCGAGATTCAAACCGCGGATGAAGGCTTCGGTCTCGCGACCGCCCGTTCCGTTGCCCACCGCCACGAACTCGGGATCGTAAACCTCCTGAATCCTTCTCAGTCTGGATTCGGCATCGGATTTCCGGTGGAGCATGAACACGTCATGGTGCAGCAGGGCGCCCTGGGCGTCGAGGACAGCCACCTTGCACCCTGTCCGAAGGCCGGGATCGACACCCACCACGCTCCTTCTTCCGAGCGGCGGTGACATTAGCAGGTTCTCGAGGTTCGCCGAGAACACCCTGACGGCCTCGAGGTCAGCGTTCTCCTTCGATACCGACCGGGCTTCGGTTTCCATCTGAGGGCCGAGAAGCCTTCGGAAGCCGTCGAGCAGGGCGTCATGTATCTGCAGGGCTTCCGGTGTGCCCTTCGCTCGAATGAACCTTCTCTCGAGTATTCCCAGCGCCTTCTCCTCCGGAACGGTCACGGAGAGGTTCAGGAAAAGTTCCTTCTCGCCCCGGCGCATGGCAAGGACTCTGTGCGATGGTGTTCTGGAGACTGGCTCGCTCCAGGCGAACCAGTCCCGGTATTTGCTGCCTTCGGCTTCCTTTCCCGGGATCACCCGGCACAAAAAGGAGCCCTCGCGCGCGAAGAGCCTTCTGACGGCCTCACGGGTCTCGAGGTCTTCACAGGACATCTGGGCGATTATGTCCCGGGCGCCTTCCAGGGCTTCATCAGGGGTATTCACGCCTTTCTCCGGATCGACGAATTCCAGCGCGTACTTTGCGGGGTCACCGCCGCGTTGTTCGAGCATTCGTTCCGCAAGGGGGCGAAGCCCCTTCTCCTCGGCAATGGTTGCGCGGTTCCGCCTTTTCGGGCGGAACGGAAGGTAAACGTCCTCCAGGCGTGTCAGCGTTTCAGCCTGCTCGACCGCGGCTTTCAGCTCCGGGGTTAGCAGGTCCCTCTCGGAAAGTGACTTGAGAATGGCCTCGCGCCTCGCGGCGAGAGCCCGGAAAGCCGTTGCCTGATCTCTCACCGCAGCGACTTCGACCTCGTCAAGGCCGCCCGACATCTCCTTGCGGTACCTTGCGATGAAAGGCACCGTGGCGCCCTGGTCAAGCAGATCGACCACGGCCCTGACTGCCTTTTCAGGCAGATGAAGCGTTTTTGCCAGCTGGGTGTACATGGCGGCAATATATGACGAGGCGGGCAAATGGGCTTGCGAAGGTGTATATTATGGGCCGTTTGACATTTGCTGTATTCCCCCACGCTTTGGAGACCAAATGAGCAGGCAGTTCCCCCTGGAAAGGCTTCGAAACATAGGCATCATGGCCCACATCGACGCCGGCAAGACAACCGTCTCCGAGCGCATCCTCTTCTACACCGGCAGATCCACCAGGATCGGAGAGGTTCACGATGGCGCTGCCACGATGGACTGGATGGAACAGGAGCAGGAAAGGGGAATAACGATAACCAGCGCCGCCACCACCACGGTCTGGAAAGACCACCAGATCAACCTGATCGACACACCGGGACACGTTGATTTCACCGTGGAGGTCGAGCGCAGCCTGAGGGTGCTTGACGGAGCCATCGCCCTCTTCTGCGGTGTAGGCGGTGTTGAACCCCAGAGCGAGACGGTCTGGCGCCAGGCCGACCAGTACAGTGTGCCACGGCTTGCCTTCGTGAAGAAGATGGATCGGACCGGCGCCGATTTCTACCGTGTGCTCGATATGATGAGGGAACGTCTGCATTCGAAGTTTGTCCCCATCCAGCTTCCGGTCGGGCAGGGCGAACTCTTTACGGGAATTATC
>JAWOHL010000051.1:0-9274 GCA_046485185.1 Candidatus Fermentibacteraceae bacterium
GTCGTGAACGTAGATACCCTGGGCGTTCTCCACCAGAACGCTCTCGTCCCAGTTGGGGTTGGCGAGTATCACCCAGGAGAGGTAAGCCACGGTGAAGGCGAGTTCATCGAAATAGGGCTGCCCCTGGTGTGCCATGAGAAGGGCCCCGTAACGGTCCTGGTTTTCGGCGCTGAGCACTGAGAACTTCCAGATCAGGTGTTCCTGAAGCCAGCCCGGGCAGATGTCGACGGATTGCTGGGCCTGGGTCGTTAGCTGGATGGCCGGGTTCAGGGTCAGGCTCTCCCCGGACAGATCGGCTAAAACAGGGTAGATGCCTCCCATGGCGGGGACCACGAAACGGCAATCAACAGAGGCCACGACCTCGTACTCCGAAGGGGGGTCGAAGGCCGGAGCGGGTCCCGCCCAGACAATCGGTGTGGATGGCATGGAGGGCCGGGAAGTGACAAGGTGAACCGAACTGCCCGTGCAGGCCACCGGTTCAACGGGCATGGTAATCCCGGGTAAACCGGCGATTCCCACGGTAAAAGCTGACAGGGCAACAAACATCATCATTCTCACGGCCTTTTCCCCCTTTAGAGAAAGACTGGGCTACCGATCAGGAAGATACTTTTCAGGAAACAAGGGGTAAAGACTCGACTACCTGCCTCAGCAGACCAGTGATACAGCGGATGCCAGTGAGTTGATACCCAGCGGAGCGGGAACCTGGGCAAACTTGAGCCCCTCGGGGGTGTCGGGGGGGGTTTCCCGGGATGAGACAGCGACCAGCCCGGTGTTGGTTTTCATGAGGATTTCCACAAGAGCGCGAAACTCCGGAGGGTTCTCCTGCTCGAGCAGAACGAAAAGGAACCGCTCGGGGGTTTCCTCGAGAAGTATGAGGCCGCTGGCAACGCTGTCCACGCTTACCGCGGTGAAACCAAGCATCCGAAGCATGCCTTCAGCGGTGGAGTCACCGCTGGGATCGATGCTGAGAACTGTTCTTCTGATAGTGGCGCTGAGTTTTCCGGTCCTGGCCTGGACCCTGTCGGAGGGAACCTCACGGTCACGGCGGTTCGGGAACGTCAGCATGGCACGGTTGCCGCCGCCTGAGATCAGCCTGATATCGACATCGCCCCTGAGTTCAAGGTTTTTTGCGCCCTGCTCGGAGGAGAGTGAGATGGCGGTTTCCACCAGCCGGGCAGCCTCGACCGGGGGAAAGAGCTCGGATATGGAGCGCCCGGGTTTCACATTGCCCTGCAGAAATGAGGGAAGGGTGCCCTGAGTTTCCAGCACAATCATGTCGCGTTCGATCGAACTCCCGGCAAGTTCGGTGTAGATGTAAGCCGTACCGCTTTCGACAAGGGCGCGCCGGAACACGTTGAGCCCCGTTTCGGCATCGTTCCCGCCTTCGCCGCGAAACAGGGTCGAATCCACGACAAGTACGATCTCCGCTGTTTTGCCCCGGATCTCGACCTTTCTTGAGAACACCATCACCTTCACCCTGGCACCGGCCGAGTCGCGCAGGATGCTTTTAACGGCGCCCGAAAGACCCGCCTTCCCCTCGGAGGTAATGCCCATTCCCGAGTCGGCAAGGGTCTTGCCGACCACGTCTTTCATCGTGGTGCCAAAAAGATCGGCGGACTGGTCGTTCATGAACATGATCTGCCCGGACTGAACGTCCCTCACGAAAACCGCTGCCGGAATGTTCCGAAGCAGAAGGTTGATCCCCTCGGGGTCGGGTGTGAACGTGACGAGAGTGGGGTCGTCAAACGCCCTCAGATACCCGAGAAGTTTTTCGGTTCTTTCGTTCAAACAGGTTCTCCCTCAGAGCTGAAAACTCTTTTCAGAATGGGCCGTCGTCAAGCCCCTTCCAAGCATTGAAAGCGCGGTGGCCGCAGCGAACCTGACCTGTCCCGAAGTCATTCGAAGAAAGGGCTTCAGGAATACCCCCGGCGGGATCCCCGGACTGCGTGACAACCATACCAGAAATCGGCTCAAAGAATGGGTGTCCAGAAAGCTGTCCCCCCGTTCGAGCCTTGCGGAAACCCGTGCTGCACAGGAGGCATCGGCGGGGATGGCCTTTGCTTCGAGGAGTTCGATGAGTTGGAGGAACAAATCCCCCCCCGTACAGCCCAGCCACCTTCTCAGGGTGGAACGGGAGGTGGCGGAGAGTTCACCGGGAAAAACAGCAAGAAGTCTCAGTCCTTTTCTTTCGGGGATAGTCAGCGCGAGCTTCTCCAGTGCGGAAAGGTTTGCGGGTGTAACCCCTTCAAGCCTTATGTTCTCGGGTAACACACCCCTTTTGAGAACTTCGGCCGCAGCCAGGTCACCTCCCACCGCGCACAACGCCCTGAAGGCCTCGCCCCCGGGCTGGTACCCCGGGTTACCGCAGAGGCCGGCAAGGAACGCCGCGGAATCAGGGTCTCCGATAAGTGCGATCCCCTCCAGTGCGGAGGTTCTTTCGGGGATCGTGTTACGGGGGTATGAGCAACTCCCCTCAGCCGCGCTGCAAAGCACCGGAAGACCCGCTCGCCACCCGGTTCTGCCCATGCCCCTGAAAACCGCCCGTCTGACCCATGTGCTGGGATCCTGAGCCATTTCTGCCACATGGGGACCCGCCTTCCTTCCCCAGGCAAGAACAAGCCCCTCCACGGCCCGGGTCCGCACGTGGGGGCTGCTGTCTTTAAGGGCTTCCAGCAGGGCTTTCACAGCCTCCTCTCCGCCGATCCTCCCAAGCGAGAGAGCTGCGCTTTTCCGTATATTCCATGAGAAACCGCCCTCAAGTACCTTTCTGACCGACGGTATGGCTTCGCTTTCCCTGAGGATGCCGGCCGCCTCCAGATACGCCTTCACATCCCTTTCCGACATCCCCTTGAAATCACCGGTGTCGAGGAGGGGGGTAAGCCTGCCGGGAACTGGAACACCCCTTATCCTCTCCTTCTCCACCCCGGCCCTGTGGCAGAGGTTCTCAACGCTTTCTTCGGGTTTCTCACGCGAGAGCATCACCACGGTGAGGTCAAGAAATGGAAAGAACCGGTATCCGCCGTACCTGTCGAAGGTTTCTATGCCTCCCGCCTCCCTGTCACGGTTTGTGTAGAAACCCGGAGAAACGGCCCTGAACTCGAGCCTGGCCCTTTCAACCCTGTCCCGAAAATCCTGGCCTTGCCCGGTGCACACAAAGTCGTCCCCGCCCACATGGCCTGTAAAGAAAGGCAGAACACTGTCGTGCAGTATCTCGCCAAGCCTTCGGATGACCGAGTCTCCCAGCGAGAGCCCGTAATGGTCATTGAACGGCTTGAAGCCCGTGATGTCCAGAAAGGCTGCCAAACCATCTTTCTGGATGACCGTTGTTTCCAGCTCCCCCCGGATCGTCCAGTTGCCGGGAAGACCGGTGAGGGGGTTGATATCGGATCGGGAATTCAGGGTACTACCTCCCTTTTGAGAGTGATAACCTGACATTCTTTACACTGACGGGCGAAAAGTGTCAGTCATGGGGAGGGCAGGCAGGCGTTCCGGCAGAAAGGAGGCAATCGAGAACAGCTCCCTGGACAACGATACCCCCGGGCTGGCCCCGTTCGTCCAGAACAACCGCGGCCCCGGCGCCTGAGCGCCAGAGGTCGAGAAGTACCCTGAGCGGAACTGCATCCTGCGGGTAAGCCGGGATTCCGGTCAGCATGCGTCCGGGGTTCCACGCCCCGCTGCTTTTCAGAACAGCCCTGCTTTCAACGATGCCTGACAGGGTGCGCCCCTCCCCCTCGAATACGAGAAGGAAATCGGAACCTGACGATACGATCTTCTGAACGGCCTGCTGCCGTGAGGTGGTGAGGGTGATGGACGGAAAGTCGGCAATGGGCCGGGTGTGAAGCCGGATGCTGCTCTCGCCGAGCTCGATGGCATCCCAGGCGAGCCTTCCCTCATGGCCGCCCGACATTTCCAGAAGGCTCCTCACCTCACCCCGGCTTTCGAAGAACCGGTTTATGGATGGCCGACCCGCAATGAGGCTGGCGATGAAACCGGCGGATGCTATGAGGGGAAAGAACAGAACCCGCAGAAGCACAAGAACCGGAGCGAGGGGGCCTGTGAGGGAATCGGCCCTTGCCAGCGCGTTCTGCTTCGGAACTATCTCGGCGAAGACCAGAAGGAACCCGGCCGTGAGAAAGACCTGCACCGCTGCGTAAACCGGTTCGAGGTCAGCGAACCAGCCCGAGGTCATACTGGATGAGAGCACGACACCTATGTTGGTTCCCACCAGGGTTGTGGTCAGATACCTTGAGGGTTCTTTCAGAAACCATGCCGCAAGCTTCGCCAGGGGCTTCCCCTGCTCGGCCGCGGCAGCAGCCCTGATACGCCCGGCGGCAGAGAACGCTGTTTCGGTGATGTTGCAGACCGCCGAGAGGGAAACTGCAAGGAGGAATACGAGGATCTCGCCGATCATCCCTGGATCCGCCTCACAAGTATGTGGTTTATCCTGCTTCCGGTGGCGGACTCGACCCGAAACTCCAGATTGCCCGAGGTGAAGCTCTCACCGGGGCCGGGAATGCGGCCGGAAAGCTCCTCCACAAAACCGCCGCAGGATTCTGCCCAGCGGCTCACCGGGGTTTCGCCTACGATTCGGGAAAGGCTTTCAAGGGACAATCCCGCGGGCACGAGAAAACCGTCCCGCCTTCTTCTCACACCGGCAGGCATCATGGAGCCGGCGGAGTCGAACACCCCCCGGGCGAGGATGTCATTTTCCGTGAGTATCCCGCTCCAGTCGCCGTACTCATCCACGACAACACCAAGGCCGTTACCGCTCTTTCTGATCTCCCGCAAAGCATGGTCGAGGGACGCTGTTTCCGGGAAGAACTCGACGCTGCGAATAACAAGTTTTTCAGTTCCCAGAAGGTCGCGGATGTGGGTCATTCCCAGTATCTCTTCACCGGGGCCCTCGACCAGAGGGTACTTCATGTAGGGGTTGGATCTGGCTTCGATCTGCATTCTTCCGAGGGACCAGTCCATCCTCATCACGGCGACTTCCCTGCGGGGAACCATCACGCTCTGACACTGCCTGTCACCGAGGGAGAGCACGGCGCCAGCGACAAGCGCTTCCTCACCGACAACCCCGTCTCCCCTGGCCAACTCCACCAGGGTGATTATCTCGTTCCGACTCAGATGTCGGCCGGTCTCGGCTTTGATCGACATTCGCTCGAGAAGCCTGGTGAGAGGAGCCGTGATCCTGGTGACCGGGGAGATGATTGGAGCTGCAAGGACCGCCCACTTCTCGTTGTTGTACCTGGCAAATGTCTTCGGTGTTATCTCCCCGAGAACCAGAAGAATGAAAGTCATCGCAAGCACTCCGAGTCCGAAGCCCAGTGCTCCGGGAATCAGGGTGCGCGTCACCTCGGCGCTCAACGCTCCCGCAGCCACATTCACAAGGGTGTTGCCCATGAGGATCGCCGAGAGAAGCCTTCCGGGCTTCGAAAGCACCTTCAGGGCCCTTCTGCCGGCCTCGGTGGTTCTGAGCCTCTGTTTCTGAACTCCGTCAAGGCTGAAGAATGCCGTCTCGGTACCGCTGAAGAATGCGGACAGAGTCAGGAGAAACGCTAGTAGGAGAGCCTCTTTCAGAGACCTCTCTCCCCCCTCGATGAGGAATCAGGTTGCACCAGGGGTTGCCCCAGGGTGAAAACCTCCCTCCACGTCTTCTTGAAATAGGTTCTGCTGGAATAAGTGGCTTCCCCGGTTATCACCAGGGTGTAGTCACCGGCGGGCGCATGCACCCCGCCCAGAGTGGTGCCGTCCCACGTGTAGCTGAACTGACCCACGGGCGTGTGGCCCGTTCTGAGGTTCCTGACCACCGATCCCTGGGCGTCAAGTACGTTCACAATGAGTATCGTGGGCTCGGTGAGCAGCCCCGAGAGTGAAAGCCCCCTGTCCCGGGGATTGATCGTGAGGTTCCTCATGTCGGTACCCACCCAGAAATACCGTGCTCCCGCCCTCTCTCCTATGAACACCTGACCGAAACGGGTCCAGATGGCAATGCCCGTGGGATTCTGGAACTGGTCGTCGTCGCTTCCGAATCCCCTGCCGTAGCTGGCCAGATAATCGAGTGACGGGCTGAACTTGTGTATCTTCGAGCTGATGGAGTCGGTCACCCAGATGTTGCCGTGATAATCCACCGCGGGGTAGTTGAAAAAAGAGCCGCCGCAGTCCGACGGGGTGACACGACGCACAACGGAACCGTTCTCCACTCTCACGAGCGCCATGCCATCTTCCACCACCACGGCCTGGAATGGTGAATGGCCGCTTGTCCACCTTTCGTAGCCAGTTGCTGCCACCCCCCTGGGGCGGTCGAGCGTGGTGACCCCGGGGTTCTGGTCGGCAGGAGACGCGTACCTGTAGAGAGCCCCCCCGGCGCGATCGGTGACCCAGATGCCCCGTCCGTCGAGCGCAACGTCCCACGGTTCCTCGAGACCCGTGATGTAGCCGGTGGCTTTGATGCGGGAACCTCTTCGGGATAGTACTGCCACCCTGCCGTTCCCCGTATCCGCCACATAAATGTCGCCCGCAACCGTGGCGGCTATGCCATGGGGTGATGAGAGCCTGTCATTGGAATTGCCTTCACCCTCGTAAAAACCCAGTGTGTACATGGACGCATTGTAGATGATCTGACCCGACCCGCTGTTCACACCGTAGACGGCAAGCTCGTCGTCATCGGAGGCATCGGGAGAGTCCCATTCCGCAAGCTTCACAGCAGCCAGGCCCTGGGGGTCGTTAAATCTCACCAGACCGCCCAGAAGCATGTTCAACTGCTCGGGACCAGCCCGGTAGATGCCCATGCAGTGCCCGTAAGGCGGGTATACAAGGGTACTGGGATGATTCGGCTCAACTGTAAAGGCAAGTACCGCCATAAGCAGAGTCATCGCCTTATCCTTTCGTAGATCCATACCGATCGTTGTACGTTCTTAACATAAAGCCTTGTTTCCCTGAAAGTGATCTGCTCGATGAAGAGCTCGGGGTCTGCGGGGTCCCAACCGTGGGTCTCGACCCAACGAGACGCATTCCCGGGGCCCGCGTTGTACGCCGCGAGAAAGAGGGGCGAATGCCCGAAGCTGTTCATCTGCCTGTTCACATAGATACTTCCGTATCGCAGGGAATATTCCGGAACGAAGAATTCATTCCCGGAAAGCCGGGGCAGGCCGCTCCACCGGGCCACGTCCCCCGCGGTGCCAGGCATGAGCTGAATGAGCCCGGTAGCGCCGGCACCTGACCTTGCGAACCTGTTGAAGTAACTCTCATCCCGGGAGATCCCCTCGATCCAGTGGGGCTCAACTGAGAGCCCGTTCACCGCATCAGCAATATCGGCATGGTAGGGAGACGGGAAGTACCAGCCCAGCATGCTGTCTGGCAGGATGCCCTGGTTCAGCTCCCGCATCTCGGTATCCCACTCACGCATCATGCCAAGGCCTGCGCCGTGCTGGCCCAGAAGCCCGAGAGCGGAAGCCCTGCGGCCACGGTCCCCTGCGCCGGACGAGAGCATCTCCACCGCCAGGGTTCCGTATCCCGACCCAAGAAGCTCAATGGCGAGCGCGGTTTCCGGTGAATCGGCCAGGACCGGGGAGTAGACCGTGAGAGCGAGGGAGCTTGGAATCCCCAGCCTCTCCGCCGCCAGCATTCCGTAATACTCCCATGGGTGCTCCGCTGCCACCTTGGCAAGAAGCCTTCGCTCCAGTTCAAGGTTGCCTTTTCTGTTGGCGTACCGGGCACGCCAGAACAGCATCTCGTCGCGCCAGTAACCGTACGGCCAGCGGTCGATGGCCGCGGCCCAGAGGGAATCGCCCGTGGCTCCCCTGCCATTCATGTAGAGGCAGAAGCCCGCTCTCCAGTGGCCCCTCTCGTCGGCCTCGAATGATCCGGAAGCCCTCAGCCCCGCGAGATAGGCCTCGGCGGCGGTGGCCCACTGCTGTTCACAGTCGTAGTAAACCCCGGCGAGGTAACCTGCTTCGGGAGCAGTGGGATGCCAGGGACAGTTTCTGGCGAAGTCCAGATAGGCAGCCCATGCCTCAGTTTTTCTGTCCAGGCTTCTGAGAGCCCGGGCCCTGAACAGCGCAGCCCTTCCCCTGAGCTCTTCGGATGCCCCCTGTGGAATGGCAGCGCAATACGAGAGAAGGTCGGCATTTCGATCGAGGGCGCGAAGCCTGGCCATCTCAACCCCCATGGCGAACTCACCGCCTCTGGATGAGGAGATGGACGATACCAGTGAACCCTGGCCGTTCTCGTAAAGGATGTCAACGATCCGCCAGTCCACTATGGCAGGGTACTTGACGGTAATAACGCCTGCGGCTGTAAGCCGCGTCCCGGGGTTGTCAAGCATTGCCAGCCATTCCTCAGGGCTGCCCTCACCAACGGTTTTCATGCGGGCTGCGTGAAGTTCCGCCCCACCCTGGGTGGTAAGCCCGGGGTCGAGGAGCTTCAGGGCGTTGTCCCACCACTCGCCGGGAGAAGAGATGTTCCGCTGCAGTTCGGCCCGGACCCTTGCACCAAGCGTAACGGGAAACAACTGAGCATCCTGGGCCGCCACAGTGATCTGTGCCTGGGTAAGGCTTCCGGGGTCGGTCAGGAGTACACGCACGGTTCTCTCAGCGGGTCCGTCGGGAGCGGGTACGACCCTTTGGGGAAGCGATTCGGGGTTGTCGCGGCGAAGCCATGCCTCGAGCAGATAGTCATCCGCCGCCAGGGGCAGGGCTTCATCTTTCCTGCGGTTCAGTTCCAGTACGGAAACCTTCCAGCCCGACAGGTCGCCCCCTTTCGCCATCCTCGGCAAGCTCGAGCCCTACCTCGCGAGCGGCGAGCCTATCCCCCAGGGGAAGATCCAGATCCAGATCGTCGCGTACTTCGAGATCGACCCGCTCTAAGCATAGTCGCAGGGGCCAAGGAGTGAGCTCGGCTCTTGGAGTCGATTCACAACTTCGCTCCGCGTTGGCCGTCCTGTGCGACCGCACTGCTTAAGAATGCAGCAACTTCAAGTGAGCCGCACGAGCGGGTGAAGGGGATCAAGATACTTGGGATTGCGACGCTGGCGGGGGATCGCGTTTCGCTCCTCCCTCGTCTTCGAGGGCCAGTTCCTCGTCGCCTTCATCGTCCTCCTGGAGGAGCGGATGGTCCAGTCGTCCGCTATTGACGCGCTCCTTCAGCTCCTTTCCCACCTTGAAGAAAGGAAGCCGCTTGGGCTGGACATCCACCTTGGCACCAGTCCTCGGGTTCCGGCCCTCGTAGGCATTGTACTGTCGAATCTCGAAGCTGCCGAAGCCGCGGATCTCGA
>JAWOHL010000052.1:0-28265 GCA_046485185.1 Candidatus Fermentibacteraceae bacterium
CTTCAGGGAAGAGGGGGGACGATCGTGAAGATACTGGTTGTGGGAAGCGGCGGCAGGGAGCACGCCCTGGCCTGGGCCCTTGACCGCACCAGCGGGAACACAGTCCTTGTGAGTCCCGGAAACCCCGGAACGGCCGTCTTTGCCCTGAACGTGAGCACACCCGCTGATCCCCTTCAGGTGGCTGTTGATCACGGGGTCGATCTGGTCGTTGTGGGTCCCGAGGCTCCCCTCGCCTCGGGCCTGGGAGACAGGCTGCGGGCCGCGGGGATCCCCTGCTTCGGCCCCGGGGCCCGGTGTGCCGGACTGGAGAGCAGCAAGTGGTTCGCCAAGGAAGTGATGGTCGCCGCAGGGGTTCCGACCGCTTCGGGGGAGTTCTTTGAAAACTCCGGGGATGCCCTTGCCTTCATGGGCGGGAAACCCCGCGACTGGGTGATCAAGGCGGACGGCCTGGCGGCGGGCAAGGGCGTTGTCCTGCCCGATACTCTTCGGGAAGCCCGGGAAGCCCTTGATGTGTTGCTTTCAAACCCTCCCGGCAGGGTGGTCGTGGAGGAGAGGCTTTCGGGACCCGAGGTGAGCGTGATGGCTGTGTGCAGCGGAACCGAGGCCGTTATCCTCCCCCCCAGCCGTGATCACAAGCGCATAGGCGAGGGCGACACCGGGCCCAATACCGGCGGCATGGGTGCGGTATGCCCACCCTGCGGACTCCCTGAAGGTTTCTCCTCTCTGATGGAGCGGACTGTCTTCAAACCGGTACTTCGGGAACTGGAGGGCCGGGGTCTCGACTACAGGGGAGTGCTGTATGCCGGGATGATCCTCACCCGCGAAGGGCCGAAGGTGCTCGAGTTCAACGTGAGGTTCGGCGACCCCGAAACCCAGGCGGTCCTTCCCCTGCTCGGCGGCGATCTGGCCGAACTTTTAATGGCGGCCGCCCTGGGCCGCAAGCTTCCGGAACCCCTGGTCCTGCCAGGCGCGTCAGCGGTCGTTATCCTTGCCTCGGCGGGATACCCCGGCGAGTACCGTAAAGGAGCCGTGATAAAGGGTTTGGACAATGTGGGCGACGCGATGGTGTTCCATGCGGGAACGGCCCTTTCGGGGAGGGAGATCGTTACTGCCGGGGGCCGGGTGCTGGGGGTGGCCGCATCGGGTGAAGACCTTGGGCAGGCCCTCGAAAAAGCTTACGGAGCCGTGGATTCTATAAGTTTTGATGGTATGACCTGCAGACGAGACATAGGGAGGGTGCTATGAATGACCTGGTGCTTGTGGGGATAGTGATGGGCAGCGAGAGCGACCGGGAGACGATGGAGAAAACATGCGGGGTTCTGGACGAATACGGTATTCCTTGGGAATTCTCCGTGATGAGCGCCCACAGAACGCCCGAAAAGGTTGCCGAGTATGCAAGGACCGCCGCCGGGCGGGGGATCAGGATCATCATCGCCGCGGCAGGCCTTGCCGCCCATCTGGCAGGGGCCGTTGCGGCCAACACGAAGCTGCCCGTCATCGGGGTTCCCATTCAGGGAGGTCCCCTGAACGGATTCGACGCGCTTCTGAGCACTGTGATGATGCCCAAGGGCGTTCCGGTGGCAACGGTCGCCATAGGTTCACACGGCGCGGCTAATGCCGGGCATCTGGCAGCCAGAATTCTGGCGCTGTTCGACAAGGGTGTGGCTGAAAGGATAGGATGAACATGGCCGCGAGGACGGTTGACATAGATATTGAGAGGCCCGCGACCGAAGCGGTCGAGATGGCGGTTTCAGTGCTTCTGGGAGGCGGCCTTGTGATCTACCCCTCCGACACGGTATACGGCCTTCTCTGTCCGGCGGCCATGCAGCACTCGGTGAGAAGGGTGGGAAGACTGAAGGGTTACTCCGAGGAGAAGCCCTTCATACTGCTGGTGCCCTCCATCGAAGCCGCATCCGTCTTCTCCAGACCGGTTCCCGGAGCCCTCGAACTGATGAAAGCCCACTGGCCGGGACCTGTCACCCTTGTGCTTCCCGCTTCCGACAGGGCTCCATCATGGGTTTGCGCCGCCGACGGAACGGTTGCCCTCAGGGTGCCATCCGACCCGTTTTCGGTCAGGGTACTCGAGTCCGTGATGCCCCTGGTGACAACAAGCGCCAACCTCAGGGGAGGGATCGAGCCCCTGGGGCTGGACGAGGTGAGCCTCAAGGTCGCTTCGGGAGTTGACCTGATGCTGGACGGCGGCAAGCTGGCCCGCCGCAAGACCTCCACCATGATAAAGGTCACACTGGAAGGTCAGGAAGTGCTCAGGCCCTAGCCCGTAAGGGCTATCCACACCACTCTCAGAAGGCTCTTCGGGTGAAGCAGGATGTTCGAGTAGGCCTGGTTGGCAAGGGGACAGGCGCACTCTTTCCGCCGGATCGAGGCCCTGATATCAGCAGCTTTTCGTGATTTCCAGATGTCCAGGAAATCGGTGTCATCCCCCACGATGCCCATCTGACCCCGGTACGCCAGGATCGCGCACGGCCATATCCCGCCGTCGGAATTCACGTGAAGGTTCATGAGGGCGGCGTAGCACGGGATGACCTGTTTGCCTGTCCGAAGGTACTCGGTGACTATGTCGTAGTAGACCAGCCTCATTGCAGTGGTCACCCTGGAAAGAGGGCGCATACCCTTCATGCGGCTTCTGACGGCCTTCTTGAACACTTCCATTATCCCGCCGTAGCTTTCGCCCCCGGGCGTTATGCCGCTTCCGATGTTGAAGAACTCCTCCCTCTCCTCGGCGACTTCGTTTATGAAGGTGTCCACTCCGAGGGTTCCCGCGAAATCTATTATCTCGAGCAGGTTGGCGGCGTTGAACCGTGAGATGACGGTGCCAACCCCGACATGAAGGTTGCTGTTCGCTTGCCTGAGCGTTTTGAGCCTTTCAAGGGTGTCGATCAGTCTGTCGAAATTACCGGGAACCCCCCTTATCTCGTCATGAGCCGCGCCGACACCGTCCATGCTGGGTTTGATGGTTAGTACGGTTCCCGGCGCCTCGGCCGCCATGATCGAAAGGATCCTTTCGGTCATGGCTTCGATCCGCCTGGGTGCCAGTGCGTTGGTGGGAATGTGGATGACAGCCGGGCGCATGTATCTGCACGCCAGCCCCACGATTTCCGGAAGATCATCCCTCAGGAACGGCTCGCCCCCGGACACGTTGAAGAAGTACGTCCACCCTATGGAGCGGAAAAGCGACTCGATCTGCGGAAGGGAAAGCTCCTCCCGGCAATCCTGCTTCCAGATGAAGCATGTCCTGCACCTGGACTGGCAGTTCCTGGTGACGGAGAACGTTACATTGATGGGCTTTGGAGGTGTTGCAAGACCGAGCCTCGCCCACCACGCCCTGCAGACGCTCAAAAGCAGATGGAAGAGCTGGCCAGCATGGTTCACCTGAACCGGGTAGTGCCTGGCGAGAGCCTGGTAGACCAGGGCCGAAAGAGCGAACACGCCCTCGACCATCATCAGAAGAAGCCTCTGGCCAAGGGCTATTGCGGTGGCCACCACCATCCCTCCGGGAACGAAGCTTGCGACCATCAGGCCCTGAAGCGATTCGCGCACGCCGATCCCGCCGGGGATGAATACCATGAGAAGCGACGCCAGCCAGGAAGCGGGAGAGGCGATGACACAGAGGATCAAAAGGGAGTGTGCGGGGTCCGACTGCGGCACCCCGAAACCCCTGAACCAGAAGTAGAGTCCGAGCCCCCTAAGTGACCATGAGAGCAGATGGCTCCCTATGAACTGTGCCTGGTGATTGTGGCTGATGTGTGGAAGCTCATCCACCGTGGTTCCCAGGCGATGGGCCAGTTTTCTGGCGAAAAGCCTCTGGATCCCGGGGGCAAGAAGCATGAGGACACCCAGAGCAGCCGAGATCCAAAGGGCAACTGTCAGCCCCGCCGGAAGCGACGACGCGCTGATGAACGGCAATGCCAGCAGCGTCAGGAGGCCAAGGGCGGCAAGGAGATAGATATTCTCCAGCACCATTGCTGTGGCCGCCTTCACAGAGCCGGTTCCGTTCCTGGTGAGGAACGCCAGCCTGCCCAGGACCATCCACAGTCGGCCCGGTATGTAGCTTCCCATCTGGGTCACGAACCAGTTCCTTCGAAGCGTGCCCCTGTCCACCCCCGGGATTTTCAGCGCCCTGAGTATCCTCTGCCACGCCAGGGGGGCGAAGTAGTAGCCCAGGATGAGACACAGCGCCGAGAGGGCGATGTAGGTCCAGTTTCGGCTCTCTCCCGCTTCGCGCCAGAAGGCTAGAAGCCTGGGCTTCCAGACCGGGAAGAGACTGAACCGGAAGTACAGGGCGGCCCCCACAAGAAGCAGGGGCCCCAGCCACGCTTCTATCCTTTTCAGAAGATGCTTCACCGGCGTTTCCGCTGCCTTCCGGAAAGAAGCAGCAGCGCCAGGGCCAAGGCGGTTGCAAGGATTGAGACATGCCTGCCCAGGATGACGTCGGAGCCGTCATAGTGGAAACGCACGGTGTTGTCTCCCGGTGGGACTGTCACCGCCCTCATCCAGCCGTTTGCCACATGTATCTCAGTTGGGATTCCGTTGACCTCGGCACGCCACCGCGGATACCAGGTGTCTGCCAGGACCACAACTGCGGTGGAGCGGGAAGACGTGCCGAGTATCACCTCGTGGGGTGTGTCGACGGTTATGCGCACGGTTCCCGAACAGACCGCGGGGATGTCGTCAGCCGAAGCGTCGATGACTGAAATGGCCTGAACGTCCGAGCCCGCCACAAGGGCCTGAAAGCCCTGCTCTCCCGTTCCGCTTGCGGCCCGGGCGGGTATGAACGCTCGGGGCATGGGGGTCGGGGAGAGGGTGGGGTCGTCTTCGGAGAGGGCTGAGTGAAGTTCGCTCCAGGAAAAGGCACCCTCGGGGAACTTGAAGGCGGTGACGCCGAACTGGTGGATCATCCGGGGGGTTGCTCCCGAAAGAAGGGTGACCATCCTGTCCACCACGGCCGGTTTCGCCGCGTGATACCCGGTCACGGAACGGATGCCAAGGGGAACGAGTTCGTTACCCCCGGGGAAGACCCGTCCACTGCCGGCCATTTCCGCAAGTTCGGGGTCGGCCCGGTACATTCCCTCCAGGGTGGTATGGTTCAGGTAGACCTGGAAGTTCCTGTTAAAGGGAACAAGCTCAAACGCCGTGATCAGAACGACCCCGGCGGCAGAGAGCCACACCTTCATGCGTAACTTCAGGGATGCATATAGGAGCAGCAGCAGCGCCGATGAGGAAAGCAGAGCCCTGAGAAGGTCGGCCCGGAGCAGTGTGCCCCTGTGCCTTACCATGAATTCGTAGCCCGAACCGCCCGGAACGCCCATTCTTTTCCACCATGGGGCCTGGAGAGCTTCGCTTATGGCGCCGGCCAGGGGAAGTGTGACAAGAAAAAGTGCGGCAGCGGCCGCCACGGCGATGATCTGTTTGCGCGATGCGCCGCGTGAGAAGAACACGTCGAAACCGGGTCCGGCAGCCAGGGCGACCGATGTGGTGGTGATGAAAGCCGCCATGTGCGGAGCGCGGATCTTCTGGAAAAGCGGGATGGCGCGGTACAGAAGGGAGAAGAGGCCCGTGTACCCCCCCCATGAGACCACAGTCCCGACGATGGCCAGGGTCAGGAGGGCGCCCCTGGTCTTCCTGTCCCGGCCCGCGACGAAGCCCGCCATGGCCATGATGAACACCAGGACCCCTGTGAACTCGCTGCTGAGCCTGAGGCCAAGCCTTCCGAAGTACACCGGCACCCCCGAGATCGTGCTGTCGGTAAAACCGTGTCTGAGGCCGAAGGCCGAAGGGAGGAGCATGGTGAGGGTTTCCTCGGGGGGCATGGAGTAGCTGGCCGCTGTGGCGGGGTCGAGCCCATCGCCCCTTGTGGAGTGAGCGCTGAACAGGTAGCCCGGGTAGAGCTGAACAGCCGCGACCAGGATACCGAGCGCCATCATCGCCGCGAAGCCGGTGATCTTCCACCACCACTCCCTTGGGTGCCCCAGACGCCACAGGGAAAAGACCACCGCCATCCCCCCGGAGTAGATCATCATCTGAGGGTGGCTGGAGAGTCCCTGCATGCCCACGGCCAAGGCTCCCAGCCCTATCCACTTCGCGCTGCGGGTCGTCATGAATCTTGTAACCGCATAAAGCAGCAACGGCAGAAAGGCCCAGCAGATGACCTTGCTGCCGTGCCCTGCATAGAAAAGGGTGTTTGCCCATGCGCCAAGGCAGTAAGCAAATGCTCCGGCGAACCTGCCTTCACGGGAGGTTCCCATGGCACCCAGAAGAAGCCATGCGAAGAAACCGGCAAGGACAAGATGAACCGGGAACAGGAACCTCACTGATGCCTCGGGACCCAGCAGCAGAAGAGGTAGACCCCTGAGGGGATAGAACACCGGCGCGCTGAATGATGCGTAGAAGGGGACACCACCAAAGACCAGCGGGTTCCAGAGCGGCAGTTCGCCCTGCCTGAGCGAGGCTTCGGTGTAGGCAAGGAAAGGGTAGCCCTGGTGAACGGTGTCGCTCAGCTCACCACCGGGGAGCCTCGGGGAAGAGAACACGGGCCAGTAGACAAGCACCGACAGAAGAACAAGCAGACCCCACAGTTTAGCCGCTTCAGCGGGTTTCTTCATCGAGGGCCTCCCTTTTCGCTTTCTTGAGGGTTCCAGCGGTGAAAACCGCGAGGGCGACTTCCCAGACCGTCATGATGATCCGCTGTCCGCCCGCCGCGGCTATACCCGGTGCCAGAAGGGCTACTGGTAGAGCTATCAGCGCCGCGGCAGCCTCTCTGACCCCAAGGCCTCCGGGAACCAGAACGACAATATACCCTGCGAGCCATGAAAGCGGCGCGGCAGCCATGCATCTGAGCAGCCCCGCATCGAGCCCCATGCCGCGGAACCACATCCACATCGCGGTGCCCCGAATCATCCATGTTCCGATGTAGAAAAGCGTGACCATCAGAGAGTGCCGCAGTGGAACCGGCCTGAACGATACCTTCTTTATTCTGAAGACCAGCTTTTGAAGGGGGCTTAGAAGGGGAAGCAGGGCGGCCGCGATACCTGCGGCGGCAATGGCCCACCTGACGGTTGGGCTTTCGGCTATCCCCGGGTGAAAGACTCCCACGAAAAGGGCCATGAAGCCCACCGCAGCTGTGCTGAAGAGAAGCTCGAGCACCAGGGTGGAGGCGGTTTTCCCCACGGAATACCCACGGGCTTTCAGAAGCCCGATACGTCCCGCAAAGAGCCACACCTTTCCGGGTATGAACCGGCCGAGCTGGCTTCCGAACCAGACAGCGTAAAGCTCACGACGGGAGAGTTTTATACCCCGCTCGCGACAGACCATTACCCAACCCTCGGGGGATAAGAAAAGACCGATCAGCAGAAGGAGGGAAGAGGCGGTGAGAAGGAGGGGGTCAAGACGCCAGGGGAATTCCTTCGCGCTTTCCAGCCATTCCCCTCCTGCCAGCCACAGGTGACGCCCCGCGATCAGAAGAAGAATGAAGAATCCAAGCCTGATCCAGAACACGGGCCTTTTCACAGAAGCTTTTCCCCCCTGTACCATGCGATGGCGTCCGTCGCCGCCTCACCGAATGAAAAACAAGGAGTGAAGCCCGCCGCAGAGGCCTTTGCAAGGGATACGAAGCGGTCGGTCCCGAAGAGCCTCAGGCGGCTCGGGGTGAGCGCTTTCGGGCGCAGTGGCCCCAGCGCAAGAGCCAGCCGCAGCAGACGAACGGGGGTGGGCACTATGACCACGCTTCTGTCCATTGCGGCAGCGGTCCTCCTTGCCACTTCCCCCATCGTGAGTACCTCGGGGCCGCCTATGTTGTAAACCCCTCCCGTGAGCCTTCCCCCCGGCAGCGCCGACAGCACGCCGCGGCAGACGTCCCTTACATGGGTCGGTCTTGTCCGTGGTCCGTCCCTGCCTACTACCGGAAACCAGCCCCTGGCAACCTGGCGGAACAGAGGCAGCTTGTGAGGGTCTGCGGGGCCGAACACGAAATCGGGGCGCAGGATCGTCAGTCCGCCTTCGGGAATACCCAGCGCGAGAAGCCGTTTTTCACCATCGGATTTTGATCTTTCATAAATGCCCTCGGGAGAGTAGGGGGCGTCTTCGGAGCCTTCAGCGACCAGTCCGCAAACACCCGGGGTGCTGAGATGGATCAGCGGAACCCCGAGGATCATGCACTGTCTGCCCATCGATTCGGGAAGCACGGTGTTCGCTGCTGTAGCCTCTTCCGGTGAAGACCCGCCCGTTACGAGCCTTCCCGCGGCGTTCACCGCGGCTTCGGCGTTGCCGGGGACGCTTACGGGCCCGTCCGATTCCCCAAAATGGGCAATGACAGTGTGTCCCGCCCTCTCGAGATGAGCCTTCAGGGTACCCCCTATGAAGCCTCCAGCGCCCGTGAGGTAGATCCTCATGCAAGCCCCCGGACGAGTTTTTCGGCGTAGACCTTCCAGCTGAAGCGCTCGGCCCATTCCCCGACCCTGGCGTCCAGCTCCGGGTCGTCGAGGAGGTGTCGGCACTTTGTGACGGCTTCAGCCAGGGCCTTCGGGTCAGGTTCGGCTATTTCGCCCGTCACTCCCGGCGACACCGTTTCCCCCAGACTTCCCACGTTGGTGACCACCATGGGTTTGCGAAAAGCCAGCCCTATCTGGGCAACGCCGCTCTGGGTGGCGGTGCGATAAGGAAGGACCACGATGTCGGCCGCTCTGAAGTAAAGCCCCACATCAACGTCCGGGATGAAGGTGTTGAACCTGAGAAACCTCCCGCCCAGGGGAGCCGCGAGTACCGCAAGGTCGCCCTCGGAGCCGTAGTTCTCTCCCGCGGCGATGAGAACGTGTTTTTCGGGCAGAAGTTTCATGGCCTGAACCATAATGTCCAGCCCCTTGTAACGCCTGACCAGCCCGAAGAAGAGAAGTGCGGTACTGTCATCAGGAATTTCCAGCCTGCTCCGGGCCTCCTCCCTCGAGGGCGCGCCTGAAAGGTACTGGTCGTAGATGGGGTGGAAAAGTCTGACGACCCTTCCCCGGAATGAAGCCGCCCTTTCGCCGTCGGCCTCGCCGTGAACGACGATGCTGTCCATCCTGTTAAGGAAATGCCTTCCAAGGGCTTCCGAAAAAGGGAACCCTTCGTGGGGGTGCAGGTTGTGGCAGACGGCAGCCGAGGGAATGCCCCCGGGAAGGCAGGCTGAAAGGCACGGAGCGAAGAACGGGTGCCACCACTGAACGACCACCGCGTCGCATCGGAGCGAGGAGATCTTTCGGCGGACACCGGGCCATGAGAAGGGACTGGTCGGACGAAGCAACGGCATGTCGGCCCTGGGCGCGACAGCCCCGGGGTTTTCGTACTGGCTTTTGCCGGGGAACAGAAAACCGGGGTAGAGCGACCTGAAACCGACCCTCACAACCTGGTGTCCCGCAAGCTCAAGAGCATCCGCAAGGCGGGAGTTGAACTGCGATATCCCCCCCCTCAGAGGTGGAAAGGGACCCAGGAGGCAAATTCTCATTCAGCCGGTTCTCTCGACCGGGTCCGCGGGCCTGCTTCCGCTGAACCTCAGTATCATCTCGCCCAGGAGACCCATTGAAATGAACTGAAAACCCGCGAGCATCAGGAACACCCCGAAGAGGAGAAGGGGGCGGTTTCCGATGGAATCGCCCGAGAACCAGAGAAACGAGAGGTAGGCGCTGATAACGAAACCCGCGGCAGTGAGCACGGTTCCGATGCCCCCGAAGAAATGAAGGGGGCGGAACGAGTAACGGTTGAGGAAGAGCACGGTAAGAAGATCGCTGAAGCCTCTGAAATACCTGACCCAGCCGTATTTGCTCCGGCCGTACTTTCGGGGCCTGTGGTTCACGGGAACCTCGCCCACGCTGAAACCGTTCATGGCTGCCAGCACCGGCGTGTAACGGTGCATCTCGCCGTAAAGGTCGAGGCTTTGCGCCGCGTCTCGGCGGTAGACCTTGAGACCGCAGTTGAAATCGTGAAGCCTGATGCCCGTCGACTTGCGGACAACCGCGTTGAACAGCCGTGAGGGGACCGTTTTGTCGGCCGGGTCGTGCCTCACTTTTTTCCAGCCGCTCACAAGCTGCAGCCCGTTTTCAAGAGCGTGGTCTATCATGGCGGGGATCTCCGAGGGGTCATCCTGAAGGTCTGCGTCGAGGGTGGCGATCCAGCCGCCCCGAGCCTCACGGATTCCGGCGGCGAGGGCTGCGGCTTTTCCCTGGTTGCGGCCGAACCGGAGGCCGGTGAGGGGGTGAAGCCGGGAGAGGTTCGTTATGACGCTCCAGGTCTGGTCGGTGCTGCCGTCGTCTACAATCACAGCATTCCAGACCCTTCCGTCCAGGGCCCTTGATACCTCTTCGAGAAGTTCCGGAAGGCTCCCGGCCTCGTTGAATGCCGGGATCACAACCGTCAGTGTCGTGTCAGCCGTCGAAGCGCTCAAGCGAGGGTATCCCTTCTTCAACTTTCAAGTATGTGAAGGAGCCGATCCAATCGCCAAGCGACACGAAAAGCCCACCGGCCATGGGGGTGAACGAAGGAACATGGGTGTGGCCCGTAACCACGAGGTCGCAGTTCTCGAGCTGCTTACCGGCCCATGCCCCGAGATGCCGGGGAATCACCCTGACCTTTTTCCTCAGGTACTTCCTGCTGGTGCCGCTGAAAGTCATGGCAAACGCCGTGGCCGGCGTGGGGTGGAGCAGGGAATAAAAAAAACTCGATATCCCGGCCCTGAGAACAGGCTTGAACACCCTGTAGCCCCAGTCACCGCGGCCCATGCCGTCTCCGTGCGCCAGAACAGCGTTAATGCCTCCCAGGTCGACCCTGAGCGGGGTTTGCCGAAGGATGCTCATGCCGGTCTCACGTGAGAAGAGTCTTCCCACCCACCAGTCATGGTTGCCCGGTATGAAGTTCATGGTCCACCCCGCATCGGATAGTGCCCTGAGGCGGCAAAGCACGCCTCCATACCCGGCGGGGATGAGCCTGGAATACTCGAACCAGAAGTCGAAAAGGTCACC
The DNA here is from genome assembly GCA_046485185.1 of Candidatus Fermentibacteraceae bacterium. GTDB lineage: Bacteria > Fermentibacterota > Fermentibacteria > Fermentibacterales > JCC-6 > UBA6080. Next base: position 11,004 of record JAWOHL010000052.1, read on the forward strand.
CAGTATCCACAGCGTCTGGGGTTCAGCCCCCGCGAGGTCCCGCAGGAACCTGAGAAGTGTTTCCCTTCCGGGATGGGGTGTGCCCTCGGGAGTGAGATGCGCGTCGCTTAAGAGGAAATGCTTCACCGGCTGTCCCTGAGAAGCCGCTGGGCGCAGCCGACTCCGTCCGCCCTGTGCTCAATGCCGCCCGGCAGCACGAGGACCGCCGCCGGCAGGATGGTCGGATCGACGAAGTCGAGCAGGCTCTGGTCGCCAAGGTATGCCGTCAGGGGAAGACCCAGCCTGTTGAGCACGGACTGCGAGGCATTCCGGGAGTCGGTATCGAACTGGACCGGAGCCGGCAGAATACCGCTTCCCGCCAGAGTGGCCAGAAACACGAGGTCGGGATCGCTCTGGTCACAGTTCTCGAGGGGGATCCAGATGTAGAGGAGAACACCGTCGAGGGAGTCGGTCGGGACGGGAGTGAATCCACTGGTATCAGGGCGGCTCAATGTGCCGGGCAGACTGACCACCGGTATCGCCTCTTCGCCGTTTGTGTTCTCAGTTTCGGGGCCGCCGCACCCTGGCAGCGAACACGCGGCAAGAAGGAAAAGGATCATGAACACTTTCTTCGCCGCGTTCACTCTGGAACCTCCCGAACAACTGTGAATGAAGCCCCGTCGGGGAGGGCAGTGTAACCAATGACGCGGGTATCGCGGGGTGGGTCGAGCCGTCTGGAACAGGAAACCGTGACATGCAGAGTGTCGTTCCCGGTTACTACGAGGCTTTCGGGTCCCAGGAAGTAACTGCCGGGTCCCAGAGTGACCGCAAGGGCCGCTGTCTCGTCAACCCTTGAGATGGTTGAAGCCGGAGCCGTGAACACAAGGGGAACCGTGAGGCACAGAACCCAGGCACCCAGCATAGCTGCCCTTTTCAAACATCCTCCCGTCGTCTGATATCAGCCGTAAGCCTTGAACCCGTGGAAACTATGAATCGGTGCCCGATTTCGCAAGAGCACGTGACTTGATTCCCGGGTGCAGGATGAATAGCTTTGACCAGTCCCGGGAAGGGAGAGCATGAGCACACCGGATCTGTTCGACAGCCTTAAGCCCGGCCACGAGGCCACTGCAGCAACGCCCCGGGATGAGGGGGATTCATATCCCGAACCCGTTTTGTCGCACAACGCCCTCAGGGTTCTTTCGAAACGCTATCTCAGGCGCTCCGAGGACGGAAGGCTGCTCGAAACCCCGGGCGGCATGTTCCGGAGGGTGGCCGAAGCCGTCGCCGCGGCGGAACAGGCATGGGGCGGCGACGCGACTGAATGGGCCGGGGTTTTCTACAGGATGATGACGAAGGGTGAGTTCCTTCCCAACTCCCCCACGCTGATAAACGCGGGAGGCGGGATGGGCCAGCTTTCGGCTTGTTTCGTCCTTCCGGTGGAAGACAGCATGGAAAGCATCTTCAACGCTGTGAAGAACACCGCCCTCATTCACAAGAGCGGTGGCGGGACAGGTTTCTCTTTCAGCAGGATCAGGCCGGCCCAGGACCTTGTCCGGACCACAATGGGTGTTTCCAGCGGCCCCATCTCCTTCATGACCGTCTTTGACAGGGCCACCGACACGGTGAAGCAGGGAGGCGTGAGGCGCGGAGCCAACATGGCCGTTCTGAGGGTCGACCACCCCGACATCATGGCCTTTATCAACTGCAAGCGCGACATGGCGAATCTGAACAACTTCAATCTGTCGGTGGCGATCACCGACTCTTTCCTTGCCGCTCTGGAGGCGGGGGGTGACTACGGCCTTGTGAACCCCAGGACACGTGAAGTGACGGGGGCTCTCTCAGCCCGCGAGGTCTTCGGTGCCATCGTGGACTCAGCCTGGGCCAGCGGAGAACCGGGGATCATCTTCATCGACCTGATGAACAGGGCCAACCCCACTCCCCTGGTGGGCGATATCGAGGCGACCAACCCCTGCGGCGAGCAACCCCTGCTTCCCTACGAGGCGTGCAACCTGGGGTCGGTGAACCTGAGCGTCATGGGGGTTCCGGAAACGCGCTCGGTCGACTGGAACCTTCTCGAGAAGACCGTCCGCTGCGGTATCAGGTTTCTTGACGATGTGATCCAGGTCAACAGGTACCCTCTGCCCGAGATCGCCACCATGGTCGCCGGCAACAGGAAGATCGGCATGGGTGTCATGGGGTTCGCCGAACTTCTTTTCAGCTGCGGAATTCCTTACGACAGCGATGAGGCCCTGGGTCTCGCTGAACGGATAATGAGCTTCATCGCGGACAAGGCGCTGGGGGAGAGCGTGGAACTGGCGAAGCAAAGGGGCGCCTTCCCCAACTTCAAGGGAAGCGTTTACGACCGTAACGGCATGCCACCTGTGAGGAACGCCACCGTGACGACCATCGCCCCAACAGGTTCCATAAGCATCATCGCGGGGTGCTCCAGCGGGATCGAGCCTGTGTTCGCCCTGGCCTTCACCCGGAGGAACCTGCTGGACGAGGGTGAAGAGATGCGGGAGGTGGTTCCCTTTTTCGAGAAAGTGGCCCGGGAGAGGGGATTCGGAACCGACGGGTTCCTGTCCCTCCTGGCTTTGAAGGGGTCACTGGCCGGTATGGAAGAAGTGCCCGAGGATGTACGGAAGATATTCGTGACATCCCACGACATAAGTCCGGAGTGGCACGTGCGGATGCAGGCCGCCTTCCAGAAGTTTACCGACAATGCCGTGAGCAAGACGGTCAACCTTCCCCGAAGCGCGACAAGAGAGGATGTGGCCCGGGTGTTCCTTCTGGCGGGTGAACTGGGCTGCAAGGGGGTGACGGTCTATCGCGACGGCAGCCGCGACAGGCAGGTTCTCAACCTGGGACGGAGCGAGCCTGTCGTTGAGAAAACACCAGCCTCCGAACCCAGGAGCCGCCCCGAATTCGTCTCGGGGATAACGCGCAGGATGAAAACCGGATGCGGGGACCTTTTCGTCACCATAAACCGTGACGAGAAGGGTCCGGTCGAGGTCTTCAGCAGACTGGGGAAGGCCGGCGGGTGCGCTTCCAGCCAGGGGGAAGCCCTTTGCCGCATTATCAGCCTCGCCCTTTCCAACCATGTTCCCCCGGAAGCGATAGTCCGTGAATTGAGGGGGATCAGCTGCAACAGGCCGGGCTGGCAGGGAGGGCAGCGGATCAACAGCTGCGCCGACGCGATTGCCCTGGCCCTCGAGACGGGCGAAGCGCCGAAGGAAGATGCCGGCCGTGAGCCCGATGAAACGCCTTCCAGACACACCGGAGCATGCCCGAATTGCGGCGCGGGTCTCAAACACGAGTCGGGGTGCGTGTCGTGCGAACTTGACTGTGGTTACACAGAGTGCGGCTAGGGCCGGTCAGTCGCTTTTCGCCGCTATCTCCCCAAGCGCTCTGCCCAGGGCTTCGTGAACCTTCTCCATCAGGTCGGGGGAAAGTGTGATCCCCTTCCTGGTGGGTTTCCATTCGCCGTCCTCGGCCATGTAGTAGGTTCTCACCTCGATGTACTGACGCCCCTTGAACTCACTGGCGTTCACCCTTACAAGGTCCTCGCCCTTTTCTATGTCCGCGTAGTTCTTGTCCATGTCCCTTTCCTTCCGGTTCCGTGAGCCGGTACTCTTTGCTTTCGGCATCCGGCTCGTCAAGGGCGCGGTTGATTGGTAGAATTGTTCCGTCACCCATCGAGGAGGTTTTTCTGAACGGTCCGGAGTTTCCCGTCATACCACCCGAAGTACTTCTGGACGGAGTCGACTGCAGCGTGACCATCATCGACCGCTCACGAACGGTGAGGGTCATGAACCTTCCGGCCCAGAAACTTTCGGGCAGTCCGTGGCACTCCGGTGATGACGGGGTACTCTGCCACCTGAAGCTGTTCAACCTCGACGGGCCCTGCCCCGGGTGTCCCGCCACCGAAGCGTTCGCAACGGGGCTGCCGACCGGCTGCGACGTTGAAGTCGCCGGCAGGTGCTTCGTTATCAAGGCCATTCCGGAAAAAGTCACGGGCCTTGTCGTGTGCTGCATCAGGGAGGTGACCGAGACCAGGGACCTTCTGGCCAGGCTCGAGGCAGGCGAGAGGCAGTATTCCCGCATCGTGAGCGGAATGCCTGTGGGTATCGTGATAGGTGAGATCATCACGGACAGCAGGGGCAGGCCTCAGGACTACAGGATACTGGAGGCCAATCCCGCCTTCGAGGACCATACGGGCGTTCCTGCGGACAAGGTTCTTAACAAAAGGATCACCAAGGTGTTCCCCAACATGAAGGAACACCTCGGGGTGGAGCTTTTCGCCAACGTGGTCATCACGGGCGAGCCTGTGGAGTTGTGCGGTTTTTCGAAGATGATACACAGGCATATTCATTTCTTTGTTTTCTGCGTGCAGCCCGGCCGGTTCGCCCTGATCATCAACGACCTGTCCGAGAGGAAGGCCGTGGAGGACAGACTGAGGCTGGTGGAGAGCGCGGTCGACGCCAGCACCGACGAGGTCTACTTCCTTAACGAGAGCGGGTACTTCGTCTACGGTAACACCGCCGTCTCGGAAAAGCTCGGTGTAAAGAGGCAGGACCTGAAGAGCATTCACATTTCCAGCTTCAACCCCTCGATATCCCCCGAATGGTGGAGTGACTTCCTCGCGCAGATCAGGAAAAGGGGGCACTTCCAGATAGAATCGGTACACCGCAGGGGCGACGGCACTCAGTACCCGGTCGAACTCAACAGCACGCTGGTCAAGACCGAGCGCTCCGAAATGATCTGCACCATCGCCCGGGATACCACTGCCCAGACAACGGAACTCACAACGCTCAGCAGAAGCCGGGATCACATGGAAAACGCCCTGGATGCCGCAGCACTTGGCTTCTGGGCGCTGTCCCCCCTCTCCGGCAACTTCAGTTCCGACAGGAGGTGGGCCGTCCTGACGGGGCAGGGCAACGCTCCACTCAGCGGGGCCGCTGAAGACCTGCTCTACCCCGCGATCCACATCGGGGACAGAAGGCGGCTTCGGCTCGAACTAACCTCAAGCCCCCACGAGAACGGTGTTGTCGGGTGCAGGCTCTCAGGGGATGAAGGTGCCAGGCGCATCAGAATTAGGTGGCACAGAAGCCGTGACAAGGCTGGATTGAAGATCGTGGCGGTGGTCGAGGACACGACCTCCGAACGGTTGCTGGGTCTTGCCGCCGTAGGAAGCGACTCTCCCGGAATGGAAGCCCTGTTGAGCTATTCAGGAGATTTGCTGGCAAGGCTGAAGAAGACCTCCGACGCCGCGGCGGCGGGCGACATCCATTCGGTCCGCAGGCTTCTGTCCGACATCACCGACGACATGGAATCCTTGACGCCCCCGGAGGTTGAGTTCGAAGACTCTGTCTACCTCGATACTTTCCTCAAGGAGATGTCACCAACCGTGAAGGATCTTCTGGGCCGGGGCAGCGGTTTCACGCTGGACATACCCCCCAGTGCCTCCGTTCATGTCTCACCCGAGCTTCTTGAGAGATTCTTCATGCGTCTGGCGGGATTCGCGGGGTGCGAGTTTTCAGAAGGTGTTTCCATGCGGGTCTGGTCACTCTCCGGCTGCGGTGTGACGGGCATCATGCGATTAACTGCAGACATTGAAGCCGCAGTGCCCAACTCCGGCATCAATCCGGGCCACCCGGCCCTCATCGAGGCCTACGCCGCCGTGAGAGCCATGAAGGGCACCGTTTCCGCGGAGCGGACAGGCGAAGGCATACGCTTTACGGTGAACCTTCCGGGATCCTCCCTGGAGCCGTCGGGAAGGGTCGTTATCGCCTCGGACAACGACATCGAGGGGCGCACGGTGGGTACGGTCTTGCGCCACATGAACCTGAGGTGCCAGGTCTTTCCCACCGCCAACGAAGCGCTCGAGGCACTGGAGCCCGGCGACACGCTTGTCCTTTCGGCGGGGTTGCCCGATTTCCCGTGTGAGTTGCCGGACAGAAGCCTGGTGCTGGGATCGGGCTACTCCGGTCCGGCCTTCAATCTGCGCAAACCCTGGACCATCATTGCCCTGAGGGCCGCCGTAAGACGGGTCATGCAGAGCGGCTGACCCGGGACGGTCCGCGGCCTTGCAGCGAGTGGTTACATCTGCCGGTTCAGGATGAACGCGTGGGGCAGGAGGTCTCCAAGAATGAACGATTTCGGGGTTTCCCCGGTCCGGGTTACAATGACCGCAAGGTCAGGGCCACAAAACTCCGCCAGAACCTGCCTGCACGCTCCACAGGGCATGGGCAGCCCGTCGGGCGAGTAGACCAGTATTCTTCGGAAACCCCTGACGCCCCTGGAGACGGCCGAATCCAGGGCCACGCGCTCGGCGCAGATGGACAAGCCCAGTGAGGAGTTCTCGATGTTCACGCCGTGGTGCAGTTCGCCGGAGCGGTCCTCAAGCACCGCCGTCACCCTGAAGCCGGAGTATGGGCAGTGGCACATGGGGATAAGGGCTTTCGCCCTTTCGATCAGATCGCCTGTATCATCCATTTTCTTCCTTCGTTGCGTCGAGAAAGCCGTTTCCAGGGAACCGGGCCGACAGTCCGAAGAACTCGGACAGCGTGCACGCGATGTCGGACAGGGTCTTCCTGACCCCCAGGTTGCGCCCCTTACACCCCGGCGAGAACGCCAGGAGGGGAACGTACTCCCTGGAATGGTCGGTGCTTGCGGTAGTGGGGTCGTTGCCGTGGTCGGCGGTGATCAGCAGGAAGTCACCCGGGCGGAGTGATGAGAGAACCCGGGGGACGGCCGAGTCAACCTCTTCGAGGCCCGTGATGAACCCCGCCGGGTCGTTCCTGTGGCCCCACCTGGTGTCGAAGTCCACCAGATTCGCGAAGATGAGCCCTCCGGGAACACCGGCAATCTGTGAAAGCAGCACGCTGATGCCCTCGGTGTTCGACTCGACGTGCACCGTACTGATGTTCCTGTGGGCAAACAGGTCGTCGACCTTCCCGACGCCCGTTACCGGGATGCCCGCTTCCGCAAGGGAATCGAGAAGTGTGGGGCCAACCGGGGCCAGCGAGAGATCCTTCCTGAACGCTGTCCGCTCAAAGGCGCCTGGTGGTCCCGTGAAGGGTCTTGCTATAACCCTGGAGACCCCAAGGGACGGCCCCTTGAGGAGTTCCCTGGCCACTCCGCAGCAGCGGTAGAGCTCGTCCAGCGTAACCGCGTCCTGATGCGCAGCAACCTGGAACACGCTGTCGGCCGAGGTGTAGACGATCAGCTTTCCGGTTGCCAGGTGCTCCACACCAAGCCGGGAAATGATCTCGGTCCCACTGGCCGCCTCGTTTCCCAGTACACCTCTCCCGCATTGAAGTGAAAACCGTTCGAGCAGGTCCACTGGAAAACCGTCTGGAAATGTTGGAAAGGGGTGTTCAAGGATCAGTCCCATCATCTCCCAGTGGCCCGTGGTACTGTCCTTTCCCGGAGAGGCGACCATGGATCTGCCCCATGAAGCCAGGGGCGAATGAACGGGAGGAACACCCGGAATGTGGTGCAGGTTGCCCATCCCCAGTCTGCGAAGCTCGGGCAGGCGGATGCCCCCTGCGTGCCTGGCCGTGTTCCCAAGGGTGTCGCTGCCCCCGTCACCGTAAAGGGCCGCGTCCGGAAGCTCACCGGCGCCGACACCGTCAAGAACAAGCAGTATCGCTCTGGCCACCACCATCTCCCCCTTCGCGGTCCGGGTTGAGAGCGTGTGTCAACATAAGACAAAAGCATCCGACGCGTAAGGTGACTGCGGGCTCAGGGGGTTGCCTTTTCAAGCGTTTCCGATGTTATCTTTATCCCGGTTTTTTATATGGACGGAATGAAATGAGTTCATGCATTTTCTGCGACATCCTCGATGGGATGGAGGAAGCGTCCTTCGTTCACCGCGACACCCTCGTGAGCGCCTTCATGGATACAAGACCCATAAACACGGGTCATGTGCTGGTGGTTCCCAACCTTCACCACCCCTACCTTTGCGACCTGCCCGATGAGGTCGGCGAAAGGATGTTCACTGTTTCACGTGCAGTGGCCGCAGGGCTGCGCCTCTCGGGGCTCGAGTGCGAGGGGATAAACCTCTTTGTCGCCGATGGCGAGACTGCGATGCAGGAGGTTCTGCACTGCCACATCCATGTCATCCCCAGGTACTCCGGCGACGGCTTTCGCCTGAGGTTCGGCGCGCACTACCATTTCGTCCATCCCGCCAGGTGGGAACTGGACGCTGCGGCTGAAAGGGTGCGCTGCGCTCTCCCGGACCTTCGGTGATTCAGGTGGCGCCGGCTGGCGCGATGAGATCGCCACAGTAGAGGAAGTCTCCGCGGTCGGTGTCGAAAACCGACCATATCTTGCGGCCGCGCTCCAGCTTGCTCTTGTTCACCGATACGACGAACCTGTCGTCGATGCACTGCATTGCCTCGACGTAGCATCGGTATGAGTCGCCCGGATAGGGGTGACGCCTGCCGCCGAGGGTCTCTATCCAGTTGGCCCTGCTGCTGAAGTCGGTTCCGAAGTAGATCTCGCGCCTTGCAGCTGCCGCCGCCGTGTAACCGGCCGAGTGTTTTCTCAGCCTTTTTTTGAAAACGGGATGTCCTTTCTCCACGCGCCACAGGTCCAGGGCTTTACGGGCGTCGCCGGTGGACACCAGCAGATCCCCTCCGCGGCTTACTACCGAGTGTATGTGCCTTACGTCGGGCTGGCCGTGGTAGTGGCGGGATTCGCGGCAGGACCCGTTGCCGACCAGGAATATCCGTTTTTCCTCGAAGTACTCTCCGATGACCGTTACGTTTCCGGCATGGCATACGCATGACCATCTGGTTCCCTGGAAGTCATCGGGCAGTGAAGCGAACCGCTCTCCGAAATGCTTTTTAAGACCCTCCCTGCTGAAGGTGCAGCCGAGATAGGGATCGGTCTTTTCGAACACACCCCGGATTTGGCAGTCGGGGCAATCAGTTACAGGAGACGGTTGCATGACCAGTTCCGCAAGAACGCTGCGGGCTATTTCAGGTATCCTTCCCTGGCGCACGGACAGCCATGCCGCGTGAACCAGGAGCGTGGGGTTCTTAGTCCTTACGAAGCCGCTCATAAGGGAAGTTATGTCCGCACTCAACATCAACCTGTCTCTCTGGACTGATACTGTGTTTCGTTAACACCAGTTTCATTCGCCTGAATCAAATATATCCAAACAGGGATGTCGAGTGGTTCACTATCAAGTGCGGCGGTGCACTACTCAACGGTTGCGAAAAGCGTCTTCTCGTTGGTGTACTTCACGAAGCCCTGTGGGGCGCCCTTCACCCTGCGCACGTACTTCACAAGGGTGCAGTCCACGGGGATGATGCCCTTCTGTCCCGAGTGACGCGCGGCGATGTCGGCAGCCAGCTGAAGCACCTTTTCAGGAGGGTTGCCCGGTCTGCCGTCCCTCCGCAGGATGACATGGCTTCCCGAAGTTCCCCTGGCATGCAGCCAGAAGTCGTCCCTCGCCGCCGTTCTGAACGTCAGTTCCTCATTCTCCCTGGCGTTCCTTCCCGCTATGCACCGCCAGCCTCCTTCGAGGACGAACTCCCTGGGCTTCCGGGCCTCGGTGGGTTTTTCCGGTCTGCCCAGCAGCTCGGTGATCCGCTCAGGAGGCATTCCGGGCATCCGGGCAAGGGTGCCGTCAACCTCTGTTAGCCTGCTCTTCATTCGGCGGATGCGGCCTTCCAGCCTCTCCATCTCCGTGTGGACCCCGGCGGCCTTCCTGAAGAAGCGAGCCGCGTTCTCGGGTGGACTCAGGGCTTTCTTGAGCGGTATCTCGACTGCGTTTCCGCCGTAGTCGTTCAGAACGGCTCTTTCCATGCCCTTTGCGAGGTCGTTTTTGTATGTGAGGATCAGGTTGCCCCACATGCGGAAAGTGTCGGGCTGCTCCAGCATCCCGAGGGCTTTTTCCGATGCTGAAAGCTTTCTTGTCAGTTCCTTCCGTTCCCGGGTGAGCCTTGCCGTCAGTTCAGCCGTTCCGGGCGCCTTCGTTTCGAGAGCCCGGGACGGCCCGGGCTGCTCGCCGATCCAGTCCGGAACAGTCTCGCTGGTCAGGTTTTCCGCAAGGGCGCACAGGACGCGGTGGATGTCCCAGCCTGTGGCCTCTGTGCGGCCAAGGATCGCTCGGGCGGTTGCCGGGCCTATACCCTCCAGAACCCTGCACAGGTCCATGGGTGCGGGATCGGGGGGCAGAACCGACTCGCACCACCTCTCCGGAGGAAGCCCGGAAGGCGGTGGAGGCGTGTAGAGAACCCCGGGGGAAATGGTGCGGTATCTGTTCTGCCGCGATGATACGCGCCTGATGCACGCAATTATCCTGCCGTCGGTTTTCCGGCACAGAATGATGTTGGCGTTCCTTCCAGTCATCTCGAAGTGGAGCGTGCACGGCCCGTGGTCGTATACCGTGTTTCGTTCGAACTCAAGCACCAGCACCCTGTCCATCCCGGACTGTGATGCACCGGTTACCGTGGCTCCCCTGAGATGGTGCTCCCATGAAGGGTTTTTCGGGGCGATCTTTACCCGGCCTCCGGAGAAGGAGAACCCGGGGGCTTCGGGACGGCTGTCGAGGGTGAGCATGAAGCGGCCGAAATCAAGGGACAGAACCCGCTCGTGTTCCATGAACACCCCCCTGCATGTGAGCCCCGTGATCCGGGAACGGATCGCGGGCATCAATCCGCGCAGATGAATGCCTTCCACGGTGTGTTTCTTCCCTTCGGGTTGACGGCTCAGTGGGTGAAAATAATAAGTACCGTTCAAAGGCGCCCTTTCATCTGGAGATGAACATGGAATCCATGACAGGTTTCGGCAGTGCTTCGCAGCGTCTGAAAGGCTTCCTGATAACGGCTACCGCCCGGTCGGTGAACCACCGGGGGCTCAGCATCCACCTCAGGTTCCCCCGTGAGGCCGTCCCTCTTGAACAGGCCGCACATGAAAAGACAAGGGAGATGTTCCAGAGGGGAAGGGTCGAACTGACGGTTTCAGTGGAAACCGAAGACGGTTCCGGAACCGCTCCCGAGATCGATCTGGATAGGGCCGGAGCATACGTCAGGGCTGCCGCCTGCATAGAGGCGGCGTTTCAAACCGTTTCCGGAGTGACGGCCCATGGTGTCCTGTCCCTGCCGGGTGTCCTCCGGATGCCGGATCCCGCCCGTTTCGGAGACTTTTCAGGGGTGCTGACCGGAGTCATCGGCGATGCCCTGGCGGGCCTCAAAGAGTCCAGGCTGAGGGAAGGGGCGGGGCTTGCGGTGGTTTTCAACGAGTCTCTGGGCGCCCTCATGGAACAGGTCGAACCAATAGCCTCGACCCACGGCGAAAGGGTCAGGACAGTCTTCGAGAAGAACAGGGGAAGAATAAGGGAACTCCTTGGCGAGGTTGAACTCGACGAAGCAAGGTTCGTCCAGGAAGTGGCCGTCATGGCGGACCGGCTGGATGTATCCGAGGAGTGCCAGAGGCTTCTGCACCATGCGCGTGAGGCTCTTGGCATACTCGGCGAGCCCGTCTGCGGGATGAAGCTGGGCTTTCTTGTCCAGGAAATGCACAGGGAACTGAACACCATGGGCGCCAAGGTCACTGATCCCCAGGCCGTATACGGCGTTATCAGGATGAAGGAGCTTGTCGGGGGCATGAAGGAGCAGGCCGCGAATGTCCAGTAGGGGGCTTCTTGTCGTGATCGCCGGCCCGTCCGGCGCGGGGAAGACAACCCTCGCAAGGCATCTCATCGAGACATTCCCCGAGGCCGTTTTCTCCGTGTCCTTTACAACAAGGCCACCCAGGGGCAACGAACGCGACGGGCTCGACTACCGGTTCGTCTCGCACAATGATTTTTCCGGACTGGTCGCGTCCAGCCACTTTCTCGAGTGGGCCGAGGTTCACGGCAACAGGTACGGAACCTCGGGCGAGTGGGTCCGCACAACTCTGGCCTCAGGCGGTTCAGTTGTTCTGGACATTGACGTTCAGGGCGCGCTTCAGGTGAAGAGGGCCCTGCCCGCAGCGGTCCTTGTTTTCGTACTGCCCCCCGACCCGGCGGAACTCGGCCGCAGGCTGTCGGGAAGGGGCACCGACAGCGGCGACACCGTTTCGAAAAGGCTGTCTGCGGCAGCGCGGGAGGTCGCCCTTCTGGGTGCCTTCGACTACTTCATTGTTAACGACGCACTGGCATCCTCCCGTCTCAGGATCGAAACGGTCTACCGCGCGGAGAGAATGCGTTTGGCGGCGCAGTCGTGGCCCCCCGAGGCCGTGCCCTACCATACCGGTGTTTTTTCGGGGCTTTCTGCGTGGAAGGGGAAGAGGGTAATTGTCTGCTCCGGTCCCACCCGCGAGGGGATGGACGACGTTCGTTTCATCTCAAACCGCTCCAGCGGGCTCATGGGTCTTTCCATGGTCAACGCCTTCCTTGACGCCGGCGCCCTCGTGACCATGATCAGCGGCCCCTGCCGGTACGACGCCCCACCCGGCTCAGTTCCCCTGATCAGGGTGGAAACCGCTGATGAGATGCTTGCGGCCCTGCATGAAGCCGTTGCCGGGGCCGATCTTCTGGTGATGGCGGCCGCGGTGGGCGATTACAGGCCAAAGGTTTTTACGCCGGGCAAGCTCTGTCGGGGGGACGGTTTCCTGCTGGAACTCGAACCCACACCGGATCTTCTGGAATCACTTGATGCGCCATGTCCGGTTCTGTCATTCTCTCTGGAGTACGGGCCCGAATGCCGCGAAAGAGCGCTGGAGAAGATGCGAAGGAAAGGGTCGTTCGCCGTTTTCGTGAACAGGGGGGACATCCCGGGGCAGGGCATGGAAAGCGAGACCAATCTCGGAGAGCTCATCTTCGCCGACGGCTCGTCGGCCGACGTGCCATCGGGCTCCAAGAGGTTCGTCGCCCTTGCCATTGCGGGTCTTCTTGGGGAGAGGTTGTGAGGGATCCTTTCTGGAACGCTGTAAAGAGCTTCGGCGTAACGGAAGTTTCGCTTCCCGCGACGGTTTCCGTGGCCGACACCGAAGAATGCGAGCCTGTCACTTCAAAGATCCCTCCACTGACCATGGAAGAGCTGTTTGAGGAAGTTGCCGAATGCAAACGCTGCAGGCTTTCCCAGGGCAGGAACAAGCTTGTTTTCGGCGCCGGTAACCCCGATTCGGGAATCCTTCTCGTAGGCGAAGGCCCGGGGGCGACCGAAGACATGCAGGGGCTTCCCTTCGTGGGCCGGGCCGGCGAGCTTCTCGACCGTATCCTCGAGGCCATCGGTCTGAACAGACGGTCCGTCTACATAGCGAATGTCGTGAAATGCAGACCTCCCGGGAACCGTGTGCCCGCCCCTGACGAGGTCGATGCGTGTCTGCCCATACTCCTGCGTCAGATCGAGCTCATGAAGCCCGAAGTCATCGTGGCCCTCGGGGCCAGCGCCGCGCTGGCTCTTTTGGGAACCAGGAAAGGGATAGGCGCGCTCAGGGGGGACATGCACGAGTTCCGGGGAACCCTGGTGATGGTCACCTACCACCCCGCCGCCCTTCTCCGTTCACCCGCCCTGAAAAGGCCCGTTTGGGAGGATATGAAAAAATTGTCCGCGTTACTCAAGGAGAAAGGCCTGCCCAGAAATGTTGTTTGAAGCCGAAAACAGGCTGCCGGGAAGCCCCGAGGCAGAGAGGGGCGTGCTGGGCGGTGTGCTGCTCGATCCCGACATCGCGGTGGAGGTGTTCGGCATTCTCGTGGAGGAGGACTTCCTCGACCCCAGGAACAGAAGGATATTTTCCACCCTCAAAGCCCTGTTCGACCGCGGCGAACCGGTCGACCTCGTAACGACCATCACCGAGTTCCAGAAGCGGGACGGCTTCACCGACGCCGGTGGAGTTGACTACATCACCGACCTGACCAACGACGTGGCCTACATGGCCAACGTGACGGCCTACGCCGGCATAGTCAGGGAGAAGTCACAGCTCAGGCAGCTCGTAAGGGCGTCCAACGAAACGGTGCGCAGGGTCATGTCCGGCGACGGAAGCTCGACGGACCTCATCGACCAGGCCGAACAGAGGATCTTCAGCATCGCCGGCAACATGACCGAACAGGATTTCCGCAGGGTCGGTGATGTCGCTCCCTCGGCCCTCGCGTCGCTTCGTCTGATGAGCGAAGCCCAGGGCGGGGTCACCGGGCTCTCCACGGGTCTTGAACCGCTGGACAGGCTCACCACGGGCTTCCATCCCGGTGAACTGATAATAATAGCCGCCAGGCCCGGCGTGGGCAAAACAAGCCTTGCCCTGAACATGGCGAAGCACATCGCCGGTCAGGGAAAGGGGTGCGTAGCCTTCTTCAGCCTCGAGATGTCGGATGAGATGATCGTTCGCAGGCTTCTGTGCATGATGAGCGGGATCGGAACGCAACCCATCATCGAGGGCACCCTGCGCCCCGAGAACTGGCTCGAGCTTGAGGACACCGCAAGGCACCTGGCCGAACTGCCCATTGCGATCAACGAGAAGACCGAACTCACCTCCGCCGAGCTCCGGGCCAAGGTCAGAAGGCTTCACCGGAAGGACAAGGTCGCAGCCGTGTTCGTCGACTACCTTCAGCTCATGAAGGGGGCGGACGATGTCGAGAACCACCAGTTGAAGGTCGCCATGAACTCCGGAGCGCTGAAAGCCCTTGCCAAAGAGATACATGTCCCCGTCATCACCCTTTCCCAGTTCAGCAGGAACGCCACCAAAAGGCCCGGACCACCTCAGCTCAGCGACCTCCGCGACAGCGGTGCGATAGAGCAGGATGCTGATCTGGTGATGTTTCTGCACGATGAGAGGGCCGATACAGGCCAGACCGATTCCGACGGCAGCAGCGACAGGTATCGAAACGTGGACCTGCTCGTAGTGAAACAGAGGAACGGACCCAGGGGAAAGGTGCGGCTTGTGTTCACCACCGCCACCACCAGGTTCGACCCCGCCCACCAGGATGAGGGTTACTACTGATGCCAAAAGCCCGCTCGGTCTTCGTCTGTTCGGAGTGCGGCGGTGAAACCCACGGGTGGAGCGGCAAGTGCCCCCATTGCCTGAGCTGGAACACCATGGTGGAGGAGCATCGTGTTTCCGGCCCGTCCCCGGCCACTCTCCCGCCGGAGAACGCCGGCCCCGTGAACCTTTGTGACGTATCCAGCGAGACAGGCGCCCGACTTTCCACTGGGCTTCCCGAGTTTGACAGGGTTCTCGGAGGCGGAGCCAGCGTGGGAAGCGTGATCCTTCTCGGGGGCGAACCGGGCATCGGGAAGAGCACCCTGATACTGCAGGCCGCCATGAATCTCGCCGCCGGAGGGATACCCGTCCTTTACGCCACAGGTGAGGAGTCGGCCTCACAGATCGCAGGCAGGGCCGGACGAATCGGAACCTCGCCTGCGGGGCTCATGGTTCTTGCGGCCACCAGGCTCGATACGGTGGCGGGGGTCCTTGATTCGGGAGACTTCAGGGTTCTGGTGGTTGACTCGGTGCAGACCCTTCACTCCCCCGACCTTTCGGCCGCCCCCGGCTCCGTGTCGCAGGTCAGGCACTGCGCGTCGGCCCTGGTCAACCTTGCGAAGCCCAGAGCTATCACGGCTTTCGTTGTTGGGCACGTGACGAAAGACGGAAGCCTCGCGGGGCCCAAAGTTCTCGAACACCTGGTGGACACCGTGATCTACTTCGAAGGGGACGCGTCTCACCAGTACCGCCTCCTGCGCGCCGTGAAGAACCGCTTCGGGGGCACCAACGAACTGGGTGTTTTCGAGATGGGTCCTGCGGGCCTTTCCGGGGTGTCCAACGCTTCGGGGCTCTTCCTGCGAAGGGAGGCCGACTCGGTTCCGGGTTCGGTTCCAGCCGCCGTTCTTCAGGGATCAAGGCCGTTTCTGGTGGAGGTGCAGGCGCTCACAAGTCCATCCAGGTACGGCTACCCCCAGCGGAAGGCTTCCGGTTTCGACGGGGCGAGGCTGTCCATGCTGCTGGCGGTGCTTGAGCGCAGGTGCGGGATAGATTTGGACAATCAGGATGTTTATGTGAATGTTGCCGGTGGTTTCACCATTGGTGACCCCGGGGCCGACCTCGCGGTGTGCCTCGCTGTGGCTTCGAGCCGTCTGGATAAAACGGTGAAAAAGGGCACAGCGGTGTGCGGCGAAGTCGGGCTCGGGGGTGAGGTACGGCCTGTGGCCGGTTACGGCAGAAGGTACACAGAGGCGGTCAACCTTGGGTTTTCCACCCTTGCGGGTGCCAGGGAGGACACGGACGCCGAGAAGAACGGCGCTCCCGGATTCGTTGGTCTGTCCGCCGCCATAAGTGACCTTCTGAACAAAAAGGGAGAAGAATGGCTCTGAGAAAGAACGGTTGGGAGAGCAGGCTGATGTTCGTGCTTGTTCTCGGGCTTGCGGGGACGCTCGCAACTGAAAGCCCGTTTGCGTCGTCGGAAAGCTTCTGGATGGGGTTTGCGGGGATCGCCATCGGTGTCGTGGCGCTGGTGCTTGAAAGGCTTGTGACCGGTCTGCGTGCCGACGGGTTCGTTTACATCACATCAGGCACGTTTCTTGGTCTGACGATCGGCCTGCTCCTGATGCTTGTGCTTCATGTGGGGGACATCCGGCTGAGGGCCGGCGGAGCCGACCTTCTGGTGCTTGTGCCCTTCTCTCTGGCGTACGTTTTCTCACGAGCCGCCCTCACAAAGGGAAGGAAGCTCAACCTCCTCAAGGTGGAGGATGAGAGGGGCACCAGGCTGTTCATGCCTGTCCTGGTGGACCTTAACGCGATCATCGACGGAAGGGTTGCGGACCTTACCCTCGCCGGGATCCTTCCCGGTCCCTTCACCGTTCCCGCTTCGGTCAGGTTGAGCCTGGAATCCCTTCAGAAAAGCAAGAACACTGTTTCCAGGGGAAGGGCTCGAAGGGGCACCGAAACCCTTCAGCGACTCGAAGAGGCCGTAGGCAAAACGGGCGGACTCCTTGACTTCCGCGATTTCGGTGACGGCGAGCGCGAGAAGCATCGAATGCTTGAGTGGCTCCGGCAGACCGGAATCGCCCTTTTGAGCTCCGATTCCGCGCTGCTCGACACGGCTGAACGAGAGGGCATCCATGTCATCAGGCTCGAAGAAGTGGGAGCTGCCGGCAGGGCCGTGGTCCTTCCAGGTGAGAAGCTCACCGTCCGAATACAGAAAAAGGGGCGCGGGGCCGGCCAGGGCGTTGGGTTCCTGTCGGACGGGACCATGGTGGTTGTCGACGAGGCGGCCAGTCTGATGGGCAGCGATGTAACGGTGACGGCTCACACCACCTTCCGGGCTTCGGGGGGAACGATGGTCTTCGCTTC